>CP073694.1:3000025-3300038 GCA_018228705.1 Dysosmobacter sp. Marseille-Q4140 | reverse complement strand
CCGGCGGCCCCGGCCTGCACGGCGGAGAGAGCGGTGGTCAGGTTGATCTGGTCAGTTTCCTGGAGGCTGAAATGCTCCGCCCCCTGGCTGGTCTCCACGTCCATGCCCGCCACGATGGCGGCGTTGCAAGCTGCGGAGAGCTCGTCCTCTTTTGCGGCCCGCAGGCCGTCCATCGGGTCCGGCTGGGCAGCCTTCCAGGCCTCCCAGGCCTCCAGATTGGGCGTCACCTTCCAGGAGATCGCTCCGGATCCGTCGGTCTCTTCTTCAATCACCACAAACCCGCTGTATCGCACCACCATGGCGGCCTGTTCGCCCGTCAGTGGGATCAGATCCGGAGCGGGGGTCGACTGCGGGGCGGGATAGGACCCGTCCGCATGGGCAGTCCTGTTCAGATAGTTCATGCTTCACCTCCGGGGATCGTCAAAGCGGCGTAAAAATACGTTTCGCCGGATGCGTTCAGCTGGTTCAGCGCCTGTCCATTGGCGTACCAGCTGACCTCGTTTCCGTTTACTTCGTAGAAAACGGTGACGTTTCCTGCCGATGTACCTCCAACACTTGCCACGGCTTGTGTGCCTCCGGCCAGGAACGGGGTTAAAAGGCCACTTGGGTGATTGAGACGCACGATAAAAACAAGGGCGATCCGATTTCGGAACACCAGCTTGTTTTTCGCGGTTGAATCGTAGGTCCCGGTGCCCGTGTACGCCCCGGTCTCCAAAACCGCGCCGCCGGGCACGAAGGGCGCCAGTTTTTCCAGCGCCTTCCCCAGGTCCCCACCAAACAGCTGCGGCGCTCTGACCGCTTCCGGAATCGTCATCGGCCAAAGGTTTTTCCCGTCCTTTTCCAGCCGGTCGACGGCGCCGCTGTCCGCAAACGCAGGGGCGGTTTTCGTGTAGTTCCATTCCCTGGTCACCGTCACCACGCCGCTGCCGGGGTTGGTGGAAGCCGTCAGGTGAATGGTCCCGCTGCCGACCGGCAGATCCAGCACCGAAATTTTGTTGGCGGCGCCGTTGACCGCCGTAAAGGTCCGCTCATAAACACCGTTGACGGTCTCCGTCACGGTAATGGCGCCGTCTCCGCTGGAGGAGCAGGTATACGCCACGTCGGCGCTCAGTTCTCCCAGGTCCCCGTCGGTTCCGGAGATCACCAGCGCCGACGCGGAAACCACCGGAACCGATGCGCTAGTGGTGTAGTCCCCGCTCACGCTTCCGGGCAGCACCACCTTCACCCGGTACTGCACCGTGCTCCAGTCCCCAGCGGTATCCGTATATCCGGTCTCCGCGCCGGAGTAGATTTGGGTCCAGCTCCCGCTGTCCGCCCGCCGCTCCAGCACGTAGCTCTGCGCGTCCGTAAAGGCGTTCCAGGAGACCGGAATGTCCCGGCCTTCCATGGCGATGGCCGGAACGCTCAGCCCGGTCACATTGCCCAGAACTCCCGCATACTCATACCAATAGTTTCCTGATACGCCACCGTTCGGATAGCCGGAGCTGGAATTGCTGTATGATACGCCCTGCAAATTGCCCTTAGTGTCAGAGAGGGTGTATTCCGTAAAATCTCCGATCAATAGGTCGCCACTGATGACTGCCCAGTCCAATCCTTGATAAATCTGCCGTACATTCTGGCTTGTTTGAGAGATATATTGGCCCCCAACGCTCACGCGGTCACCATTTGTACTGCCTGCTGTATATGTGCCTGCGTAATATCTGCCGACAATGCTTGGCTTGATCGAGGTATAGAAGAAGTTCCTCCAACCGCTCTTTACCTCGCCGGCTTCCACTTGGGCTGCGCAATGAACACTCCGGGTACTCTCCGTCGTCTTGATGGAATATCTGTTCCACTTGTAAACTGCCATGGCTCAGCCTCCCAGGTTATAGCGCTTGATCTCCGCGGAGGAAACAAGGACTCTCTCCGCATACCGTTTCGTCACGGGCTCCATGGGGGTTTCCGGATCACCCGCCAGGTACAGCGGGCCGGTCATGGTATCTCCGGTCCGTACGACATAATCCGTCCCCACAATGGCCTGCGCCCGGTCAGACCAATACTTGGCGTTGTTGGTGTCCTCCCCCTCCCGTGCGCCCGTCCCACCGGCGGCCCAGCTCTCAGAGAGCCGCGCAGCGCGCTGCGCGGCTTCCGCGTCCCCGGCTGCCGCAGCCGCACTGCCTTCCGCGGCCTTGGCGCTTCCGGACGCCGCAGCTGCGGCTTCAGCCGTCTCCGCCGCACATTCATTGGCGGCGGCCGCGGCCTCTCCGGCTTTTTCTGCGCTGTCGGCTGCATCCTGCGCATAGGTTTTCATTCCGTCCTCCACCCTGCCCATCACGGCAAGGACCTGCTGTGCAAAATCCGGTGTCGGCTCCGCCGGGGAACAAACACTGTCGTTTTCCTCCACCTGGAGGAAATCCCGCACACTGAACGCGGCGGAGGCGGGGGTCTGCGCCGCCTCGTCGGCAGCCTGATAGCCCTCCAGCGTGAAGGAGCACCACCCCGGCAGGGCCAGAGCCTCCGCCGGAACGGGCGTTTCATAGACCAGGGTATCCGCCTGTCCGCCGCCATTGGCATCAAACAGCACCAGAGAAACCGGATTTTGCCCCTTGGCATCCCGCCAGATGATCCGCTTGCCGTATCCGGCCCATGTATTATCCAAAGTGATATGCAGCTGCGTGGCGTTCCCCTCGCCCTGAACGCCGCCGTTTTTGCTGTCCTTCTGGACAAACATCCCGTTGATTTTCACATGGATGGTCCGCAAAGCGTACCACCTCGCTTTCTGTCAGATTGAATACGGCGCAGGCATCCCGGGAAAAAGGACGCCTGCGCCGTGTCGCAAACCGATTGCCGTGCCTCGCGGTTATTCCGTTTCCAGGCCCAGGTCTCGCGTCTCCTGAGCGAACTCTGCCGCCATACGGGCCTGCATCTGTCCGGCCCGCTTGTCCTGCGCCATGGAGTGCTCCAGGACCTCGGCGTATTTCCGCTTGATCTTCACGCTCTTTCCCCGGGGGACTTCAATCTTGATGCCGTTGACGATCACCGGCACGGGGTCTTTGTACTTGTCTCCGTCGTAGAACAGCTCCACTTCCACCAGTTCGTCTCCCCGGCGGACCTTCTCCACCTGCTTCGCGTCCTGGGTCGCAGGGTCCTTCTGCGCAGTGTCCTGGGCGGGAGCCTGCTGGGTGTCCTGGGCGGGAGCCTGTTCCAGGCTCTCGGTGTTCTGGGTTTCGTTCGCGGTAGTCTTAGGCATATACTCCTCCTTGTTCCGGGAGCTGCCCCCAGTCAGGGAGCGGCCCGATCAGTTGGCGATATGGTCGTTGACAGAGCTGGTGGTCTCCACGCGCACCATATACTCCTCCACCAGACGGACAGCGGTTTTCATCAGCTTCCAGCCGGCGGTGGCGCGCTGGTTCAGGGGGTCGGCGGTGCCGGCGCTGCCCAGCTGCTTGACGATGGTCTGGAGACCGCCGCCGGTGACCTCCGTCACGCCGTAGGCATTGGCGCCCAGGATCATGGTGGCATACACGTCCCGGCCGGACGCACCGGCGGAGACGAACTTCTTGGCCTCGGTGGTCTCCACGAAGCGGACGCCGCCCACCTCGCCGATCTCCTCGGCGTAGAGATTGCTGGTGTCCTTGTACTGGTGGGGATACTTCCACTCGGGATCGCTCATCAGATCGAACGACGCATCCGGGTGAACGATGCCCACATAGGAGTTGCCGATCCGCTTGGCGTTCTGGTTCTTCAGGGTGCGGGTAGCCATGCGCACGGCCCGCACGGTGAGGTTCATGTTGTCCGTCTCGTCGGTATAGGCCAGCGCAGCGCGGCTGTCCACCTGGCCCTCGGCGTACTGGACGTTGGTTCCGGCCACCATGACCTCCCGGGTGATGGTGTCGGAGGTGCGGGCCGCCTGCGAGGACAGCAGGGTGATGGCCTCCATGAGGTTGTTGTCGATGGCGGTGAGCAGCAGCTGGTCGCTGAGGGTGATGTATCCGCCGTACTGCTTGACCGTGGCCTCGATGGTGGTCACGGTGAGCTTCTGGCCGTCGGGTGTGACGCCCTCGGTCAGCTCCGTCAGCTGCTTTGCCAGGGGCGTATACTTGCGGAACTCGATGGTCTTGCCGCCGTTTTTGGGGATGGGCCGCTTCTGGGCAAACTGATCGTGGACCAGCTCCGGCTCGGCAAGGCGGATCAGCGCCTTGTCGTAGAAGGTTTTCATCTCCTTGCTGAGGCCGCCGTCGGTGGTGACGTTGGTGTTGGGCTCCGCAAAGAGCTGCAGCATGGCGGGAATGGTCATTAACTTCTGGAACATATGGTTGTCTCCTTTCCTTGCGGCAAAGAGACAGGGAAAAAGCGTCAGAAGGAGATGTGCTCTCCCCTCTGCACCCGTCGGATGATCTCGTCGATATCGTCATTGGTGAGGGAGTCCACGTTGTCCTTCACCACCACACCGGGCTGCTGGGCGGCGCCGTTTTCCTTGGGGCGGCGCCCCTTGGATCGGATGTTGTTGACCACATTGGTCTCCGCCTGCCGGGCGGCCCTGCTGGCCGTGTCCTGCATGATGGCGTCCCGGTTGGCGTACTCGTAGATCATCCGCATGGGCACATGGTGTTTGAGATACTCCATGTTCTGGGGATCCTTGACGAACTCCGCCAGGTTGAAATCCGGGTAGTCCTGCTGGAGCTCCGCAGCCTCCCGCTGCCAGGTCTCCACCTGCTGGCGGGACCGCTGGGCCGCCTGCATACGAAGCAGCTGCCCCTGCATCTGGGCGTTGCTGCGGCGCATCTTGTCCACCATGCGGTACTGGTCCACCGTCATACCGGCTTCCTCGGCGGCGGTCTCCCACATGGCGGTGTCGCTGTCCAGCGCCCGCTGGAGGGCGGCGATATCGCCGGGCGGGGTGTTGTACCGGCTGGAGAGCTGGTCCAGCACCACCCGCTGGTTCTCCAGCTGCTCCTGGAGACCGCGGGTCTCCTTGAACCGCCGGTCGATCATCCGCTGGGTATCCTGCTGGTAGAAGTCCTTGAACTCCCCGTTGATGAGTTCCCGATACCGGGCCTGACGCTCTTTGAGTGTCTCTTTGCCGTCTTTTTCGGCATTGGGGGTATTGTTTGCGTCTCCGGCGTCGAGACCTTCCGTGGAGCCTCCGTCCTGCCTGCCATAGAGGACAGTTGGCTGCTCCCCGCCCGAATCATCCGCCTGGCCGCTGGCGGAAGCGCCAAGGGAACCGGCCACCCCGCCGCCGTCACCGGAACCGCCGCCGTCACCGGCGAACAGCTGCAGCCGCGCAGGGAGAAGCGTGAATTTCTGATAGCCCATAGGGGCCTCCTTTCCGCGGGCGTTGTCCCGTGTCCAGTGGGTCCGGAAACCGGATCGGAATGCCCTCCGCCGCTTTTCAGCCCCGCGGAGGGCATCCATCCATGAAGAAGAGGAACGAAATTGATCTCCGGCCACAGATCCAGCGTAACAACGAGCCGTCCAAAAAGCGTCAAATTTCCGAAAAAAATTTTTCAGTGCAGGACTTCACGGGAAATGCGTACGTATTCCGGGTACTCCGCCGCAATGGAGGAAAGGCCTGCGGAGAGCATCTCATACACCGCCCTGGAGCCGGGCGTCCTGTGAAAGAGGAACCGGGCGCTGCCTCCGCTGTCCCGGCTGGCCCAAAGGCAGATCTCCGGATGTGCGGCCAGCCATCCATGCAGGGACAGCGCCAGGGCGGAAACGGCGGCACACACGATGTCCTGCCCCTCCGGCGCATATCCGGCGTGTCCCTCGATCCGCAAGTTGTAGGCGTCCTCCGTCGGATCCGAACACATGTTAATCGTAATCACTTGACAGATACCCCCGATGTACGGCTCATGTCGGGCCTGGACTGCTCCATGAGAACCTGCCCGTAAGGGGTCGTATCGGCTCCATGAGCGGTCTGGGCTGCCAGGGCCTCCGCTCCGATCCCGCGGCCCGTCCCTCCGCCGGATGACGGCGCCGCAGAACTTCCGGCCTGAGCGGACACGGTTCCGGTCCTCTGACCCAGGACCGCCCGCAGCATATTCAATTCCATGGTGGCCTGGGTCAGCATGTTCAGCAGCGTCTGGCCCTGCTGCACCTGCTGCATCACCTGATCGTGCCCGTCGAAGTCCATCATCTGGAGGGCTGCCATGCTCTCCTGTGCCCGTTCCGGGTTAAAAAATCCCAGGGAGTAGAACTCCTTCGCCATCTCGTTCTGAGCCATCTGGGAGAAGGGAGACCGCTTCTGAGCTCTGATATCGTAATCAAAGACCGGCCTGCGGAACATGGGCACATATCCCTCCATGGTCTCTCCGCCGGGAACCGCCGGCGGCAGCTCCTGATCCCGGATGTCGGCGTTGGAGAACCGTTCAAACCGCTCCCCGCCGTTGGGGCCCACGATCCGGAAGGACCGCTCCACATCGTAAAACTGCCGCATCAGCTCCACCACCATGGAGTCGATCTTGCGATAGGCCCGGTAGCTGCCGGAAATGCTGTCCCGGCTGGTCTTGTTTCCCGCCTCCTGGAGAGCGGCGATGGCGGCGGCCGCGGTCACGCCGGATGTGGTGCCGCCGGCGTTGTAATCCCGGTTGGCGGTGGTCTCCTTCAGTTCGTTGATCTTCAGCTGCAACACATCCAGAACGTTCCCCGGCACCTGCTGGACCTCGATCTGCCGCAGGCGCGTCTCGTCCAGAGAAGATCCCTCCACGTCCACGATATCCTGGTTCCAGTCGCAGAACTGCTCCATGTTGACGCCTGTCTGCGCAGAGCGGAAGAACCGGGGCTTGGAGCACATGAGGGCGTTTTGAAGCACCGCGCCGGAGAGCTTGTCGATGTAGAGCTGGGGGTCCTTTGCCACCGCGATATAGCCGAAGCCCGCCGGGGAATCCTTGTCCGGAAACAGCACGTCGAACACCACCGGGTAAAGCCCGTGGTCGTAGAGGCCCGTCTCCCGGTACTCCGGATCATCCTCCGTGGCCTCCAGCACCGTGTCTCCCACGAACTTGCAGTAATGGAGAATGGTCCTGCCGCTTGGACTTTTGACCTTGTAGTACCAGTCCACCACCAGGGCCTTGCTGGCAGTGTCGATGTTCTCGTCGTGGATGTATTCCGACACGGTGATCACCTGGGAATCCATGCTCCCCTTTGCCCTGGGATATTCCTCCGCGAGCAGGTCCTTGTCCACCAGTGACACGATAAACAGGTTCCGGCTGGCCTGGATATCCCGCTTTCCCGGCTCCCAAAAGATGTTCAGAAGGTCGATGTCCCGGACCACCACGTCCCCCAGTCCGTTTTCCTCGTCGGAATCCCAGAACACGCCGTAGACGGCGGTCCCATGCTTCAATTTCTCCCACCAGTTGTCGTTGTAGACCTGCTCGAAATCCGCCCGCTCCAGGACCACCGGCAAAATGTCGGACAGGAGCTGCGCGCTTTGCCGGTCGCTCTCCTCCCGGGGCAGAACCGCAGGCACCGGGAAGTTGTCCATGGCGTCGGCGTGCTTCTGGGCGATGGAGTCAAACAGCCACGCTGAGGTAGGCTCCGGAGTCCGGGCGTCTTTCTCCTTCTTGCGCCGCAGGTACTCCCAGTGGCGCAGCCTGTACCACTGCTCCTCCTCGATCAGGCGGTTCTCCAGGGCCGTCTTGCCGTCCTTGTACTTGGTGAGGGTCTCCCGGGCCCTGGCAAGCCGCTCCTGCGTCATGGTCCGGGTCCGTCCGCTGCGCAGCAGGGACACCCCGGCGGCAGCTGCGGCGCCCACGGGCCCGGCAGCGGGCCCCGCCTGCGCCCCGGGGCCATCCGGCACCCGGTTGCCCTGATTTCGTCCAAATCCAAATAATCCACTCATCATCCGAGCCTCCTGTAAAATTCGTATGGATCGTAGTCCTCCGTGTCAGTGTCCAGCGGGTCGTAGGGCTTCACCGCCGGCGGCTTGTGTACCGGCATGGCCACCGGGAACTCCATGCAAAGATACCGGCACTCGTCGTAAATATGGTCCTCTCCGTCGGTGTCCACATCCTCCACATCCGTCTCGGAGTACACCAGGGCCGGAATGGTGCGGATGAAGTGCCTGCATGTGGAAAACACATAGAGCATGGGCCGCCCGTTCCGGTCGAAGGCAAGCCGGTTGTGGATCTGCATTTTCCCGTTGAGCCGGTCGTGGTTGCCCGCCTGCCAGTACACGCCGCGGCGCTCCATGCTGGCGGCCACGCTCTGCGTTCCGGCATCGGAGAAGATCGCCGGGTCCGCCACACCGATCACGTTCCTCCCTCTGAGATTGGGGTCCTCGCTCTCGATGCGCCGGATCTCGTCAGCCACCTTATCCGGATACCACTTGACGCCCACATTGGGCTCCCCGGTGCATCCGTACAACTCCCGGATCCGGTAGAGGCGTTTGTCGTGGTCCACGGCGTACCAGCCCACGGAAAAGGGCCTGGAATAGCCCCAGTCCATGCTCCGCCAAACAGCCCAGGTCTCCGGGATCCGGAACGGGTCGATCACATGGGTGCCGCGGCGGTCCTTGTAGTGATCCCGGTCGTTTCGCCATTCCATGAACACCTGACCGGCAAAGCTGTCCCAGTTGCCGTAGAGCAGCGCGTCCCGCTCCGCCGCCGGCAGCGAGCCCAGGCGGAACAGATAATCCGGGTCGTTCCGGAGCAGCGCCTGGTTGTCGAACACCGTGGAGGGCACAAAAATGGAGCTGCGGTACCTGGAGCGGACGCTCCCGTCCGGCTCCTGGATCTCCACCCGCTTCCAAACGGTCTGCATGGGCGGCGCCGCGGTGATAAACAGGTCCTTGACCCAGGCGTGCCCCACGCCGCCGGGGTTGGCGGAGGCCCTGGCATACACCCGGGTGCCCGGTCCATTGGGGCGGTTCCGGGAGTGGACCAGAAAATCGTAGATCTCATAGGGAAACTGGGTCAGCTCGTCAAACCCGATGAAGTCGTAGGGCTTTCCCTGGAAATTGTACTTGTCCTTGACGTGAGGGACACTGCCGAAGATGATGACGGCGCCGCTGGGGAACTTCCACACGTGCTTGCTCTCGTTGAATTTCGCCCCTGGGAACGCCTTGGGATACAGCCGCAGCGTCTTTCCGATCAGGTCCTCCAGCTGGGGATAGGTCCTGCGGACGATCAGACCGCGGTAGTAAGGGATATGCACCTGCCGGGTGGCCTCCATCACCAGGGCGTCAGACTTGCCGCCTCCCGCCGCCCCGCCGTAAAGGGCCTCGTCCTCCGCCCGGGACATGAAAACGGCCTGCTTGGGCTGCGGCCGCCAGATCACATTCGTCCTCACAAACTCCGCTCCATTCCGTCCGCCGCATGGCGGCGAACATCCATTCCGCTCCGTTGCTCGTCCTTTCCCCACCGGACCCGCTGACGCTGGGCTCCGGCGGGGGCCCCGTTATCCATCCGGCCCCCCACCTTCCTCAGACGGCGGCTCCAGGGGCGCCACGGCCGGCAGCTCCACCACGCCGGTCTCCATTCCGCCGTCCCCGCCGCCCTGGGAATCGTCAGGCCGGTATTTCCAGCGGTCCCGCCGGCGGTTGGTCAGCCAGAACATGGCGCTGGTAGGATCCGGCGGGATATCCCTGGTGACTTTCTTCGTCAGGGTATGGACCATCCCGTCCCGGTCCAGCTTCTCCTCCACCGTGGTCTCCTCGCACTGATAGCCGCAGGCTCGCTTGTAAAGGGCCGCCTCCACATGATCGTCGGCCACGGCGCACGCCCCCGCGAAAGCCTCCCAAAGCGCCGCATAGCGCTCGTCCCCCTCGCTGCCCAGATCCAGGTACCTTCGCAGCGTGGAGTAGGCAATGCGCAGCTTCCCGGCGATCTCCTTTGCCGTTGCCCCCGCCGCCGCCCACTTGGAGATCTTCTTGATGTTGGGCAGCACGTGGGTGTCGTATTTACTTTTCGCCACGGCCGCCTCCCCCCTTTCAGATCCAGCGTAGCAGTCCGGCGGTAAAAAAGCGTCAAAGGGAGCCGCAGAAACGGACAGATGCTGCAAAGGGCCATCCGCCGCCCCCGCCCTCACAGGATCGATCCTCCCCTGTCATACGCACAAAAGCATGCCCCCCTCTCCTCCCCTACCCTCCCTCTCTCCCCCGCGGGAAAAAAAGCGGGCGGGAGCAGATTTCCCTACTCCCGCCCAAGCCAGGGCTACCCCCCCTGGAAGCACTCCCGGACCGGACCGCCCGGCGTATGGAACTCCACGGTGTGGAACCGCCTCTTTGGATGGATCCAGACCACAGTCCCCTCCACCGTCGGACGGTGCCCGGGCCCCTTTTCCTCCGAGAGCATGAAAGTCACCGGCTCCCGCCGGACCCTATCTCCAATTTCCATCGTTCATATCTCGCGGACCCGCCATCCGCGTTCCTCCATGAGCTTCTTTTTGATCTTGTAGGCCTCTGTGCGGACCCCCTTGACGTCCTCGACAACGAAATTCCACCTGTCGGCCGGACACTGCTCTTCGTACCCCCTCCAGAATGCCGGCATCTCCCAGTATGTAAAATCCGCCTTGTAGGTGATGGCCCGCACGGCGTCCCCATCGCTGTTGACATAGCCCTCCTGAAGGGTGAAGGTGTGCTGGAGCCGGAGATCCCGGATCATGCCGGCGCGCAGCCGGGCGGTCAGTTCGTCGTACCGGCGGGCCTCCTTCTGGCTGTCAAACCGCCGCAGCTCCCCGTTGGGCATCATCCGTACGGCCTTGCGGCTGCCGTACTTGCTCTCCCGGGCCTTGACCACCAGCATCTTGCTGAGGACCTGCCGCTGGGCCTCCGGTCCCAGACGGCTCACATCAATTCTCATCGGCATACCTCCAGATCACCCCCCGGTAGGGGATCCCCGTCCGGCAAGCGGCGGAAATGCGGGCAGCCTGCCCGCCGGTCCGCTCCGCCGCCAGGGAGACGGATGGGTACCCCGTCTCCGTCCCATCCGGCGGGCGGCGGTCATAGTAGTCGCATACTCTTGGATCTCGGATACACTGTGAACATGGTGTATAACAATCAGGTTCTCCTTGCATAGTACATCCATCACATGTCAGCGGCTCGTTCGGCGGGGTGAGGGCGGCGCTTTCATACGTTTTGGCGAAGATGTCCGGCTTGCAAGGATAAAATTCCCCGTTTACGCCCTTGATGATGTAGTCACCTGGGCTTGCATGGTGGTCGCCCTCGAGGGTGTGAATAACAAGTCCAACTCGAGGGATGATTTCAAATACTTCCGGGTCGATAAACTCACACATTTCTGCGTGGTTTTCTCCTGTCCACTGTGCAGCCTCAACCACAACAGGCTTTTTTCTATACGCCCTTTCCATCTTTCAGCGCCTCCAATCTCTCCAACTGCCCTTCCTGCGCTGCCAGTGTAATGGGACGTCCACAGTTTGGGCAATACTGCATGTTACCAGATACATCAATAGACCCTTCAAAAGGTCCGTAAAACTGAACCTCTCCAATCGCTAAACCTGCGTTTTTACAGGCCTCGCACCCAGGCCACACCTTCTCCACCTTCTCCCGGCTGACGGGGCGGAGGGCGGAGAGGGCAATGTCTATGGCTTGTCTTATCATTCCGTCTTTGCTGATGTACGTTTTGGCGAACTCAATCGTTTTGATTGCTTCTTCCCGCGTCATGGTTGAGCCCCCTTTCCCTCGACAATTTTGGCTTTGCACTCCAAAAACCGTTTCAGCCACATGCCGCACGAACAGCATAACTCGCTTTTATTTTCAAATGCATTTGCGTTTCCATTCTGAACAGTGACAAATACCGCACTTCCAGAAGGATTTATAACTGATCCGCATCTATCACATACATGCTGTATCATTTTACCCCCTCCAGCATCTCCATCTCCTCCGCGCTCAGAATCGGGGCGCGGGTGTTCCAACGCTTAATCCCTATGATCGTGTGGTTTTCTATCGGAACATTTCTAACTGCGCCTTGAATAAGTTCTGCTTTTTTGCTTGAGCTGTACAAAGATAATCCGCATTTGTTACAACGAATAATCGTCCCGCTAAGTCCATATTCAACTTCTTGCACTTTCGTTGTTGGGCCGCATCCGCAGCAAGGGCACGGAAGCAGCTCCCCGCGCTCTGTGATACGATCCGCTGCGGCGCGGTCGCCTAATAGGGCAAGTGTGCAGTCATCCATCATACTGCCACCGACTTTTCAAATTCCGCCATCGTGGTAATGGCCTTTTTGCACCATTCCGGAAAGTTCGCCCTCACCAATGCGGTTGCAAACGGCGGGGGAACCGCGTTCCCGCAGCGGGCCACCTGCTTGCTTTTCCCGTAAACATTTCCCTTGTAATCCCGGTCAATTTTGTAATCGTCCGGGAATCCGTTTGCCCGGTATAGCTCCCGGGGAGTCAGCATACGCAGGCCAATGTCTGCCAGGAAATAGGCCGCGCTGTCGATTTCAAACAGGATCACGTCCTCCGGCCCCAGGTTATACCCGCAGTAGGTGTTCAGCAGGTCCCGGATCTCCGGCCAGTGTTGAAGATCCGCGCCCGGTTCTGCCCGGACCACCGTTGTCTCCACAACACCGTGGTGCGCTCCGCTGGCGGTTACGGTGGAGAGCGGCCGTCCCATGGGTTCTCCAAACTCTGTCCCGTAGAATTTCGCCATATGCGCCAGGGTAAGGCCCTCCCGGTCCCTCGCCATGACCGTGTGAAGCGGGTCCCGGATGTTCTGCCCGTGCCGGGCGCTGCCGTAGTATTTGAGCAGACCGGCTGCTGTCAGACCGTAGCGGTTAGCGGCGTCGATGGTCATGACCGGCCCGGTGACTTCCTGCCCACGCAAATATTCCGACTGCTCCGTGTGATATTGGATCAGAGAGGGTGCTACAAGGCATTCTTCCGCTTTTGACACCTGCGTGTGCGTCGGATCCGTGACCTTTCTTCCCCGTTCTCCGCCGCCGGTCTGTCCAATGGCTGCCAGCGTCGGCGTAATCATCATTTGATTGCCTGCCGTTGTCACGGTATGAACCGGAGCGTCCGCTCCCGCCCCTATGCTGTTTGTGGTGTTTGTTGCAGTCAGCGGCGCCATGACCGGCTCCGCGACACCGTACCCGTGTTTTGCGGTAACGGTGTGCAGTGGTTCTCCCGTCAGCTGCCCGCGGAATGCCCCTGAATGGTTCACCTGAACCATGTATGGCTGGCAACCCCCGTGTTTCCCGGTCCCAACCGCCGTCGGAATGGGTGCGTCTATATCGTGTACGCGCGGGAGCTGCCCCGACGCCTCTCCATACCCCACTGGCACAATGAATGGCCGAGAGGACTTGATCACGAACTTGTCCACCCCCCGGGCCACCCGCCACATGGTGTTGGGCCGAAGAGGCCGCTGCGCGGACAGTCCATACTTCTCCCGGATCTGTTCCCGCGTGTCGAATACAGAGGGGCAAGGGAGACTCCAGTCGATGATCTCTGCCGCACTTTTCCACGGCTTTTTCCGTCCCTCCAACACCTCCCGGCTGTCCGCCGGGGCGTGGGTGGCTTCCGGCCAGACGATGGGACGCCCGTCGCACCTGGCGATCAGGAAAAACCGCTTGCGTGTGGTGGGAGCGCCGTAATCCGCCGCCACCAGTTCCCGCCATTCGACGGCATATCCCAGGGCATCCAGCTGTCCAATGAACCGACGGAACGTCTCCCCGGATCTCGACTTCACAGGCCGCCCCCGGCGAACCGGACCCCAAGTCTGAAATTCCTCCACGTTTTCCAGGATGATGACCCGGGGGCGCACCGTTCCGGCCCAGCGCAGGACGATCCACGCCAGCCCCCGGATCCGCCTGTCCACTGGTTTTCCGCCTTTTGCCTTGGAAAAGTGCTTGCAGTCCGGAGAGGCCCAGAACAATCCTACTTTTCTTCCCCGGCAAACTTCTCTTGGGTCCACGTCCCAAACGCTTGCCTGATAGTGCATGGTGTATGGATGATTGGTCTTGTGCATCAGGATGGCGTCCGGATCGTGGTTTATCGCGGCGTCCACCACCCGCCCCGTTGCCAACTCAATCCCAGTAGAAGTCCCGCCTCCCCCGGCAAAACTGTCCACGATGATCTCCTCATCCAGCCTTGTCTGGCCGATATCCGGCAGTGTCATTACCACCGCTCCCCCTTCCACTGTCCGCCCATCCGCAGCGCCACCATCCGGTCCCGGACCAGCTTGTCCATGACGCGCCCGGGCGGGATCTGCTCCATATCGGCCAACCGCTGGAGATTTCCGGCGGTCTGTGCGGTGACCAGGATAGAGATCCGCCGCAGGTTCTTTCCCTTACGCATCGGCGCCCCCCTCTCCGGGAGAGACCAGGCGGCAGACGATCCCTCCATCATCCAGCGCCTGCAAGCCCAGGGCCCTGTCGGCGTGTTTGTGCGCAAAGGGGTAAATGACGATCTCCTCCCGGCCGTCCATGGCAGCCACCATCAGGGCCTCACACATGGCCGTCACGTCCTCCAGGGCCCGTCTGGACGCCTCCCGGACGTTCCGTACCTCCTGGTGCAGCCGCAGGATCTCCTGGACGGAGGCCCTGTCCTTCTTCCGCAGGAGTTCCAGCTCCTTCCGCTTGCTCTTCTGCTTTGCAACGCACTGTTTGTTCATCGGTATTCCTCCGTTGATGTTGATTTTTCATACTGCTCCGTGCAGAACCGGGCAAGGGTACAGTCCCTCCACCCGGAGACGCTGGAGCAGTACCGCCCCGCGAATTCCGCGAACGCGGCACGATCTGTAAAGCGCAGCTGCGCCGCCTGGCAGACGATGCAGCGCTTCTCCTCCCGCACCCAGTAGGGGCATGTCCATGTCCTAGGCATGGTCCGGAACCTCCGCCGGGTCCGGAGCCACAGGGAGAATGTCCTCCCCGTACACAGCCCGGCACCGCCCGATCCAATCCAGCCACGACACGCCCCGGGCCTCCGCTTCGAACCAGGTTTCCAGGCCCGCCGCGTGCATCTGCCTGCGGCGGGCTTCCGCCAGCTCTCCGTAGAACTTCCGGATGTACGGCAGCATATCCGCGGTGAGCCACATACCTTCAGGCGCGGCGGCATCCTCTCCGGCGGCGGACTTCGTCTCCATCGCCAGGCCGCCCGTGATATCCGCGATGTCCGGAAAAAACTTATTTCTCCGGGCCCAGTTCATGGACGCCTCCACCACATCGTCCATGGCGAACGGTGCCAGCGCCACGCGCCAGACCATCTTGATGTTCTCGCTTTTGAGTTTGGCGGCGGAGGCGGGAAACAGGGTGCGGTAGAGCGTCCAGATCTTTTCAAATTCCTCGGTCTGCATAAGTCCTCCCTTCTATCGGCAGAAGGACAGGTATCGTATACCTCCTCCCCCATGTAGAAGTAAAACTATCAGTATCAATATACTCTTAGGTACGGTTAGGTACGGTTACGAGTGGAATTCCGCGTGACTTCCGGCGGATTTCCGCTGTTTTTCCTCTGGAATTCTCCAGGAAGTCCAAAGGACGTCCAGCGGAATTCCGGCGGAACTCCGACGGATTTCATCAGAATGTCCGGGCTGTCACCGCCTCGCCTCCGCTTTCCTCCGGCGGTCACTCTCCCGCTTGTCCATCAGCTTTCCGGCGTAGTCGTACCAGTCGTGGATGTAATAGGAATTCCCACGGACATCCAGGTACCCGCTCTCCACCAGAGCGGCCACACCGGCCTCTCCCTTTTTCCCGGGCGGCAGATCCAGAGCGGACGCAATGTCCCCGGCCTCCAGCCCCGTCAGCTCCCCGTCCTTCCGGGCGGCGGTGAGCCCCCAGGAAAACAGATCGTGCAGAAGCCCGACGGCGTACCGCCGGTCCACCTTCAAAAGCCGGGCCAGCTTCAGCGTTTTCGGGTGTTTCGCCATGGTGTCATGGGCCTCAAACCACGCCATATCGCTCACCACGATCCCGAGGGCGCCTTACGGCGCCCCCTCCGCTCCGGCGCCGTCCAGAACCTCGCCGGTGGCCCCGTCCACCTCGACGCCCTCCGCCTCGATGACGGTCTCGTCAGGCAGGGCGAACATATCGTCGGAGAGGCCGGTCTTGATGGTCTCGTCGGCCGCCGCCTGCCGGACGAACTCCGTGGACAGCGGCGCGTACTTCAAACACCGCTTGAGCACGGTTTTCTTCGCCATCTCCTCAAAATTGGTCTGCCAGGGGCCGTTGCTGAAGGCCTTGGAATACTTCCGGGCATGGGCGCGCACGTCCTCCATGCTCATGACGGAAAAGCCGTAGCCGCCGTCCTTGGTCTGAAACATGGCCCACACGCTGACGGGGTCTCCCCGGTCTGCGGTGAGCAGCGGCTTGAAGATCAGGCGGTCATCGGTGCCATACTCCACCTCGAACACATCGTTCTGATGGACCACCTCCGCCTGGATGGTCCTGACGCTGCCGGAGCGGTAGGCCAGATCGATCAGACCCTTGTACCCCAGCTGGAACTGGCATTCCAGTACGCCGTGGTTCCGATAGGGAATCAGATAGGCCTGCCCCAGGGGCGTATTTGGCTCCAGACCCAGCTGGGCGGCGGTCATCATGGCCCCCAGAAAACTCTTGGGCGTACACTTCGCCAGCGTCGGATTGGTGGACAGCGCCGAGAGGGTGATCCGGGTAAACCGCTCCGGCGTCAGCACGGAGGGCAGCGCCCTGGCGATCTCCCCCTGCATGACCTTGATGTAGTCCTGAATGGTGGCCGGGCCCTTTTTCCCGGCTGCGGCGGCGGTGGCCGCCTGAATGGCGTTCTCCTTCATTTGCCTGCATCCTCCTTCGTGATCTTGAACGGCCGGCTGACGCTGGCCTTGTAGTACCCGCTGAGATCCATACCCGGGTGATCTCTGGCGAACCGCTTGGCGTCAAAGAGCATCCGGGTCTGGTTTTTCCAGGTGACGGAGAACCCCTCACAGGAACCGGAGGCCGCCTGCCCCAGGTCCTCCATGATGGTCTGCTTGATGGCGTCTATCTCTCTTGCTATGCGGTCTGCGGCATATTTCAGGTCAAAATACTCCCGGAAAAGGCCCTCACGGCCCAAAAGCTGGACCTCCCCGCCGTTATCCTCCGCATAGATGGTTTCCAGAGCCTCCGTCGTGGCCCGCTCGCCATGCACCGGCGGCGGGTCATCCCGCTCCACATAATCGGACCAGAACTGCTCCGCCGCGGCGGTCAGAGCCGCGATCTCCTCCGGTCCCACATAGAGACTGCTCTCGCACCATTCCGGCATATCGTCTCCCGGCACCGTGGTCATCTGGTAGATCTGGAACCCCTTTCCCAGAATCAGGACCGCCAGGTACCACCGCCGGTACCCGGTGACCGCCAGATAGGTCACGCACTGGCAGTAGTAGTTCTCCGGGAAGTCCCCGCCGGCAAACCGCCGGGAGGAAAGGGCGCTGGCCGTTTTGCACTCCAGTCCGGAGTCCTCCCCCACTACGTCGCGGTCGATGTTGGCGTGCAGGTGGGGGTAATCGTCGCTGCGCAGGATGGCGTTCAGCCGCCGGACCTTCTTCCCGCTCTTCTCCGTGAAGCGCCGGGCCACATAGTCCTCCAGGTCCCGCCCCTGACGCATGGCCTCATTGTCCTCCTGATCCGGAATACGGCCGGTCTTGTCCGCCCACACAGCGTAGGGGCTGGAATAGCGGTGCATCCCCAGTACCGCCCCCATATCGGACCCGCCCAGGCTCTTGCGGCGCTCGGCCAGCCATTCCTCACGGGTCATGCTCAGGGTCGATGTCTTATGTATCATGCCGGTTCCTCCTCTTCTTGATTGTAAGGGCATTTGCAGACCGGGCAGAGGACTTGCAAAGAGGTCTCCCAGTGCCCCTCCCCGTCCAGATCCTCCCGCCAGCTGACGATCAGGGGCTCGTCAAAGCGCTCCCCGCAGATCTCACAGCGGTGCATCTTTCCGCCTCCTTCCTCCCGGGCCTTCCGGGCCCGGTCGATCATCCTCCCATACCGGAAGGCCATGTCTTTGAGCATCTGGATCTCCACATCCAGGCTTGTCCGCCCGTTCATTCCGCCGCCTCCCCGCCGGAAGGTCCCAGGGGCTGAAAAAGGATCTCCTTCCCGATACCGATCACCTGTTCCAGACATTCCTCAAACGCCTCAGAGGGCCGGCTGTACCCGCCCAGGTAGGCATAGACGGTATCGGGTGAATAGTGGACGGCCTCCGCCAGCCGAACAGCGGTGGTGCCGCTTTCCCGCATCCAGCGGGTGATCTCAGGGTAGATGCAGCGGGCGAAGGGCCGCCGTCTGTTCAGCACCCGCAGAAGGGAATCGCTGACGTTCTCGCCGGTACACCCCATCCGCTCTCCGATCTCCCGGCAGGTGTATCCGTCCAGGCGCATGGTAAACGCCGTGATCTTCTCCTCCCTGGTCATAGCCCGTGATCCCCCGCGCACCGCACAAGCGGCAGGAAATCGCCGCTGTGCCCACCGGGAGCCTCTGTAACGGCTTCTGCATAAACCGGCGGCCCGGCGGATACCGGCACCATCAGAAGCGCCAGAAGCGTCAAAAACGCCGCCAGGAAGAAACAGATCAGCACCAGCGCAGCCATGCAGCGCCGCATCCGGCGGCGGCGTTCCTCCCGGGTCAGGCGCCGTTTCTTCAGCCGCAGGAACCGAGCCCGGTCCCGCACAGCCGCCTCCTCGGCCAGATATTCCTCAAATGATTTCATTTCCGTTCCTCCAGCTTGTCCACCAGACGGAACAGCCACCCGGCTGCCGTCCCTGCTCCGATCAAAACCAACGCAAACTCAAATCCTGTCACGCTTTTCTCCTTTACACCATCCATCCCCGGCGGATCAGTTCTTCGCACTTGCGCACGATGGCCTCCCGCCGTCTCTGCTGAGCCGCCTCACTGATGCAGGGGTCGTAAACCGTCACGCGGGCAACGCCGTTTTTCGGCCCGAAGTCCACGCTGTAAGAGGTGACCCGGTAGGGCTTCCCGTCCTTCATGATGATATTGTCCTCCAAGTCCCTCACCTCCCCTGCATCCTATGGAGGCCCGGCCTTGTCCGATGCCTCCATCACGCCCCCTTTTCCTCCAGGCCAAGGATCTCGTCGACAGCAGCCCGGATCTTGGGCACGTTCAGCTGACCGGTGCTCAGCTTGTAGAGAAGGCTGCTGTCGCAGTACAGCCCGGTCCGTTCCCGGACCTGCTCAATCAGCCACGTCTGGGGCTTGTCCAGTTCGATCAGCCGGATCTTGATCTGCTTCCCATACGGGGTCAGGTTCACGCCTTTCCCTCCTTTCTCCGTCGTTGACATATACCGTTTTGTGTAATATACTTTTGTTAGTAGGACAGCAGCATATCACGCAAAACGGTATCGCTATATTTTTATACTATTACCTTTCCGTGTGATAGTCAAGGCGAAAATTACCGTTTTGTGTGATTTGTTGGATCACACAAAACGGGAGGTCGTTTTATGTCTGTTTTGTCTGACAGAATCGATTTTTTGTGCAAGGAAAAGGGAATAACCGGGTATAAGCTCTGCAAAGACATTGGAATCAGCCCAAATGTGATGACAGAACTCCGAAAAGGCAGAAGATCCGGCCTCTCCGCAAAGAACGCCGATAAGATCGCCTCCTATTTCGGTGTGAGCGTCGGGTATCTCCTGGGCACCGAGCCGGAGCCATTGCTGACGCTGGATCTTGGAAACGCAGCGTTGTCCATGGCTCCGGAAACAGAAAAGGCGCCCGCCCTCCAGCCGGAGGACGAGCGCGAAGCGGAAATTTTGAGATTGTTCAGGGGGCTTTCCGAGGCGGAACAGGAGCGGGAGCTTGCTTTTCTGCGAGAGCGCGCAGGCGGGAAAGATACCTGATCTGCTCCTGCTCTCCCAGGGTACGGAAGATCCGCAGCGCCTCCATGGCTTTCTCGTCGGCCATATCCCTCTCCCCCCTTCCGTTTAATCGAACTTTTGTTCTATAAGCGTATCATACAAAAAAGCTGTAATCAATGTACACTTTTCACAAGTTTCTTGTATTTGATTTTCTGTTTTGATATAGAGAGAAGGAAGGCTCCATGAATTACTACGATGTCCTAGGCATCCCACAAAGTGCTTCACAGGAGGAGATCCGCGCAGCTTACCTGGCACAGATCAAATACTTCCATCCGGATGTCTTTCCGGGAAATCCGGAGATCGCAAAGCTCAAAACGCTCCAGCTCAATGAAGCCTATGCGGTTTTGTATAATCCGGACCGAAGGGCACAATATGATTGGATTTTGCATCAAGCGAGAAATGCTCCCCCACCCCCGCCGCCGGATACCGAGACATCCGCAGATAAAGCCCCTCCCCACCGTGAGTCCAGCCATGCTGCCCATCAAACTCCACGACAGGCAAGCCGCAGAAAGCACGACGATCTGCTCCGCTTCCTGTTGGGTATGGCATCTGTTGCGGTAATCGTTCTTCTGGTCTCTTTGCTCCCGGAAAGCAACACACCGGAACGCAGCGGGGACAATGATCTTCCCCAGATCTCGCAAACCGAGCCTAAAGAGGCCGCCGGTGTTTCGTCAACAGGAGGAAAGCTGGTCCCCCATTCCGAACCTCTCCCTTTCACCGGGCAGATCCTTTATGAAAACGGATGGGACCGGGTGGCGCCATTCGGTGTTGTCACGCGCGGCCAGGAGAATTTCTTTATAAAGCTGAAAGACAGAACCGGTAAAGATGATATTCTTACGTTTTTTGTCCGGGCCGGAGAAACTGCGGAGGTCGATGTTCCACTTGGGACTTATACGCTTTACTACGCAACAGGCGAATTCTGGTATGGAGAAGAAGAGCTTTTTGGGGAATCGACAGCTCGCTTCAGGGCCGAAGAGCTGTTTGACTTTTACGAGGAAGACGGCTATGTAAACGGGTGGACGGTGGAGCTCTACCTGCAAACCAATGGAAACCTGGACACAGTGCCGATCGACCCGGGCGAATTCTAGTAAGGAGGAGGATGACCTATGACCCGTGAAGAACTGTCCACATACCGCGACGCCGGGCGCCCGGTGATCTCCTCCATGTACCTGCGCAAGTCCAGAGCGGAAGAGCATATGAGCCTGGAGGAGACCCTGGCCAGGCACAAGGCTGCTTTGACGGAATACGCCGCCAAATACGGATACCTGGTGGAGCCGGAGGACATTTACGAAGAAGTGGTCTCTGGCGAGAGCCTGTTCGCCCGGCCGCAGATGCTGCGGCTCATGGAGGCGGTGGCGAGCGGAAAATATGAAGCCGTTCTGTGCATGGATATGCAGCGCCTGGGGCGCGGCGGCATGTATGACCAGGGGTTCATCCTGGACACCTTCAAGGCCAGCGAGACCCTGATCGTCACACCGGAGCGGCTGTACGATCTCACAAAGGAGATGGACGAGCAGGCCGCCGAAATGGAGACCTTCCTCTCCCGCGGGGAGTACCGCATGATTACCAAGCGCCTGCGCCGGGGAACATTGCAGTCGGTCCAGAACGGGGCCTACATGGCAAATCCCCCCTTCGGATACCGGAAGGTCCGCATCGGGCGCCTTTCCAGCCTGGAGATCGTTCCGGAGGAAGCGGAGTGCGTCCGGAAGATCTTCCAGCTCTATGCAGACGGAAACGGATGCACCCGCATCGAGCAGGCGGTCAACGCCATGGGGTACCACGGAAGGCGCGGCAGCCGGTTCAACCGGAACACCATCCGCCTGATCCTGGACAATCCGGTCTATATCGGCAAGATCCGGTGGAACAAAACCAGCACCGTCAAGGTAGGCGTGGGAGCCGAGCGGGTGAAGAAAGTGATCTACAACCAGGAGGACAAGATCCAGATCATCGACGGGCGCCACCCGGCGATCATTTCACAGGAACTCTGGGATACCGTCCAGGCCCGCCGGAAGTCCCGGTACTTCTACGTGGACAACAAGCATGTGGCCTCTCCCCTGGCGGGCCTCGTGCATTGCTCCAAGTGCGGCCGGCTGATGAACATGATGGGTAAAAACAAAGGGGTGGCATACCTCCTGTGCCCCACGAAGGGCTGTACCGCCGGAGCCAAATTTGAGTATGTGGAACAGGCCGTTCTGTACCAACTGGGGCAGATGGCCGCCGGCCTGGAGGTCCAGATAGAGGCCGGAACGGAGCCGGACACCTCCGCCCTGGACGCCATTCATGAGAAGCTGGAGGCGCAGCTTCAGAAGCTGGAGGACCGCCGGAACCGGCTCTATACCCTGCTGGAGGACGGCACCTATTCCAAGGACCTGTTCACGGAGCGCATGCAGATCCTCACCGCTGAAGAAAGGCGCCTGCGGGAAGCCCTGTCTGATGTGAACGAAGATCTCCGCGCCGCCAAGTCGCAAAATCAGAAAAAGCAGCTGGAGCAGCTGAAAACCGTTCTGGCCCACTATCAGGAGTCCAGCATACCGGCCAGAAAAGCGCTATTGCAATCCATCATCGCAGATATCCAGTACACCAAAGAGAAAAAGACGAAGCCCGCAGACTTCGCCCTCTCCATCACGCTCGTCGATTTCATTTAAGCACAATCTTCAAAACCGCTCCATGTTGTTCACGGCAGGAATCGAAGATCTTCCTGGTATGGATGCAAACCGCCTCACGGATGCCGCAGGGTTCCCCCACGGGACCGGGCATGACTTTCTCGGGCATTGCAATACCTCCTAAAATAAGTAGCTGGATGAAAGAGTGAGCTCTTTCAATCCAGTGTATGCGCCGCCCGCCGATGGGTGCAGACGGCGGAGCGCCGGACTGGCGCTCCGCCGGAAGTTTCGCCGGTCTCAGCTGACCGTGAGGGTGCTGTCCCGGGGGTTGATGATGCAGATGTAGCTCCTGCCCCGGCCCAGCGCCAGGGGCGTGCCGTCCTCCAGGGTGTAGACGAAGGGGCTGTACCGGTCCGCCCGGCTCCAGCGGATGGGCACGGACCTTCCGCCGCAGAAGAAGGTGCCCTCCCCCTCCCCGGTGAGCTTGGCGGTCATGCGGCCCGCCGAGTCCCCGGCGTTGACATAGATGGAGGTCTCCAGCACCAGCACGTTGACGGCGCTGACCTGGGCGCCGCCGGTCCCGTCGGTGTAGGGTCCGCCGTACTGGCCCGCCAGATACGTGCCGGAAGCAGCGTCGTAGTCGAAGGTACCGGTCTTGTAATAGGAGAATTTCAGGGAGATGTGCTCCGCCGCCGTGCCGCCGGCGGGGGTGCCGTCCTCCGTGAAGGTCAGCCCCTCTTCATATCCAGCCTCGTGCTGCCTGCGGAAGTGGTCCTCCGCCAGATAGCCGAGGATCTTCTCCCCGGAGGTCACCATGCTGTGCTCATAGCCCATGGTCCTGCGCCGGTCCTGGTCCCGCCAGAAGATATCGGCGTCGGACCCGCCGTTGACCCCGTCCATGTTGTCCACGCCCCAGGCGGAGATGTCCCGGTAGGCCTCCGGACTGCCGCCGGCGTGGACCAGCAGGGCGTCGTGGGCCAGGGCCAGCTCCAGGTAGTAAGGCCGGGTGGACCGGACGCTGCCCAGGGTCTCCACCCCCTCCAGGCTCTGGTACAGGGCCAGCATCCGGGTGATGCCGCCCTCGGCGGGGACCTCATAGATGATATCCGCCTGGGAGATACCCAGCTGGGGCTGGGCGGCCTTCAGGTTGTTGAACATCACCGCCACCGGCCGGTCGGACTCGTAAATCTCCTCCATGGGCTCCCCTGTCAGGGGGTTGGTCCCGGCGGGGACGCAGGGCGCTGGCTCCGGCTGAGGCTGCGGCAGTTCCTCCTCCGCTTCCTCCGGGATCTCCTCCGGCTCCTTCGCCGCCTCCCCGCCGCAGGCCGTCAGGCCCGCCAGCAGCAGCGCCGCCAGCAGCGCGCACAGCATCTGTCTGCCCATGCTCCCGCCCCTTTCTCTGTGATGTGAACCTCATGATACCCTGCCCCGGGCCGCCCCGTCAAGACAGAATTCGACAGGCGCAATTTTCGCTCTGTACGGCAGCGGGATTTTGGGGTATAATGGGTTTGAATCATCATCCATTTGGAAAGGAGGTGCCGCCGTGGCCGGCAGGGGTTTTATCCGCGACAAGCTGGAGATCAAGTTCCTCATCCTCTACATCACCGCCCGGGTCATCGAGCCCATTCCCTTTGACACGGTGCTGGATCTGACGCTGTGCGACGACGCCATCGACTACTTCGACTTCTCCGAGTGTCTGGCGGATCTGGTGAAAACGGAGCACCTGACGCTGTCGGAGGAGGGGCTCTACGCCATCACCGAAAAGGGCCTGCGCAACAGCCGCATCTGCGAGTCCAGCCTGCCCTACTCCGTGCGGCTGCGGTGCGACAAGAACCTGGCCGCCTGCAACCGCAAGCTCCGGCGCAAGAGCCAGGTGAAGGCCTCCGTCACCCAGCGTCCCAACGGCACCTACACCGCCGCCTTCTCCCTGGAGGACGACATGGGCAGCGTCATGGACCTGAAGCTGGCCATCCCCCGGGAGGATATGGCCAAGATGCTGGCGGAGCGGTTCCGCAAGAGCCCGGAGCGGCTGTACAGCGAGATCATGCGGGTGCTGATGTCCTCGGACCCCGAGGAGGACAAGGACCAGTGACGCCCGGAGGGGTCCCGCACATTTAAGAATACGCGGTCTGATCGAAAGGAGCGTACGGTATGTTCCCCACGATCCTCGCAGCCCTCATCGGCGCCCTGGCGGGGGCGTTCCTCCGCTTCGACATCCGGAAGGACCCGCGCGCCTGGCTCCTGACGGCGGCGCTGGCCGCCGCCGGCCTTGCCCTGCTGTTTCTGACGCCCCGGGGCCAGGAGCTCTGCGCCATCTGGGCCTTTTTGTTCGCCGCCGCGGCGGCGGGGGCCCTGCTCTGCGGCGCGGGGCTGCGCCTGCGCAGATAAGGAGGACCTATGGGCATCATTCTCTGGAACTGGGCCTGTCTCCTGGCTTTTCCCCTGCTGGCGGGCATCCTTGTCCGCGCCCTTCTGCGAAAGAAACGGCGGGCCTGGATCTTCACCGCCGGCGCGGCGGTGCTGGCCGTGGCCCTGGTGCTGTGGGCACGGACCAACCCCATCCCCGGAAACGAGGGCCCCGCCCTCCGGGCTCTCCAGGCGGTCTTTGTGACCGTCGGTGCCGGACTGACCGGCCTGATCCTCCGGCTGAACCCCCGCGACTGAGACGGAAAAACGCCCCATGTCCAGTGGACACGGGGCGCTTTTTTGTCGGTTTCCGGCGGTCACTTGACCACCACGTTGTCCGCGCCCAGGGTCTCCCGGGCCTCCTCCACCAGGGCGCGGTGCAGCAGGACGCTGGCGGCGTAGACCTTCCGGGTGTCCGCCATGACCATCCGCACCGGCGTGGTGCCGGGGAACATGTTGAACACCAGCTTCATGTGCCGCACAGCCGGGCTGTCGATACTGGGGAATTTCAGATAGAGGGTCTGCCCCTCCAGCAGCTTCTCCCCCTTCGGCGCGGGAGGCGGCGGCGTGCCGCCCTTCACGGTGGAGAGCGGGTACACGCTGTCCGCCATGACCTGGGGGGCCTTCTCGTCCCGGACGGAGAGGCGCCCCTTCACCACCACCGCCTGGTTCTCCTTCAGGTAGGCACCGCAGGCGTCCAGCACCCGGGCAAAGCAGAGCAGCTCCATGGAGGCGGTGTCGTCCTCCACGGTGACGTAGGCCATGAGGGAGTTGTTCTTCGTGGTCTTGGTCTTGCTGGCGGTGACGACGCCGCAGAGGGTGATCCGCTGGTCGTCGGCAAAGCGGGTGGGTCCCCCCTCCTGGGCGAAGTCCTCCAGAATAGAGGCCATGGTGGGGGCCCGCAGGGCCTTCACCTCCTGGCGATACTGGTCCATGGGGTGGCCGGAGAGGTACAGTCCCGTGGTGGCCTTCTCCATGGTCATGAGCTCCTGGGGGGTGAACTCCGGGATATCCGGCATGGGGATCTCCTTTACAGGCGCTGCGTCCTGCTGTCCCATCGCCATGGAGAAGAAGTCCAGCTGCCCCTCCAGGTTCTGGCGGAGGCTGTCGGCCACGGCGTCCATGATGGACTCGTACACCTGGATCAGCTGGGACCGGCGGGCGCCGGTGGAGTCGAAAGCACCGGAGCGGATCAGGTTCTCCACCGCCCGCTTGTTGATGTCTCCCCCGCCCATGCGCTCGCAGAAGTCCTGGAGGGACCGGAAGGGCGCCTTTTTCCGCTCCTCCATCACCGAGAGGATGAATCCCCGGCCGATGTTCTTGATGGCGACCAATCCGAAGCGGATGCCCCCCTCCTCCACGGTGAAGCGGTCGGCGGAGCGGTTGATGTCCGGCGGCAGCAGGGCGATTCCGCACTCCCGGCACTCGTTGATGTAGCCGGCCACCTTATCGGAGTTGTCCAGAACGGAGGTCAGCAGCGCCGCCATGTACTCCCGGGTGTGGTGGCACTTGAACCAGGCAGTCTGGTAGGCCACCACGGCGTAGGAGACGGCGTGGGCCTTGTTGAAGGCGTAGTTGGCGAAGTCGTAGATGTCCTGGTAGATGGCCTGGGCGGTGGCCTCCGGGATGCCGCCCGCCACGCAGCCGGTGATGTTCCGGTCCGGGTCCCCGTGGAGGAAGGCCTCCCGCTCCCGCTCGATGTCCTTGGCCTTCTTCTTGCTCATGGCCCGGCGCACCATGTCCGCCTGGCCCAGGGAGTAGCCCGCCAGCTGCTGGAAGATCTGGATGACCTGCTCCTGGTAGACGATGCAGCCGTAAGTGACGGAGAGGATCGGCTCCAGGGACGGGTGCAGGTACTTGATCTTGCTGGGGTCCTGAGAGCAGGCGATGAAGCGGGGGATGGAGTCCATGGGTCCCGGGCGGTACAGGGCGATGATGGCGGTGATGTCCTCGATGCTGCGGGGCTTGAGGCCCACGCACACGCCGGTCATGCCGGCGGACTCCACCTGGAACACGCCGCTGGTCTTTCCCGCGGAGAGCATGGCGAAGGTCTCCGCATCATCCTCGGGGATGTCCTCCAGCCGGAAGTCCGGCTGGCGCTCCTGGACCATCTTCACCGCGTCGTCCAGCACCGTCAGGTTCCGCAGGCCCAGAAAGTCCATTTTGAGAAGGCCCAGCTCCTCCAAGGTGGTCATGACGTACTGGCAGACCACGGCGTCGTCGTTTTTCGCCAGGGGCACGTACTCGTACACCGGCCGCCGGGTGATGACCACGCCGGCGGCGTGGGTGGAGGCGTGGCGGGGCATGCCCTCCAGGGCCCTGGCGGTGTCGATGAGCTTTTTCACCCGCTCGTCGGTGTCGTACAGCTCCCGCAGGGGCTTACTGAGGCGCAGGGCGTCCTCCAGGGTGATGTGCAGGGCGCCCGGCACCTGCTTGGCGATCTGGTCCACCTCGGCGTAGGGCATGTTCATGACCCGGCCCACGTCCCGGATGACGCCCCGGGCGGCCATGGTGCCGAAGGTGACGATCTGGGCCACGCGGTCGTCGCCGTACTTACGGCGGACGTAGTCCACCACCTCGCCCCGGCGGGTGTCGCCGAAGTCCATGTCGATATCCGGCATACTGACCCGCTCCGGGTTCAAAAACCGCTCGAAGTAGAGGCTGTATTTCACCGGGTCGATATCGGTGATGTGGAGGCAGTAGCTGACCATGCTGCCCGCGGCGCTGCCGCGGCCGGGGCCCACGGGGATCCCGGCGCCCTTGGCGTAGCGGACGAAGTCGGAGACGATGAGGAAGTAGTCGGTGAACCCCATCTTCTCGATCATGTTCTGTTCATAGGTCAGCTGCTGGCGGTGGCTGTCGTCGTCGCCGTAGCGCTCCCGGTAGCCCTCGTCGCAGAGCTTTTTGAGGTAGGTGAAGCTGTCGTAGCCCGGAGGCAGCTGGAATTCCGGCAGGTGGTACTTGCCGAAGGTAAATTCCAGGTTGCACATCTCCGCGACCTTTACGGTATTGTCCAGCGCCCCTTCAAAGCCGTCGAAGAGGGCCCGCATCTCCTCCTCGCTGCGCAGGTAGAAGTTCCGCGGCTCGTAGCGCATCCGGTTCTCGTCGTCGATGGTCTTGCCGGTCTGGATGCACAGCAGCACGTCGTGGGCCTCGGCGTCCTCTTTTCGCAGGTAGTGAGCGTCGTTGGTGCAGACCATGGGGATGCCGGTCTCCTGGTGGATGCGCAAAATTCCCTGGTTCACCTGCCGCTGCTCCGGGATGCCGTGGTCCTGGAGCTCCAGGTAGAACCGCTCCGGTCCGAACAGCTCCGCCATCTCCAGGGCGTAGTTTTTGGCGCTCGCATACTCGCCGTTGCGCAGCCGCCGGGGGATCTCTCCGGCGAGACACGCGGAAAGGGCGATGAGGCCGCCGCTGTGCTGCCGCAGCAGCCCCTGGTCGATCCGGGGCTTGATGTAAAAGCCCTCGGTCCACCCGGCGGAGACCAGGTAGGAGAGGTTTCGGTAGCCCTCCTCGTTCTCGCACAGCAGCACCAGATGGCGGCTCTCGGCGTCGAACTCGTGGACCTTGTCGAACCGGGACCGGCCCTGGGGCGTCACATAGACCTCGCAGCCGATGATGGGCTTGACCCCCGCCGCCTTGCAGGCCCGGTAGAAGTCGATGGCGCCGTACATGACGCCGTGGTCCGTGATGGCGCAGGCGGTCTGCCCCATGTCTTTGACGACCTGGGGCAGGTCCTTGATGCGGCAGGCGCCGTCCAGAAGGCTGAACTCCGTATGCACATGGAGATGGACAAAGGACATGGGCGGTCTCCTTTCCGATAGTTGCGCTGCGGCAGCAGGTCACTTCACCTCTGACCCGCAGCGGGGACAGAACCTGGGCAGCTGGCCGGGCAGGCGCATGCCCCGGCAGAGATTGGCTCCGCAGACCGGGCAGCGCACCCATAGAGAGGCCAGCGAGGCCAGGAGGATGGCACCCAGGGCGAGGCCCAGCAGGACCATGGCCAACTGCTCCCACCAGCAGGCGGCGGCCCAGGCCGGTACCAGCAGTCCCAGGCCGCTGTAAAACACGATCCGGATGGCCCGCATCCGGCGGTGGTTCATGGAATGTCTGTTCACAGGCACCTCACAGCTTTTCTCCGCAGCCGGGGCAGTGGGGAGGCAGGCTCAGGGGCAGACGGCCTCCCAGCATCAGGGATGCCCCACAGTGGGGACAGCGCACCTTCCAGGCGGCCAGGATCAGCCCGGCGATCAGCAGCACCGCCCCGCCGGCCATCAGCAGAGCCGCCAGCGCCCGGGGCGCCGTGCTCACGCACAGCACCAGACCGCCGGCCATCACCAGCAAAAAGCCGCTGAAAAACAGAATATGGGACATCTTCAGCGCCTGACGGCAGTCCCATTCATCCCCCTTTTTCATGGCAGTCCCCTCCTTTTTCAAAGGTCCGGGGAGCAGGGCCGCTCCCCGCTCCGCCGCCCAGCAGGTCCTCCCCGACCCACCGCAGCAAACGCCGGTCCCGGCCCCAGGCGGTGAACATTCGGGGGACCAGCAGCAAAAAGACGGTCATGGCCGCCGGGACCCACCAGGGGGTCATCCGGCCGGTCCGAAGCGAAGCCACGCACGTCAGCGCCGGCGGCGCCAGCGCATCCAGAGCCAGCGACCACAGGGGCGGCGCAAAGACTCCGGTCACGCGGCAGCCCTCCCCCTCCGGCCGTACCCACAGCCGCAGGGGCAGCTGGCCCCGCCCCCGGAATACCGGCAGCTCCGGACACAGCCACAGCCGGTATCCGCCCCGGACCGCCTTCCAGTGAAGGCGCCAGTCCGGCCCGAAGGACCGGGCCCGGGTCCGGATCCGGGCCTGGAACTGCTCCGGCGCCAGGGCGGTATGCCACACATGGAGCACAGGACCGCCTCCGGTCCGTATCTCACTCCGGTCCTTCACACCTGCGCCTCCCCCTCCGGTACGGCTTGACTCAGCCCTGCTCCTCCGCCAGCATCTGCTCCACGATCTCCACGGCGGTGACGACCATGTTGTCGCAGTGGGCGGTGACGCCCAGCCGCTGCGCGGCGGGGTTCTTGTCCGTGACGCCGGGGCGGGCCTTCAGCAGCTCGCCGCAGCGGGTCAGGCCGAACACCTCCTCGAAGCGGCGGCGGAACTCCTTGGTCAGGGCATAGACGGCCGCCTTCCCCGCCCTGTCGGCCCCGTCGGTGTGGGGGTGCAGCAGGCTCAGCACCAGCACGCCGCCGCTGACGGCGCCGCACACCTCCGCGTGGCTGCCGCCCACGCCGCCGCCGAAGCCGCCGGTGGCGGCCATCAGCTGCTCCGGGGCCAGACCCGCCAGATCCGCGAAGGCGCCCGCCACGGACTGGGCGCAGTTGTATCCCTGCTTGTGGTATTCATAGGCTTTTGCACAGCGGTCCATATAAAAATTCTCCTCTTTCTATCTGTTATGTATTTTTACTTTACAGTCACTCCGCCAGCTGCATGATCTTCCGCAGGCGGTGGCTGAGGCAGGACTTGGTCACCGGCGGGTCAAAGGTCTCCGCCAGCTCGGAGAGGCTCAGCTCCGGGTGGGCCTCCCGCAGGGCCGCCGTGGCCTTCAGCTTCTCCGGCAGGGTCTCCATCTGCCCGGAGGCGCGCAGGCGGCGGATGGCCTCCAGCTGCTCCTGGGCCGCCAGCACCGCCTTGTCCAGGTTGGCGCTGTCGCAGTTGAGCCGGCGGTTGACGCTGTTCCGGAGGTCCTTCTCCATCTTGGCGGTCATGACGTTCATGGCCGCCACCGGCGCCCCGATCAGGGTGAGAAAATCCTCGATCTGGTCGCTCTGCTTGAAATAGGTGACGAAGCTGCCGTTGCGTCTGACGCTCTTGGGCGGGTAGCCGCTCTCCCGCAGCAGCACGTCCAGCTCCCGGCTGGCCTGCTGGTGGGAGGTAGTCAGCTCCAGGTGGTAGCGCTTCATGGGGTCGGTGATGCTGCCCCCGGCGAAAAACACCCCCCGCAGGAAGGAGGCCTTGCAGCACTCCTCCTCCAGCAGGGCGAAGTTGATGTGGAGCACCAGGTTCTGCCGCAGGTCGTAGCCCAGCATGTCGGTGATCCGCTCCAGCTTCCGCCGCTCCGTGATCTGGAACACCATCTTCCCCGGCGCCCCCGGCTCCGGCTGGCGGTCAAAGCGGATGCTGAAGGCCCGGTGAAAGAGCTTTGGCAGGCGGGCGGCGAAGTTGGGGTTCTCGGTGACGATGCGCACCTCCGATGCGCTGAAGGTGTTGCAGTAGAGCAGGATGCCGTAGGCCTCCGCCCTGGCGCAGCAGAGCTTCTGCACCGGCAGGCGGCACAGCTCGTTTTTGGCGTCGAAGGAAAAGGACATGGCGTCGCTCCTTTCGTAGTGTTCAGCGGCGGCTCCGCCCCTCCACGTGGGAGGCGCTGCGGCGGAAGTCGTAGCGGTCCCCGGCGATGCGGACGCTGCGCTCGGCGTGGAGCAAAATCAGCTCCCGGGCCAGGTGGTCCGGATGGTGGCGGACGAAGCCCTGCTCCACGGTGGCGATGGGCCGGTCCACCACCTCCACGCCTAGGGCGGCGCACGCCTCCCGGTCGCCGTACAGGGGCGCGGCACCCTCCTGAGCGTACCGGGCGGCCACGTCTCTGGGGATGGGGGAGGAATTGGTCAGGCACAGGTCAAAAAGGCCCGGCGCCGAGTGGGCGAAGAGGGCCGCGATGTGGTCGGAGACGGTGTACCCCTCCGTCTCCCCCTCCTGGGTCATGACGTTGCAGACGTAGATCTTCAGCGCGTTGGAGGCCTGGATGGCCTCGGGGATGCCGTCCACCAGGAGGTTGGGGATGATGCTGGTGTAGAGGCTCCCGGGCCCCAGGACGATCATGTCCGCCTCCCGGATGGCCGTCAGCGCCTCCGGCAGGGCCTTGGGATGCTCCGGCAGCAGCCGCACCTGGCGGATGCGGCAGTCCTCCTTCTTCTTGCAGTAGAAGATTTTGGACTCCCCCACCACGCTGGCGCCGTTTTCGAACTCCGCCTCCAGCCGCACGTCGGCGGTGGTCACCGGCAGCACCCGGCCGGTGATGGCCAGGACCTCGCTCATGCGGCTGACCGCCGCGTCAAAGGTGGGCGAGATGCCGTTGAGGGCTGCGAGAAAGAGGTTTCCGAAGCTCTGGCCCGCAAGAGACCCCTCGGTGAAGCGGTAGCTGAGCAGCTCCCGCATGACCGGCTCGGTGTTGGCCAGGGCCTCCATGCAGTTGCGGATGTCGCCGGGCGGCGGCATCCCCAGGTCCTGGCGCAGTCTGCCGGAGCCGCCGCCGTCGTCGGCCACCGTCACCACGGCGGCCAGGTTCTCCGTGTACTGCTTCAATCCCCGCAGCATGTTGGCCAGGCCGTGGCCGCCGCCGATGACGGCGATCCGGGGTCCGTGGGACCTGGGCAGGCGGTACGGGGCCGGTTGGTATTCCATGGGCACCTCTCTCTCAGCTGCTGCGGGACATGTCCCGGTGGTTTTCCGTCACAGAATAGCCCTGCTGGCGGATGAAGTCCGTCAGGGCGTGGGTCACCGCCACGGAGCGGTGGTGGCCGCCGGTGCAGCCTACGGCGATGGTCAGGGAGGTCTTGCCCTCCTCGGCGTACAGGGGCAATGTGAAGGAGAGAAGATCCTCCAGCTTCTTCATGAAGTCCCGGGTCTGCTGGAAGCTGAACACATAGTCCGCCACCGCCTTGTCCAGCCCGGTCTTGGGCCGCAGGTCCTGAATGTAGAAGGGGTTTGGCATGAACCGCACATCCAGCACCAGGTCCGCCTCCAGGGGCAGGCCGTACTTGAAGCCGAAGGAGGTGACGTTGACGGTCATGGCGCCCCGCTCCTCCCCCTGGCCGAACAGCCGCAGCAGCTCGCCCCGCAGCTGGGCGGTGGAGGTGCGGGAGGTGTCGATCACATAGTCCGCCCGCTCCTTCACCGGCTGCATCATCTCCCGCTCCCGGCGGACCGCCTCCTCCAGAGAGTCCGTCTCCCCCCGCAGGGGATGGCGGCGGCGGGTCTCCTTGTAGCGCTTGATGATGGTCTCCGGCGCCGCCTCCAGGAACAGCATCCGGCAAAGGCCCATGGATTTGAGCTTATCCAGCACGTCGAACAGCTCCGTGAAGGAGCTGGCGGTGCGCACGTCGTACACCAGGGCCACCCGGTCGTACCGGCCGCTGACCCCGGCGCAGAACTCCGCAAATTTCAAAATCATGGCGGCGGGCATATTGTCCACGATGTAAAAGCCCATATCCTCCAGAAAGGAGGCCGCCTTGCTCTTTCCCCCGCCGGAGAGGCCGGAGATGATGAGGATTTCCACAGTATCCACCTCCTGATGGTTCGCCGGAACGCTCAGTTCCGGATGATCTTCACTTCCGGCTCCAGGGCCACGCCGGTCCGGTCCAGGACCCGTCTCTGGATCTCGGCGATCAGGGCCTCCACGTCGGCGCAGGTGGCGCCGCCCCGGTTGACCACGAAGCCCGCGTGCTTCTCGCTGACCTGGGCGCCGCCCACGGTGAGGCCCTTGAGGCCGCACTGGTCGATCAGCGTCCCGGCGAAATGACCCTGGGGCCGCTTGAAGGTGCTGCCGGCGCTGGGCAGTTCCAGGGGCTGGCTGGCCCGGCGGCGGTCCATCAGCGTCCGCATCTTCTGCCGGATGGCCTCGCCGTCCCCCGGCGTCAGGCGGAACACCGCGTGGAGCACCACCGCCTCGGGATGGTCGGTGAGGAGGCTGCGGCGGTAGCCGAAGGCCATCTCCTCCCCGGAGAGGAATTTGACCCCCTCCTCCGGGAACAGCACCGAAACACCGGAGACCACCTGCTTCATCTCTCCGTCATAGGCCCCGGCGTTCATGCACACGCCGCCGCCCACGCTGCCAGGGATGCCGTGGGCGAATTCCAGGCCCGTCAGGCCCTGCTGGCAGGCGAACTCCCCCAGCCGGGCCAGGGACACGCCGCTCTCGGCCAGGATCGTGTCCGGCTCCTCCCCCAGCTCCAGCCGGGAAAGGCCGGAGGTCTCCACCACCAGCCGGTCCAGGCCCTCGTCCGGGCAGAGGAGGTTGGTGCCCCGGCCGACGACCAGGGGCCTTGACCCGCACTCGGCCGCAAAGCTCATCAGCAGCACCAGCTGGGCCCCCGACGTTGGAAACGCCATCCGCCGGGCGGGCCCGCCGATGCGGAAGGAGGTGTGCCGGCTCATGGGCTCCTCCTCCGCGATCTTCAGGTCCGGCAGATAGTCCGCCATCTTCTTGTCAAATCCAGTCCACCAATCCATAGCGTCTCCCTCCGCGCCTCCGGGCGCTCAACGAATCCCGCCGGCCCGAAGGCCGGCGGCTCGATCTTGTTCTCACAGGACCTTTTCCAAAAACGCCGCGCCGATGATGCCGGCGTCGTTGCCCAGTTCCGCCCGGACCACCCGGGTGACCCGGCCGCCGTGGCGGGCGTAGGCCTCCTGCTCCACGATGCGGCGCAGGGGCTCCAGCAGCAGCTGCTCCGGCGCAGCCGCCACACCGCCGCCGATGGCCACCGCCTCCGGCCGCAGGATGTTGATGAGGCTGGTGGTGCCGCCGGCCAGGTACTCCACATACTGCCGGCACACCGCCAGGGCCGTCTCGTCCCCGGCCAGAGCCGCCTGGAAGGCGGTGCGGCCGTCCACGGCCCCCAGGGCCTCCGCCGCGGCGTGGAGGCCGCTCTCCGGGTGGGCCTCCATGGCGGCCCGGGTCTGGGCGATCAGGGCCGTGGCGGAGGCGTACCGCTCCCAGCAGCCCCGGCGGCCGCAGTTGCACAGCTCGCCTCCCTGCATGATCGCCATGTGGCCCGCCTCGCTGGAGGCGGCGCCGCCCTGAAGGCGGCCGTTCAGGATGATCCCGGCGCCGATGCCGGTGCCCAGGGTCACCACCACAAAGTCCCGGCAGCCCCGGCCCGCGCCGCAGAAGAACTCGCCCACGGCGGCGCAGTCGGCGTCGTTGCCCAGGTACACGGGAATATCCAGATGCTGCCGGAACAGCCGCTCCAGCGGCACGTGCTTCAAAGGGATATTGACGGTGTACACCACCTCGCCGCCGTCCACGGCGCCGGGCAGGCCGATGCCCACGGACTCCAGGTCCTCCGGCGCCGCGCCGCCCTGTCGCACCGCCTGGAGGGCCAGCTCCGCAAGATCCGCGGCGAAGGCCTCCGCACCGGAAAAGTGCAGCGGGCGCCGGGCCGCCGCCAGCAGGCGGCCCTCGCCGTCCACAAGGCCGGCCTTGAGGTTGGTGCCGCCCACGTCAATGCCAACAAACATCTCCTCGTTCCTCCGTTCAGCCCTTGGTCTTGCCCTCGGCCCGCAGGTCCACCCGCTGGGCCAGCTCCTGGGCGGCGTTGTAGCCGTACCGCCGGTGGCGGTTGTTCATGGCCGCCACCTCCACGATGCTGGCCAGGTTCCGGCCCGGCCGCACAGGGATGGTGACACAGGGCACCTGGATATCCAGGATATCGATGTAGTGGTCCTCGATGCCCAGCCGGTCGTAGAACTTCGTGTTGTCCCACTGCTCGAACTGGACCACCAGGTTGATCTGGGACTCAGCGCGGATGGCGCTCATGCCGAAGAGCTGGCGCACGTCGATGACGCCGATGCCCCGCAGCTCGATGTAGTGGCGGATCACCTCCGGCGCGGTGCCGATGAGCTGGTTGGAGATGCGGCGGATCTCCACCGCGTCGTCGGCCACCAGCCGGTGGCCCCGCATAATCAGCTCGATGGCGGACTCGCTCTTGCCGATGCCGGAGTCGCCGGTGATCATGACGCCCTCGCCGGAGATGTCCAGCAGCACGCCGTGGCGGGTGACGCAGGGAGCCAGATACCGGTTCAGAAACTCGATGGTGCGGCTGGTGAACTCCACGGTGGTGTCCTCCGTCCGCAGCAGGGTCCGGCCGTGCTCCCTGGCGCTGTCCAGGCACTCCGGGAAGCAGTCCAGCCCCCGGGAGATCACCAGGGCCGGGATATCATAGAGAAAGAGGTCGTCAAAGCACTTGCGCCGCCGCTGCTCCGTCAGCCCCTTCAGATAGGTGATCTCCGCCTTGCCCACCACCTGGAGGCGGCGGGGGTCAAAATAGTCGTAAAAGTCGTGGAACTGGAGGCCGGGGCGGTTCACATCCGTGATGGTCAACAGCATGGTGTCAAAATCGGTGCCCTTGTTCAGCACCTCCAGATTGAATTGAGCCACAAATTCCGACATCTTCAGTCCGCGTTCCTGCATAGCCTTTTCCATTCCCTTTCCGGCCGCCGCACACTCCGGCGCGCCCACTCTGCCGCCTCTTTTTGAAGCGGCGCTATACTGTGTTTATTATATCTTACTTTGCCCGTTTTCGCAACACCCAGCCCCTTCGGCGGGCCCGGAGGAGCCCCGGAAAAAACCTTTGGATTTTTTGAAATTTTTGCTTGCATTTCAGAAAGTTTTCTGGTATGATATTAGCTGTGCCTAAAAAAGGTATGGAAGTACGCAACAGCAAGGAGGTGCAACGGATGGCTAAGTGCGAGTTCTGCGACAAGGGCGTTACCTTTGGCATCAAGGTCTCCCACTCTCATCGGCGTTCCAACCGTACATGGAAGCCCAACGTCAAGCGTGTGAAGGCGATCGTCAACGGTTCTCCCCGCCATGTGTATGTTTGTACCCGGTGTATGCGTTCCGGCAAAGTCACCAGAGCGATCTGACTTGGACAAACAAAGATCCCGGACTTCGGTCCGGGATCTCTTTTTTCCCACGTTCGTAAAGGAGGCTGTCATGGACCACTTCTGCCCCTGCCGCAACACCGCCTGCCGCTGCCACCCTTCCAACCATGACCAGGGCTGCTCCCTGTGCATCGAGAAGGAGCTGCGCAAGCGCGAGATCCCCACCTGCTTTTTCGACCTGGTACTCCGGCCCGGCGAAACCGTGGAGGACTGCTCCATGGAGGCCTTCGCCCGAAGAGTGCTGGAAGCGCAGCGGGATGCCGGATTGTAAATACTCCCAAGCCGGAGGATACACGGAGGGGGACCCAAATTGGGTCCCCCTCCGTTCGTCCGCTCAGGTGGCCCTTCCATAGTAGATCAGCATGCTCAGCTCCGCGGTCTCCTGCCCCGGGTTGCGGTAGGCGTGGGGCGCGTCGGCCAGGAAGTGGATGGAGTCCCCCTTTTCCAGCGCAAAGCTGCGGCCGTCCACGGTGATCTCCGCCCGGCCCGCAAAGACGGTGACATACTCCTCCGACCCGGCCAGGTGGGGCTGGGCGGACAGGGCGCCGCCGGGCAGGATCACGATGCGGTAGGTCTCGAAGAGCTTCTGCTCATCAAAGGCGAACAGCGGGTAGTTCAGATACCGCCCATCGTCCTCGGCCAGGGGCGCCGTCTCCCCCTGCCGCAGCACGGACACCCCGCTCCTCCGGGACTCCACCAGCGACGTGAAGGAGACCTTGTAGCCGTTGGCCATCTTCCACAGCACGGAGATGGTGGGGTTCACCTCTCCCTTCTCGATCTGGGCCAGCATGCTGCGGGACACGCCGGTGGCCGCCGCCGCCGCGTCCAGCGTCAGCTTCTTCTCCTCCCGGATCCGCCGGGCGTTGCCCGCCACCACGTTCGTAATATCCATAGCATTCCCTCTTGACAATATATCGGATTGCTCATACAATATAAAGGAAATCCAAGATATTGTACGATCATATCAGTATCATATCATTCAGAGGGAGGGCTTGTCAAATATGTTTCCCTGGCTCTCGTTTTTGACCTATGCCGTCATCACCGCCGTGACGCCGGGCCCCAACAACATCATGTCCATGTCCAACGGCAGCCGGAAGGGGTTCCGGGGCGCCATGCCCTTCACCTTCGGCATCTGGGTGGGCTTCACCGCGGTGATGCTGCTGTGCACCGCCTTCTGCGGCGCCCTGTCGGCCCTGATCCCCAAAATCAAGCTGCCCATGCTGATCCTGGGGGCCCTGTACATGCTGTATCTGGCCTGGGAGACCTTCCGCAGCTCCGGCGTGGAGGAGGACCACTCCCGGGACGGCTTCCTGGCGGGACTGCTGCTGCAGTTCGTCAATCCCAAGATCTACATCTACTGCATCATGTCCATGGAGGCCTACATCCTCCCCTACTACCACACGGAGCCTTTGCCCCTGGTGGGCTTCGCCCTGCTGCTGGCCTTCATCGGCTACCTCTTCTGCCTGTGCTGGTGCGCCTTCGGCTCCGTGTTCCGCCGGCTGTTCTCCCAGCACGCAAAGCCCGTCAACACGGTGATGGCGCTGCTGCTGGTGTACTGCGCCGTGTCGCTGTTTCTGGCATGAGCGGTCCGCCCGCAGCGGGCAGGATTTGGAAAGCGAGGAATTTTCCCCTCTTTGGCGAAATGATACAGCAGCGCGGACAAGCGCTCTCGCTTGTCCGCGCTGCATGAATTTAAGGGAAAATGCTGCGGGCAGTGTCACGCCGCACAGTCATTTTTTCATCAGATCCGCCAGCGTGATCTTCCCCAAATACCCGTTGACAAGCTGCCCCAGCTCCGTCCACATGGGAAGTGTGCGGCATTCCGCGGCGCGTTTGCACGCCTCTGCGCCGCATTCCAGACAAGACACCGGCGCAAGGCTGCCTTCCGTCAGCTGCAGGATCTCATTGATGGGATAATCCTGCGGGGCGCGGGTAAGGCGGTAACCGCCCCCTTTTCCCTGCACGCCCTCGATCAGATTGGCGGAAACAAGCAGCCGAAGGATTTTCTCCATATATTTCAGAGAGATCTCCTGCCGTTCCGCGACCGATTTCATAGCCATGTATTTGCCGTCGCCGTGTTCCGCCAGGTCGATCATGACGCGCAGGGCGTAGCGTCCTCTTGTGGATACCAGCATGACAGGTTCCCCCTTTGAATCTCATCATAGCACAACGCTCACAAGGCATCAAGTGCCGCCGGCGCTTTGGATCTCACCGCCGCCCAGGACCGTTTCTCCGTCGTACAGAACCGCGGCCTGGCCGGGGGTGACGGCCCGCTGGGGCCGGTCGAACACGATCCGCACGCCGCCGGCTCCCTGCGGATAGACCGTCACCGGCTGCTCCTGCTGCCGTGAGCGTATGTTGGCAAAGCAGCGAAGGGGGAAATCGGGAGTTTTGCCGCAGATCCAGTGAACGTCTGAGAGGATCACGGTCCTGGAAAACAGCTCCTCCCAGTTTCCAACAACGACGGTATGGTCCTCTGCCTGAATTCCGCAGACATAAAGCGGCCTCCGGGAGGAAATTCCAAGTCCCTTGCGCTGCCCAATGGTATAGCGGATGATTCCGCGGTGCCTCCCCAGCACCTCGCCGCTTGTCGTTTGGAATACCCCCTCTGGGCATCGCTTTCCCGTATCGCTTTCGATCACACGGGCATAGTCGCCGTTCGGGGCAAAGCAAATATCCTGGCTGTCCGGCTTGTCCGCATTGACAAAGCCGGCTTCTTTGGCGATTTTCCGCGTTTCGCTCTTGCGGAGCGCTCCCAGCGGAAAGAGCGTTCGGCTCAGCTGTTCCTGCGTCATCGCGTACAGAAAATAGCTCTGGTCTTTGGACGGATCAAGTGCTTTTTTCAGCACATACTCCTTGCCGTTGAATGCAATCCGGGCATAGTGGCCGGTTACGATCCGGTCGCAGCCAAGTACCCGCGCCCGCTCAAAAAGCCGGTCGAATTTTAAATACCGGTTGCAATCCACGCAGGGGTTTGGCGTTCTGCCGGCCTCATAGCTTCTGATGAATTTTTCAAGGACCCTGCTGCGGAACGCATCTTTAAAATTGAACACGTAATACGGCATTCCCATTCTCAGGGCGATGCTGCGCGCGTCCTCCACATCCTCCAGCACACAGCAGCTCCGCCCCCGCGCAGCGCCGTCATCGGGAGCGTCATACAGCTTCATGGTACAGCCGATGCACGCATAGCCCATGCGCTTGGTCAGCAGAGCGGCGACGCTGCTGTCAACGCCGCCGCTCATGGCGATCAGGGCCTTCACCCGCCGCAGTGAGCGCAATGCCCACAGTCCGGAAACAGGCTGGAATCATAGGCGATGCCGCTTTTGTCGTAATAATCCTGGATCGCCTTTTTGATGGCCTCCTCCGCCAGCACCGAGCAGTGCATCTTATGCGCCGGAAGCCCGTCCAGCGCCTGGGCCACGGCCCTGTTGGTCAGCGCGAGGGCTTCGGACAGGGGCTTGCCCTTGATCAGCTCCGTCGCCATGGAGCTGGAGGCAATGGCGCTTCCGCAGCCGAAGGTTTCAAACTTCACATCGGTAATGATCTGATCCGCTATCTTCAGATAGATCCTCATGATATCTCCGCACACGGGATTACCCACCTCACCAACGCCATCGGCATCCTCGATGACGCCCACATTCCGGGGATTGCGGAAATGATCCATCACTTTATCGCTATACAAAGCCATCATATCACCTCTTATTCAGCAAATACATGGGGCCGTTTTCCGTTGACCAGATCCCGCCAGAAGGGGGACATATTCCGCAGGCGGGTCACCACGTCCGTGACGGCCTGAATGATCTCGTCCACATCTGCCTCCGTCATCTCCTCGCCGAGGCTGAGCCGCAGGGAGCCATGGGCCACCTCGTGGGGCCTGCCGATAGCCAGCAGCACATGACTGGGGTCCAGGGAACCGCTCGTGCAGGCGGAGCCGGAGGAAGCGCAGATGCCCCTCTCGTCCAGCAAAAGCAGCAGCGATTCGCCCTCGATGCCCTCAAAGCAGAAATTCACATTCCCGGGCAGCCGGCGCTCACGGTCGCCGTTCAGCTCTCCGTACGGAATCTGCTCCAGGCCGTGAATCAGGCGCTCACGCAGGCCGGTCAGCCGTGCGCGGTGCTCGTCCATGTTTGCACAGGCCTCTTCCAGCGCCGCTGCCATGCCCATGACGGCCGGGATATTCTCTGTGCCCGCGCGTTTTCCGCGCTCCTGGGCGCCGCCGCTGATGATGGTTTCCAGCGCCACCCCCCGCTTGGCATACAAGACGCCGATCCCCTTCGGCCCGTGGAACTTGTGGGCGGAAAGGGAGAGCAGGTCGATGTTCTGCGCCTTCACATCAATGGGCAGATGGCCTGCCGCCTGTACCGCGTCTGTGTGGAACAGGACGCCCTTTTCCCGGCAAACAGCCCCGATTTCCGCGACAGGCTGAATGGTGCCGACCTCGTTGTTGGCGTACATAATGGTCACAAGGCAGGTGTCCTCCCGGATGGCTTCCGCCACCTGCTCCGGCGTCACAAGGCCCGTGCTGTGCACGTCCAGCAGAGTGACCTCATAGCCCTGCTTCTTCAGCTTTTCCAGGGTATGCAGAACGGCGTGGTGCTCAAAGGCCGTGGAGACGATGTGTCGTTTCCCCCTGCGGGCCCCCAGCGCAGCGGCGGTCATGATCGCCTGGTTGTCCGCCTCGCTGCCGCCGGAGGTAAAGGTGATCTCCCTGGGATCGGCGTGCAGGCAGGCGGCGATCCGGCTCCGGGCGTTTTCCAGCGCCTCCCTGGCCTGCTGGCCGAAGGCGTAGAGGCTGGAGGGGTTTCCGTAATACTGTTCCATATAGGGCAGCATGGCATCGACCGCCGCCCTGCTCATTTTTGTGGTCGCGGCATTATCTGCGTAAATCATAGCATACTCCTTGGTATTTAATCTGCAAACATGGGTGTGGAAAGGTAGCGCTCGCCGGTGTCCGGAAGCAGGACCACAATGGTCTTGCCCCTGTTTTCGGGGCGCTTTGCCAGCTGCGCGGCGGCCCATACAGCGGCGCCGGAGGAAATGCCCACCAGGATGCCCTCCTGCCGTCCCAGACGCCTGCCGTAAGCAAAGGCGTCCTCGTCGGATACCGTCAGGATCTCATCACAGATCCCGGTGTTCAGGTTGTCCGGCACAAAGCCTGCGCCGATCCCCTGGATCCTGTGGGCGCCGGCCACCCCCTGAGAGAGGACCGGGGAGGCCGCCGGCTCCACCGCCACGACCTTCACAGCGGGGTTCCGGCTCTTGAGATACTCTCCCACGCCGGTGATGGTGCCGCCCGTGCCCACTCCGGCGACAAAGATATCCACCTCTCCGCCGGTATCGGCCCAGATCTCCGGGCCCGTGGCGGCGCGATGCGCGGCGGGATTTGCCGGGTTCACAAACTGACCGGGAATGAAGCTGTCCGGGATCTCCTTCGCCAGCTCACTGGCCTTGGCGATGGCCCCCTTCATTCCCTTTGCGCCCTCGGTCAGCACCAGCTCCGCGCCATAGGCTTTCATCAGCTTCCGGCGCTCTTGGCTCATGGTCTCCGGCATGACGAGGATGAGGCGATAGCCCCTCGCCGCCGCAACAGATGCCAGGCCGATCCCCGTGTTGCCCGAGGTGGGTTCAATAATGACTGACCGGGCAGTCAGCAGCCCCTTCGCCTCGGCATCGTCAAGCATCGCCTTTGCAATGCGGTCCTTGACAGATCCGGCGGGATTGAAAAATTCCAGCTTTGCCAGAATTCTGGCCTCCAGGTGCTCGGCTTCTCTGATATGGGTAAGCTCCAGCAAAGGCGTCCTGCCGATAAGCTGGTCAGCAGATGTATAAATGTTCGCCAAGGTCATTCCTCCTTAACACTCTGAAACGGTTGTTCCAGGCCTGCGGTACTTCCGTCGATTTGCTTCGCGCTGACGGAAGGGGTCCGACAAGACATCGCTCTGCCCCGCGGTACTCTGCCGCCGGAACAGACGGCACATCCGCCCAAAGCGGAAGTCCTTCCGCACAAATCCAAACCTCCGGCTGTGGCTGGATGCCTCTTTTGCCTACCAATCTGGTATGTGATTGGATCATACCATCATTTGCCTACCAAGTCAAGGGGTAATTAGACAAATTCATCGGTCAGCCAGTCCGCACGGGAATTCACAAAGCAGACATGGCCCGGCAAGTGAACCGCCGCAGGGCTGAAGCTGCGGTTTCATCTGGAATAGCGTGAAAAAAAGGAGGCTGCGTCAAAACGCAGCCTCCCGCAGGAACGAATATGGAGTTATGCAGAGAAGATTTTCACGGAGCGCCGGGAAAGGCCCGCGCTTCCCGGCAGCGGAACGGGAGCACCGTCACAGCCAGGCGGTCTCCAGCAGCTCGTCCTTCTTGGCTCGGGTCATCAGCTCCCCCACTACGGTGTGGACCTGCTTACCCTTGTAGAGAACCTCATACGCACACCGGCAGATGGGCATTTCCACGCCCTCCCGCTCCGAGAGCTGATGGACGCTCTCGGCGGCGTAGTAGCCCTCCACCACGGCGCCCACCTCCTCCATGGCGGCCTGGACGCTCTTGCCCTGGCCGATGAGGATGCCGGCCCGGTTGTTCCGGGAGTGCATGGAGGTGCAGGTGACGATCAGATCGCCCATGCCGGCGAGGCCGCCGAAGGTCAGGCGGGTACCGCCCAGCTTCTCACCCAGGCGGGTGATCTCCGCCATGGCCCGGGTCATCAGCAGCGCCCGGGTGTTGTCCTGGAAGCCCAGGCCCGCGCAGATGCCGCAGCTGAGGGCGATGACGTTCTTCAGCGCCGCCGCCAGCTCCACGCCGATGATGTCGTAGCTGGTGTAGACGCGGAAATAGTCGTTCATAAAGGCGTCCTGGACAAAGCGGGCCGCGTCCCGGTCCGGGCAGGCGGCCACGCACCCGGTAGGCATCCGGATGCCCACTTCCTCTGCGTGGGAAGGGCCGGAAAGGGCTACCACTTTACAGATATTCCCCGTCTCCTCCTGGAGCACCTGGCTCATGCGGAGGTTGGTGTCCCGCTCGATGCCCTTGGATACGGACACCAGGATGCTGTCCCGCCGCAGGTACGGCGCGATCTTCCGGCCCGTCTCCCGGACGGCGAAGGAGGGCGCCGCGGACACCACCAGGTCCGCCCCCTCCAGGTAGGAAAGATCCCCGGTGACGGTCAGGCCATCCGGCAGGGCCACGCCCCTGAGCAGGGGGTTCTCCCGCTTTTCTGCCATTTCCGCCGCCTTGGCGGGGTTGTGGGACCAGAGCGTCACGTCGTGCCCGTTGTCGCACAGCACGATGCTCAGCGCCGTGCCCCAGCCGCCGCTGCCGACCACTACCGCCTTCATTGGGACCCCTCCTTTTTATGATGGAAGCTGAACTTGTTCTCGTTGCCGCGGATGAGCCGCCCGATGTTGGCCCGGTGCTGCCAGACCACCAGACCGCCCAGCACGAAGGCCAGCGCCACGATCACCGGATCGGGATAGCAGTACCAGGAGATGAAGGGAAAGCTGGCCCCGGCCCAAACAGAGCCCAGAGATACGTACCGGGTCAGGATGGCCAGGAGCAAAAAGCCTCCCCAGACCACCAGCGCGATCCGCCAGTCGATCATGATGGCAATGGTGCCGCCGGAGAGGATGCCCTTGCCGCCCTTGAAGTGGAACATACAGGGGAACATATGGCCCAGCAGGCACCACAGGGCCGCCCAGTACTCCGCGAACAGCCTCCAGTGTTCCTCTGTCTGCGCCGCGGAGATGTAGATGGTGTAGCCCGCGAAGAACAGCTGCTTGGCCACCAGGATGGCCACCACCGCCTTGAGCACGTCGGTGAGGATGACCACGAAGGTCAGAGCCCCGCCGAAGGTGCGGTAGAAATTGGTGAGGCCCGCGTTGCCGCTGCCGTGGTTGCGCACGTCGTCCCGCAGGATATACTTGGACACGATCACCGCCCCGTTGAAGCAGCCGCAGAAGTAGGCGATCACCGCCGTGACGGCGATCAGCAGCGGCAGGGGCACGCCGTTGGGAAACAGTCCCAGCATACGCTCACTCCTCCTTGTCGCCCTTCTGCCGGATGGAGAGGATCACCGGGGTGCCCTCCAGGCCGAAGGTATTTCGGATGCAGTTTTCCAGATACCGCTGGTAAGAGAAATGGAACAGCCGGGCGTCGTTGCAGAACACCACGAAGTGGGGCGGCTTCACGCCCACCTGGGTCATATAGTAGATCTTCAGCCGGCGGCCCTTGTCCGTGGGGGGCTGGACCCGGGTCTGGGCATCCGCCAGGACGTTGTTGAGCATGCCGGTGGTGATGCGGGTGGCAGCCTGGTTGGCCACGTAGTCGATCAGCTCGAACAGCCGGTCCACCCGCTGGCCGGTCTTGGCGGAGATGAAGAGGATGGGGGCGTAGGCCATGAAGGCCAGGTCCTGGCGGACCTTCTCCCGCATCCGGTCCATGGTCTTGTCGTCCTTTTCGATGAGGTCCCACTTGTTCACCACGATGATGCTGGCCTTGCCGGCCTCGTGGGCCAGGCCCGCCACCTTGGTGTCCTGTTCGGTGACGCCCTCGGTGGCGTCGATCATGATGAGACACACGTCGCTGCGCTCGATAGCCATGGTGGCCCGGAGGACGCTGTACTTCTCGATGTCCTCGTCCACCTTGGACCGGCGGCGGATACCGGCGGTGTCGATAAAGACGAAAGCGCCCTTGTCGTTTTCAAACCGGGAGTCGATGGCGTCCCGGGTGGTGCCGGCCACGTCGGAGACGATGACCCGCTGCTCCCCCAGGATCTTGTTGACCAGGGAGGACTTGCCGGCGTTGGGCTTGCCGATGACGGCGACCTTGATGGCGTCGTCCTCCTCTTCCTCCTCGTCCTCCGGCGGGAAATACTGCACGCAGGCGTCCAGCAGGTCGCCGGTACCGTGGCCGTGGACGGCGGAGACGGCGATGGGATCCCCCAGCCCCAGGTTGTAGAACTCGTAGTAGTCCGGGTCCGGGGCGCCGGTGGAGTCCATCTTGTTGACCGCCAGGACGATGGGCTTACCGCTGCGCAGCAGCATGTTTGCCACCTCGTGGTCCGAGGCGGTCAGGCCGGTCTTGATATCCGTCAGGAAGATGATGACGGTGGCGTTTTCAATGGCGATCTGGGCCTGATCCCGCATGAAGGCCAGGATCTGGTCGTCGGTCCGGGGCTCGATGCCGCCGGTGTCGATCAGGGTGAAGGACCGGCCGTTCCAGTCCGTCTCCCCGTAGATCCGGTCCCGGGTGACGCCGGGGGTGTCCTCCACGATGGAGAGCCTCCGTCCGATCAGCTTGTTGAACAGCATGGACTTGCCCACGTTGGGGCGGCCCACGATGGCGACGATCGGTTTCATGGGCGCTCACTTCCTTTCTCTTTCCACTCGATCTATATTATAAGCGAAACCCTTCGCGGTACGCAACGGAAAAAAAGAGGAGGGAAGTGTTCTTCCCTCCTCGCCCGATGGCTTCTTATTTCGCGACGACGGACTTCACGGTCTTGACTTCACGGCCGTTGTAAGTACCGCACTCCTGGCACATTCTGTGAGGCAGGTGCAGCGCACCGCATTTCGGGCATTTGACAAGGCCGGGAACCGCCAGCTTCCAGTGGGAGCTGCGCCGCTTGTCGCGTCTTGCCTTGGATACTTTTCCCTTAGGTACTGCCATTGTGACACCTCCTTGATCTTCAAAGGCCCGGAGTTACCGTCCTTAGTATTCCTTATTTGTTCTCCAAAAGCTTGGCCAGGACCGCCAGCCGGGGATCCGTCTCCTTTTGACAGGGGCAGGGGCCCAGATTGAGATCTGCGCCGCACCGGGGGCAAAGTCCCTTGCAATCTTCCGAACACAAAGTTTTCGTGTCCATTCCGAGGAGGAAGGCCGTCCTGGCCAGATCCTCCGCGTCCGCCTGGCCGTTTTCCAGCAGGACGATCTCGTCGTTGTCCTCGTTTTGAAGCTCCTCCGCCAGAAGGCAGCGGAAGGGGATCTCCTTGTCCTGGGCAAAGGCCTTGCCGCACCGGTCGCACACGGCGTCCAGGGTGCTGCGGGCCGTCAGCTCCAGTTCCAGAACACCGGCGGTGTTGCGCACAGTCCCCACCACCGTCACAGGGCGGGAGATGGGATATCGTCCGGCCAGCTCCACATCCGAAAGGTCCAGTTCAAACCGGAAATCCAGATGCTTTCCAGGCTCGTGCAGAATGGGTCTTACATCCAACAGCATAGTCTACCTCGCAATGACACGAGTAGTATTATAAGGGATTGACCACTCGTTGTCAAACAAATTTTTCATTTTTTTTCGTCTTTCTTCCAAAGGCCCCGCCGGAACCCCATCAGAACTCCTCTTCCTCCCGGGATTCCTGCTCCCTGCGGTTGATAAAGCCGCTGACATCGATGCCCAGAATGGTGTTGCGGAACCCGGAGGCCAGCTTCTCATAGGAGGCGATGCGGTAGCCGTCCTTGGGACGCCGGGCGGACCAGGTGTCCCGCAGGGCCTTGGCAAAGGCCACGCCCAGCGGCGCCTCCAGCTCCACCAGCATGGGAGAGAGATACGCCACCATCATCTGCTTTTCATTGATCTGCACGGAGGTCCGGTTCCAGATCCGCTGGCGGCGCCAGCCGGCCTCCAGCTCGTCCATCAGCGATGCCGCCAGGTCCGCAAGGCCCGCCTCTCCGGCGGCGCGGATGGCCTCGGCGTACAGCGGGCCGAAGCGCTCCCCATACTCCCGGAAGGCCTTGTCGTACTGATGGCGGTCAAACCGCTTGAGATAATCCGTCTCCCGCACGGCGGGGGCCAGCTGCTCCAGGCTCATCTGGGCTCCTCCTTCCCCGCGTCCCCGCCCGGGGCTTCCTCCAGGGCCGGCGCGGCCTGGTCCGCTTCCTCCACGGGCTCGTCGGACCAGCTCTCCGGATCGTCGATATGCTCCTGGCCGTACCGGTAGGCCCGCCACTCCCGCAGCAGCATCAGCGCCGCCGCCACCGCGAACACCACGCCGCCGGCAACGTTCAGCACCGGGTTCTCCGCGTCCCCCTTCCACAGCCCGCTGAAGAGCTGGTAGGAAAGATAGATCAGATATCCTCCCGCCAGGACCCAGATGTAATTGACCCGGCCCGTGGGCTTTCTCCCCTGTTTTCCGCTCATAGCTTCAGTTTCTCCTAACTTCCAGAAAAAATTCTTTGCCCCGCCGCCTTTACATTCGCCCCCCGGACGGGTATGATGGATGCAGAAATCCAACACCGGGAGGCCCACCATGCGGGAGATCACCATTGGAAAAAACGACGCCGGACAGCGGCTGGACCGCTTCGTGTCCAAGTCCCTGCCCCTGCTGCCCCCTGCCCTGCTGCAAAAGTACATCCGCCTCAAGCGGATCAAGGTCAACGGCAAGGGCGCCAAGCGGGACGCACGGCTGGCCGCCGGCGATACGCTACAATTATATATCAACGATGAGTTTTTTGACAAGCCCTCCGAGGAAAACATCTTCCTCACCCTGTTCCGCCCCCAGCTGGACATCGTCTACGAGGATGAGAACCTGCTGGTGGTCAACAAGCGCCCCGGCGTGGTGGTCCACGCCGACGAGACGGAGAAGGTCAACACCCTCATCAACCACATCCAGGCGTACCTCTACCAGAAGAAGGAGTGGAACCCCAGGTGGGAGAACGCCTTTGCCCCGGCGCTGTGCAACCGGATCGACCGCAATACCGGCGGCATGGTCATGGCCGCCAAGAACGCCGAGACGCTGCGCATCCTCAACCAGAAGATCCGGGACCACGAGGTGGAAAAATCCTACCTCTGCGTGACGGTGGGCCGCCCCTCCCCGGCAAAGGGCAAGGTGGAGGGCTTCCTCCTCAAGGACGAGGCGAAAAAGCAGGTCTCCTTCCACACCCGGCCCATCCCCGGCGGCAAAACCGCCGTGACGCTGTATCAGACCCTGGAGACCCGGGGAGAGCTGTCCTTGGTGGAGTGCCGCCTGCTCACCGGCCGGACCCACCAGATCCGCGTGTCCATGGCCCATCTGGGCTGCCCCCTGCTGGGGGACGGCAAATACGGCCGGGGCGACGTGAACCGCCGCTACGGCGAGACCCGCCAGGCCCTGTACTCCTACAAGCTCTCCTTCCCCTTCCCCACCGACGCCGGGCTTTTGGAGTACCTCCGGGGCCGCACCTTCACCGTGGCGGAGGTCCCCTTCCGGGACCGGTATTTCCCCCGTGAAAAAACTTCGTAAAAAGGCGGGGAAATCCGCGCAATCCCTTGACTTTTCCCGCTCTTTCCGATATCATTCTTTAATGCTGAATTTCGACGAGAAAGGTTCCCCCTCAACAGAGAAAAGAGGCTGATATTTCCATATAAAATATGTATGAAGAAATGGGGGAGGATACATGTCCAAAGAGTTGATCCGCCTGCGGGATGTCTGCATGGCCTTCGACGACGAGCTGGTTCTCGACCACTTAAATCTTTATTTCAATGACAAAGAATTCCTCACACTGCTAGGGCCCAGCGGGTGCGGCAAAACCACCACGCTGCGGATCATCGGCGGCTTCGCGACACCTACGTCCGGAGACGTCCTCTTTGACGGTGTGAGGATTAATGACGTTCCGCCCCATAAGCGCCAGATCAACACGGTGTTCCAGAAGTACGCCCTGTTCCCCCATCTGAACGTCTTTGAAAATATCGCCTTCGGCCTGCGGATGCAGCGCCGGCCCGACCCCTCCGATCCCACCGGCAAGCGCAAGGTGAAGATCCCGGAAAAGGAGATCCGGGAGCGGGTCATGGAGATGCTGGAGATCATCAGCCTCAAGGGCTTTGAAAACCGCAAGCCGGACGCCCTCTCCGGCGGCCAGCAGCAGCGGGTGGCCATCGCCCGGGCCCTGGTCAACCGGCCCAAGGTCCTTCTGCTGGACGAGCCCCTGGGCGCATTGGACCTGAAGCTGCGCAAGGACATGCAGATCGAGCTCAAGCGCATCCAGCAGCAGGTGGGCATCACCTTTATCTACGTCACCCACGACCAGGAGGAGGCCCTGACCATGTCCGACACCATCGTGGTCATGGACAAGGGCTGCATCCAGCAGATCGGCACCCCCGAGGACATCTACAACGAGCCCAAGAACGCCTTCGTGGCGGACTTCATCGGCGAGTCCAACATCATTGACGGCATCATGGTCCGGGACAAGGTGGTGAAGATGTACGGCCGGGAGTTTGCCTGCCTGGACGGGGGCTTCGGCGAGAACGAGCCCGTGGACGTGGTCATCCGGCCCGAGGACATCGACATCGTCCCCGTGGACCAGGGCCAGCTGGTGGGCACCGTCACCTCCGTCACCTTCAAGGGGATGCAGTACGACATCATCGTAGACTTCCGGGGCTTCAAGTGGCTGATCCAGACCACGGACCACTCCCCTGTCGGCGCCCGCATCGGCATCAAGATCGACCCCGACGGCATCCACGTCATGAAAAAGAGCCAGTACTCCGGTATGTTCGGCGATTACTCCTCCTTCTCCGAGGAGTACGACGAGCTGGACGACGCCACCCTGGTGTCGGAGGATGAGGAGGGAAGCGAGGATGCGGAATAAGCTCTCCTGGTTCGCCGTACCCTACGTGGTGTGGATGGCGCTGTTCGTGGTGGCCCCCATCATCATGGTGGTCATCTACGCCTTCTCCACCGCCGACGGCGGCTTTACCCTGGCCAACTTCACCCGGATGGGCACCTATACGGTGGTGTTCACCCGCTCGTTCAAGCTGGCGCTGGTAGCCACGCTGGTGTGCCTGCTCATCGGCTACCCCATCTCCTATATCATGAGCCGGGAGGGCCGGCAGTTCCAGCGGGTGGGCATGGTGCTGGTCATGCTGCCCATGTGGATGAACTTCCTGCTGCGGACCTACTCCTGGATGTCCATTCTGGAGAACAACGGCCTTTTGAACCAGTTCTTCCAGAACATCGGGCTCATCGATCTCTACAACCAGATCGCCATGCGCCTGGCCGCAGACCCCGCCGCCTATGAGCCCATCACCCACTTCCAGATGCTCAATACCCAGGGGGCCGTGGTGCTGGGCATGGTGTACAACTACCTGCCCTTCATGATCCTGCCCATCTACTCCGTGATCTTAAAGCTGGACCGCTCCCTGATCGAGGCGGCCCGGGACCTGGGCGCCAACACCTTCCAGGTGTTCCGGCGGGTGATCCTGCCGCTGAGCCTGCCCGGCGTCCTCTCCGGCATCACCATGGTATTCGTTCCCTCCGTGTCCACCTTCGCCATCAGCAAAATGCTGGGCGGCGGCACGGAGCTGCTGCTGGGCGATCTGATCGAGCAGCAGTTCATGGGCAACGCCTATAACCCCCAGCTGGGCGCGGCCATCTCCCTGGTGATGATGGTGATTGTGGTGGTGTGCATGTATGTGATGAATCGCTTCGGTGAGGGCGAGGAACAGGCGGTGATGCTGTGAAAAAGAATCACGTGTTTGTCAACCGCCTGTTCATGGCGCTGGTGTTTCTCTTCCTGTACGCCCCCATCATCCTGCTGATCATCTTTTCCTTCAACGCCGGCAACAGCAACACCGTCTGGAAGGGCTTCTCCCTGGACTGGTATCAAAAGCTGCTCCATGACCGGCTGATCATGCAGAGCGTCTACACCACGCTGCTGGTATCCCTGCTGGCCACCGCCATCGCCACCGTGGCCGGCACCTTCGCCGCCATCGGCTTTTACGCCATGCGCCGGCGGGTGCGGGAGCCGCTGATGACCGTCAACAACATCCCCATGATGAACGCGGACATCGTCACCGGCGTCTCCCTGTGCCTGTTCTTCGTGGCCTTCTTCGGCTTCTGGGGGGACTTTGCGGCCTGGTTCAACGGCATACAGTCCCTGTTCCGGCTGCCCACCCGGCTGACCATGGGCTTCGGCACACTGCTCATCGCCCACGTCAGCTTCAACATCCCCTATGTGATCCTCTCCGTCGGTCCCAAGCTGCGGCAGATGGACAAAAACCTGGTGGACGCAGCCCAGGACCTGGGCTGCACCTGGATGCAGGCCTTCTTCAAGGTCATCCTGCCGGAGATCAAGCCCGGCATCGTCTCCGGCGCCCTGACGGCCTTCACCATGAGCATCGACGACTTCGTCATCAGCTACTTCACCGCCGGCTCCTCCGCCTCCACCCTGGCCATGACCATCTACGGCATGACCAAAAAGCGGGTCAGCCCGGAGATCAATGCCATTTCCACGCTGCTGTTCGTGACGGTGCTGATCCTGCTGGCCATCGTGAACCTGCGGGAGGCCCGGCAGGAGCGGCGGCGGGAGCTGCGGCGGATCTGAATGGTCCCACGGCCTTTTGGCCTTGAGATAGAACACTTTCAAACAAACACTGGAGGAATGATCAATTGAAAAAGACGCTTGCCTTGGCCCTTGCCATGATGATGGTGGCCGCCATGACCCTGACCGGCTGCGGAAGCAGCGAAGAGGAGCGGGTCGTCAACGTGTGCAGCTGGGGTGAATACATTGATGAGAACCTGATCTATCAATTCGAGGAAGAGACCGGCATCAAGGTCAACTACCAGACTGCCGAGAGCAACGAGGCCCTCTATTCCCTGCTCAAAACCGGCGCCGGAGACTACGATGTCATCGTCCCCTCTGACTATATGATCGCCCGGCTGATCGCCGAGGACATGCTGGCGGAGCTGGACTACAGCAGCATCCCCAACTATGAAAAGATCGACGCCCAGTACAAGGGCCTGAGCTTCGACCCGGAGAACAAGTACACCGTTCCCTACACCTGGGGCACCCTGGGCATCATCTACAACACCACCATGGTGGACGAGCCCATCACCAGCTGGGACGCCATGTTCGACGAGAAATATGCCGGCAACGTGCTGATGATCCGCAACTCCCGGGACGCCCTGGCCGCCGCCCTGCTGGACCTGGGCTATGACCTGAACACCACCGACGAATCCCAGATCCGGGAGGCCTATGAGCTGCTGGCCTCCGCCAAGGAGAAGGACGTGTACCAGGCCTTTGTCATGGACGAGGTGTTCCAGAAGATGGAGGGCGGCAACGCCGCCATCGCCATGTACTACGCCGGCGATTATCTGACCATGCTGGAGAATAACCCGGACCTGGCCTATGTGGTGCCCGAGGAGGGCAGCAACTGGTTCGTGGACGCCATGTGCATCCTCAAGGGAGCCCAGAACGTGGAGGAGGCCCATGAGTGGATCAACTTCATCGCCTCCACCGAATCCAACCTGGCCAACATGGACTATATCTGGTATGCCTCTCCCAACGCCGAGGCTCTGGAGGGCTACCCCGCCTACTACGAGGAGACCTACGGCGAGCCTCTGGACATGGAGCTCTATGAGATCATGGCCGCTCCCAGCGACGTGCTGAGCCGCTGCACCCTGTACGAGAATCTGCCCGCCGAGACGCTGACGCTGTACAACGACCTGTGGACGGAGTTGGGCATCTGACCCCATGAAAAAAGAACCACGGCGCTGGCTTCCCGGCGCCGTGTTCCTTTTCACAAACTTCATACATCGGAGGAACCCATATGATCGTCATTGGAACCAAATGCCAGCTGCAGACAACCGTGACCGAGTCCCTGACGGCCTCCGCCGTGGGCTCCGGTGCCCTGCCGGTGTTCGGCACACCTTTCATGTGCGGCCTGATGGAAAACGCGGCAATGACCTGCCTCCAGAGCTTTCTGGAGGAGGGTCAGGGCAGCGTGGGCACCCACCTGGACGTGAGCCACGACGCCCCCACCCCCATCGGCATGACCGTCTGGGCCGAGGCGGAGATCACCGCCGTGTCCGAAAACGGCCGGATGGTGGACTTCGCCGTGAAGGCCTGGGACGAGAAGGGCCCCATCGGGTCCGGCACCCACACCCGGGCCATCATCAAAAACGAGAAGTTCCTAGCCAAGTGCAACGCCAAGCTGGACAAGTGACCCATGCAAAGCAAGAGCCGCGCCCCGATCGGGGCGCGGCTCTCAGCGTATCGAAAAAGTCTTTTCGACACTCTGAGCAAGTTTTCTGAACCTTTAAAAGGTTCAGAAAACTTATGATTGAAAACGAAAGGAACCCTTCCTGGGTTCCTTTCGTAACTCTCTTCCTTCCCGTCGCGCAAGTTTTTCTCCTTTTTGGACAAGCTCAAGAGCCGCGCCCCGATCGGGGCGCGGCTCTTCTCTGTTTTCTTACAGCACCAGGGACGGCGCGGAGTAGACCCGTGCGGCCAGCTCGCTGTTGAGCATGTACAGGCTCTTGGGGTCGGAGCCGAACAGTTCCATCTTGGAGATGAGGTCGTTGGCGTTGGTCTCCTCCTCCCCCTGCTCCTTGACGAACCAGTCCAGAAACTGCATGGTGCGGAAGTCCTTCACCTGGTAGGCGGCGGCGTAGATGTCGTTGATGAGGCCGGTGACGTACAGCTCGTGGGCAAGGCCCGCCTTCAGCGCGCCCATGTCGCTCTCCAAAGCCACGTCGGGCTTGGCGATGGCCTCCAGGGTGACGGCGGCGTTGTTGTTGTGGAGGTACTGGTAGAAGAGCATGGCGTGGTCCCGCTCCTCCTGGGCCTGGATCTTGTACCAGTTGGCAAAGCCGTCCAGCCCTCTGGCCGCGAAGTAGTTTGAGAAGTCCAGATACAGATAGGCGGAGTAAAATTCCTTATTCACCTGCTGGTTCAGCAGGTCGCGCACGGTCTCGTTCAGCATAGGGATACCTCCAAAAATAAAGTGATGTATGGAACGCGGCCTCTGCCGCGGGGTTCAAAACAGCGTCAGCTGGCTGGTCTCCGCCATGCCGGCGAAGGCGCCCAGGGCCTTGAGCTGCTCGATGTGGGTCTTGGAGAGCTTGTTGCAGCACATGGCGAACTCCTCGATGGAGATGAACTCCTTCCCCTTCCGCTTTTCCACCGTGTCGATGGCCGCGGCCTCGCCCAGGCCGTGGACCGTGGTGAAGGGCGGCAGAAGGCCGTCCTTGGTCACCTTGAACTTGGTGGCGTCGGACTCGTAGATGTTGATGGTGTCGAAGTGGAAGCCCCGGAGGTAGAACTCGTAGCACACCTCCAGCGTGGTCAGCAAGTTCTGCTCCACGGCGGTGGCGTCCTTGTTGTTCTCGATCTCCCGGATCTTCCGCTTCACCGCGTCCAGACCCGCGCAGCAGTACTCCGCGTCGAAGGCCTTGGCCCGGACGGAGAAGAAGGTGGCGTAGAAGGCCAGGGGCTCGTGGACCTTGTACCAGGCGATGCGGAAGGCCATCATGACGTAGGCCACGGCGTGGGCCTTCGGGAAGAGATAGCCGATCTTAGCCAGGGACTCGATGTACCACTCGGGCACCTCGTGCTCCCGCATAGCCTCCACCCAGCCCTCGTCGAAGCCGCCCTTTTTCACCTTGCCCTTTCGGACCTTCTCCATGATCTTGAAGCTCATCTTGGGGTCCAGGCCCTTGGAGATGAGGTAGAGCATGATGTCGTCACGGCAGCCCACGGTCTCCAGAACGCTTGCCGTGCCGCTGACGATCAGGTCCCGGGCGTTGCCCAGCCACACGTCGGTGCCGTGGGAGAAGCCGGACAGGCGCACCAGGGTGTTGAAGTCCTTGGGCTGGGTGTCCACCAGCATCTGGCGGGTGAACCGGGTGTTGAACTCCGGGATAGCCACGGCCCCGGTGGGGCCCAGGATCTCGTCGTTTTCGTATCCCAGGACCTTGCTGGAGGTGAAGATGGACATGGTATCCGGGTCGTCCAGAGGGATGTCGTGGGGGTCCACGCCGGTCAGGTCCTGCATCATGCGGACCATGGTGGGGTCATCGTGTCCCAGCATGTCCAGCTTCAGGAGGTTGGCCTCCATGGAGTGGTATTCAAAGTGGGTGGTGATGGTGTCGGAGTCATCGGCGTCCGCCGGGTGCTGGACCGGACAGAAGTCCTCCATGTCCATGTCGTCGGGGACCACCACCAGGCCTCCGGGGTGCTGGCCGGTGGTCCGCCGGACGCCCACGCAGCCTTGGGTCAGGCGGTTCTCCTCCGCCCGGCAGGCGGTGATGCCGTTTTCCTCCAGGTACTTCTTCACGAAGCCGTAGGCGGTCTTTTCCGCCAGGGTGCCGATGGTGCCGGCCCGGAACACCTGGGTCTCGCCGAACATCTCGATGGCGTGGCGGTGAGCCCGGGCCTGATACTCGCCGGAGAAGTTCAGGTCGATATCCGGCACCTTGCCGCCGCCGAAGCCCAGGAAGGTCTCGAAGGGGATGTCGAAGCCGTCCTTGACGTACTTCGTCCCGCAGACGGGACAGACCTTGTCCGGCATGTCGGCGCCGCAGCCGTAGGACCCGTCCAGGATGAATTCGCTGTTCTTGCAGTTGGGGCAGCGGTAGTGGGGCGGCAGGGAGTTGACCTCCGTGATGCCGGACATGTAGGCCACGAGAGACGAGCCCACGGAGCCACGGGAGCCCACCAGGTAGCCGTTCTCCAGGCTGCGCTGGACCAGCTTTTGGGCCGACATGTACACCACGTCGTACTTGCCCAGAATACCGCCCAGCTCCACGTTCAGCCGGTCCACGATCAGCTTCGGCGGGTCCTCGCCGTAGAGCCGGTGGACCTTGTCCCACACCAGGGTGTTGAGCTCCTCCTCGGAGTTTTCAAGGCGCGGCGGGAACAGGTCCTTGGGCAGCAGCTCGAAAGACTCCACCATGTCGGCGATCTTCCGGGGGTTGGTGATGACCACCTCGTAGGCCTTCTCCTCCCCCAGGTAGGAGAACTCCCGGAGCATCTCGTCGGTGGTCTTGAAGTAGATGGGCAGCGGCGCGTTGGCGTCCGGGAACTTCTTGGAGGCCAGCAGGATGTGGCGGTAGACCTCGTCCTCCGGGTCCAGGAAGTGGACGTCGCCGGTGGCGCAGACGGGCTTGCCCAGCTCCTCGCCCAGGCGGACGATGGTGCGGTTGAACTCCCGCAGGTCCTCCTCGGACCGGGCGTCGCCGTTGCGGAGCATGAAGGCGTTGTTGCAAAGGGGCTGGATCTCCAGGTAGTCGTAGTAGGAGGCGATGCGCTTGAGCTCCTCCCAGTCCTTGTGGTCCGCCACGGCCCGGAACAGCTCGCCGGCCTCGCAGGCGGAGCCCACGATGATGCCCTGGCGGTGCTCGTTGAGCAGCGTCTTGGGGATGGTGGGCACCCGCTTGAAGTACTTGAGGTTGGAGGCGGAGATCATCTGGTAGAGGTTCTTGAGGCCCACCTTGTTTTGGGCGATGAGGATGATATGCTTGGGGAAGCGGTTGGTCTTGTTCCCCAGGGGCCGCAGCTTCTCCATTTCCTTGTTCACGGCCTGGAGGGTATCCACCCCCCGCTCGTGGAGCATCTTCCAGAAGGGGATCAGCATATAGCCCACGGTGGCGGCGTCGTCGCTGGCCCGGTGGTGGTTGAAGGTGGGCAGCTCCAGCCGGTCCGCCACGATGTCCAGCTTGTACTTCCCCAGGTCCGGCAGCAGGTTCTGAGCCAGGATCAGGGAGTCGATGTAGGTGGGCGTAAAGGGCAGACCCACCTTCTTGCAGCCCGCCCGGATGAAGCCGATGTCGAACTCGGCGTTGTGGGCCGCCAGGGGCCGCCCGCCCACGAAGTCCAGGAAGGCCGTCAGGGCCTCCTTCAGCTGGGGCGCGCCCCGGAGCATCTCGTCGGTGATGCCGGTGAGGCCGATGATCTCCGGCGTCAGGTGGCGGCCCGGGTCCACGAAGGTCTGGAACCGCTCGCAGACCTCCCCATTGCGCAGCACCACGGCGCCGATCTCGGTGATGGCCTCCCGGTCTACCTTCAGGCCGGTGGTCTCGATGTCAAAGCACACGATCTCCCCGTCCAGGGGGCAGTCCTGGCCGCCGTGGACCACCACCCGGTCGTCCAGGTTGTTGACAAAGTACCCCTCCACGCCGTAGAGCAGCTTGATCTTGTCCCCGGCGGCGTGCCAGGCGTCCGGGAAGGACTGGGCCACGCCGTGGTCCGTAATGGCGATAGCCGGGTGGCCCCAGCGGATGGCGGTCTCCACCGCCGCCTTGGTGTCCGTCAGGGCGTCCATGTTGCTCATGCGGGTGTGCAGGTGCAGCTCCACCCGCTTCTCCGGCGCGGTGTCCTCTCGCTTGGGATGGTCCGTGATGCAGATATGGTAGGGGTTGAGCTGGATGTCCTTGCCGTCCCAGGTGGGCTCCATCTTGCCCTGGACCAGCAGCCACATGCCGGGCTTGATGGCCCCCTCCAGCTGCTGGGCCTCCTTCTCCGTCAGGTTCTTCTGGACGGTGACGGAGTTGGTGTAGTCGGTCATGTCGAAGCTCAGCCGCCACATGCCCGGCCGCCGGGTCTCCCGGCACTCGAAGGCAAAGACCTTGCCCTCCACTGTGGCGGTGCCCATTTTCAGGTCCAGGTCTTTCATGGGACCGGGCCGGGACTTGATGGGCTTGCCCATGAGCACCTTGCCGGGCTTGGGGGCCTCCTTCTTCCCGCCGTTTCCGGCGGAGGCCGCCGGGGCGGCAGGCTCGAAACGGGGCTGCGGGGCCTTGCACACGGCCTCCACCTCCACGGTCCGGAAGCCGTAGACCCCGGAGAGCAGGCGCTTCAGCTCCGCCGCCTCCGCCTCCCCCAGTTCGATCTGGGTGGTCAGGTGCAGCTTCAATGCCATGGCGGCCTGGTCGATGGAGGCGCTGTTGATGACGGCGCCCGCCAGGGCCAGGCGCAGCTCACCGGACAGCTGCAGCTCCGTAAACATTTCAAAAAACGGGATATCTCTTGACATGCTTGCCTCTCTTGTACGCGTTCTCTCAAACGGGCCTCCATGGCCCGGTCACAGCTTCTCGATCTCCTCCATCAGCTTGTCCACAAGCTGCTCCTGGGGGACCTTGTAAAGGATCTCCCCTTTCCGGAAGATCAGGCCCTCGCCCTTGCCGCCGGCGATGCCGATGTCCGCGGCGGCGGCCTCGCCGGGGCCGTTGACGGCGCAGCCCATCACCGCCACGGTGATGTTCTTTTCGCAGTTCATGAGCCGCCGCTCCACCTCCTCGGCCATGGGGATCAGATCGATGCGGGTGCGACCGCAGGTGGGACAGGCGATCAGGTTCACGCCCTCCTTCCGCAGGCCCGCCGCCCTGAGGATCTTCTTGGCGGCATAGATCTCCTCCACCGGGTCGGCGGTCAGCGTCACCCGGATGGTGTCCCCGATGCCCATGCACAGCAGGCCGCCAATGCCCATGGCGGACTTCACCATCCCCATAGAGGGCGTGCCCGCCTCGGTGACGCCCAGGTGCAGGGGATAGTCCGTCCGCTCGGAGAGCAGCCGGTAGGCCGCCATGGTCAGCGGCACGTCGGAGCACTTGACGGAGATGCAGATATCGTCGAAGTCGAACTTGTTGAGAAGGGCCACGTGGCCCATGGCGCTCTCCACCAGCGCCTCGGCGGTGACGCCGCCGTACTTGGCCCGCAGCTCCTTTTCCAAAGACCCGCCGTTGACGCCGATGCGGATGGGGATGCCCTTGCTGCGGCACATGTCCGCCACGGCCTTGACCTTGTCCTCCCCGCCGATGTTGCCGGGGTTGATGCGGATGGCGTCGATGCCCCGCTCGGCGCACGCCAGGGCGTACTTGTAGTTGAAGTGGATGTCGGCGATCAGGGGGATGTGGATGCGCTCCTTGATCTTGTCCACCGCCTCCGCCGCCGCCTGGTCGGGGATGGCCACCCGGATGATCTCGCACCCGGCGGCCTCCAGGGCCAGGGTCTGGGCCACGGTGGCGTCCACATCGTCGGTCTTGGTGTTGCACATGGACTGAATGGAAACGGGGGCGCCGCCGCCCACCGGCACAGCGCCCACCATCAGTCGTTTCGTCATGTCCGTTCCTCCTTCAGCAAGGCGTAGACGCAGGCGTCCGTCACCTGCCCGTTTTTGTACACAGCAGCGCGCCGGGTCCCCTCCAGGGTGAACCCGGCTTTTTCCAGCACCCGGCGGGAGCCGGTATTAGGGGCGAACACCTCCGCCTGGATGCGGAGGATGTCCCAGACGGAGAAGGCCAGGCGGCACATCCGCCCCACCGCCTCCGTCATGATGCCCTGTCCCCACCAGGCCCGGCCCAGCCAGTAGCCCAGCTCCGCGCTCCTCCGGCCCACGTCGGTGCCGAGGGTCACGGTGACGCAGCCCACGGCCTCGCCGCCGAGGGCGATGGCCCGGCACAGCTGGTCCCGGCCCTCCCGATCCATGCAGTCCCGGAGGAACCACGCCGCGTCCGCCGGGGTGTAGGGGCTGGGGAACACGTCCCGGAGGTTGGCAGCCACGGCCGGGTCGTCGGCCCAGCGGACCAGGGAGGCGGCGTCCGCCTCCTCCCAGGGCCGCAGCACAAAGTCCGTCACGGCGTCCGCCTCCTCACCGGATCAGCTTGAACACATCCTGGAAGGTGACCACCGCCATGAAGCCCATCAGCACCACGAAGCCCGCGGTATTGACGGCCATCTCGTACTTCTCCGGGATCTTCTTCCGGAACAGGCGGAAGGCCAGGGTGTCCACGATCAAAAAGAAGATCTTCCCCCCGTCCAGGGCGGGAATGGGCAGCAGGTTCATCACCGCCAGGTTCACGGCGATCATGGCGGCGAAGTACAGGATGTTCTCCACCGCGTCCCGGAGGGTGGGAGACTCCGACCCCACCTGGGTGATGGCGGAGACGATGCCCACCGGGCCGCTGAGGTCCTCCATCCCGGCCTCGCCGGTAAAGAACATCTGCAAGCTCAGCCGCACGATCCGCACAAAGTCGATGGTGTTGAGCCAGCTGGTGCGCAGCTTGGCGCCCAGGGTGGCCTTTTCCACACCGATGGTCCAGCCCAGTCCCTGGTACGGCTCGCCGTTTTCGTCGGAGTAGGTGCCGTAGGCCAGGGGGATCTGGCCCAGGTCCACCACCTCCCCGTCCCGGCGGACCTCCATGTCCACCAGACCGTCGCCGTCCAGGCTCAGCAGCAAGCTCACGTCGCTGTACAAATACACCCGCTCGCCGTTGATGGTCCAGAGCTGGTCCCCGGGCTGGAGACCGCCGTCCCCCTGGGCGGGGAACTCCGGCGCGAAGTCCAGGACCTGGGTGGTGTAAAAGGCGGCGGTGCCGCTGTACAGGATCAGCACGATCAAAAGGCCCGTCAGGAAATTCATGATGGACCCGGCGGCGAAGATCAGCGCCTGCTTCCAGAAGCCCTGACTGGTCAGGGACCGCTCGTCGTCAGAGGTGCTGTCCTCTCCCTCCATGGCGCAGAAGCCCCCGATGGGCAGCGCCCGCAGGGAGTACTCCGTCTCCCCCACCGTGCGGCCCCAGATCTGGGGCCCCATGCCGATGGAGAACTCGTTGACCCGCACGCCGCAGAGCTTGGCGGTGATAAAATGGCCGAACTCATGGACGGCGATCAGCACGCCGAAGATCAAAATGGCCGCCAGGATATACAAAATCATGCGCGTTGCTCCTCAAATTCTTAAAATCGTGCCCGGACCACGTCCCTTGCGGCAGCGTCTGCCGCCAGGATATCCTCCAGGGCCGGGTCCTGCCGCACGTCCACCTGTTCCCGGGCCAGGGCCACCAGGCGGGGAATGTCGTAAAAGCCGATCTTCTCCGCCAGGAACAGCTCCACCGCCGCCTCGTTGGCGGCGTTCAGCACGGCGCAGGCGGTGCCGCCCGCCTCCGCGGCCTCCTCCGCCAGCGAAAGGCAGGGGAACACCTCCCGGTCCGGCTGGGCGAAGGTCAGCGGCGGGCAGGTCAGCAGGTCCAGGGGCTCCGCCGGGCTCTCGCCCCGGTTGGGATACGTCATGGCGTAGCGGATGGGCAGGCGCATATCCGGCGTGCCCAGCTGGGCCAGCACGGCGCCGTCCCGGTACTCCACCAGGGAGTGGACAATGGACTGGCGGTGGATCACCACCGACACCTGGGAGAGGGGCAGGCGGTACAGACGCATGGCCTCGATGACCTCCAGGCCCTTGTTCATCAGCGTGGCGCAGTCCACGGTGATCTTGGGGCCCATGGTCCAGTTGGGGTGGCGCAGGGCGTCCGCCCGGGTCATCCGACCCGCCTCTTCCCTGGTCATGCCGTAGAAAGGCCCGCCGGAGCAGGTCAAAATCAGCCGCCGGATCTCCCGGCGGTCGCGGCAGCCCTGAACGCACTGGAAGATGGCGGAGTGCTCGCTGTCCACCGGCACGATCTCCGCCCCAAAGCGGTCCGCCGCGTCCATGACCAGCTGCCCGGCGCAGACCAGGGTCTCCTTGTTGGCAAGAGCGATGCGCTTTTTCGCCTCAATGGCGGCCAGGGTCGGCTTCAGGCCCACCATGCCCACCACGGCGGTGACCACCGTGTCCGCCTCCGGCAGCACGGCGGCCTCCAGCAATCCCTCCGGACCGCCGATCACCTTCGTACCGGTGTCCGCCAGCCGCACGGCCAGATCCCTGGCGGCGGCCTCATCGGTGAGGACCGCCAGGGACGGACGGAATTTCCGCACCTGCTCCTCCACCCGGTCCACGCTGGACCGGGCGGTGATGGCCGCCAGCCGCAGGCCCATCTGCTCCGCCACGTCCAATGTCTGGCGGCCGATGGAACCGGTGGAGCCCAAAATGGAAATCGTTTTGCTCATAGTCTATTCCTCAATGCTGAAAACAATCCTAAAATCCGCAAAGCGTCCCTCAGAGCAGCTGTAACAGCAGCCACACGAAGGGCGCCGCGAAGGTCACGCTGTCGAACCGGTCCAGGATGCCGCCGTGGCCCGGCAGCAGATGGCCGTAGTCCTTGACGCCGAACTCCCGCTTGATGACGGAGAAGCTCAGGTCCCCGATCTGGCTGACGGCGCTGCCCACCAGGCCGAAAAACAGGATCTCCCGGGGGCCCATGAACGCGTCGGTGATGATATGCGCGCCGATCCAGGTCAGCAGCAGCGTGCCCAGCACGCCGCCGATCAGTCCGCCCACGGCGCCCTCCACGCTTTTCTTGGGGCTGACACGGGGGGACAGCCTGTGTTTACCCAGGGTGCAGCCCACAAAGTAGGCCAGGGTATCGCTGCCAAAGGAGACGCAAAGGGGCAGAAAGACCATGATCCGGCCGACGATCTCTCCGCCCTCGCTGCCGTATGCCATCCGCAGCCGCAGCAGGCAGCTGAGCATCAGCGGGAACACCAGCCCGGCAAACACCGCGGCGGTCAGGACGGCAAAGGGCACGGGCCGCTCCCTGTCGTACCGGAGGATGGCCACTACGAACAGCGCCAGCACCAGCACCGCCCCCAGCAGCCCCGTCAGGGGCAGGACCGGCAGGGCGGTCAGCTTCGCATACCGGATGGTCAGCTCCCCGTACACACACACCGGCACCAGCACCGCCGCCAGCACCGTCAGCGGGAGCAGGGGCTTCCCCGCCTCAGCGGCCACGGCGTGCATCAGCTCCCAGGCGCCGACGGCGCACATCAGGGCCAGCAGCACCATGGTCGCCCAGTCCGGGGCCCAGCCCAGCACCAGCAGCAAAAAGGGGATGCCCACCACGGCCACCAGGACCCGCGCTTTCAGAGAACTCATTTTTTCACGCCTCCAAATCGTCTGTCGCGGCTTTGATAGGCCGCGATGGCCCGGTCCAGCTCCGCCTCGTCAAAGTCCGGCCAGAGGGTGTCGGTGTAGTAGAACTCCGCGTAGGCGCACTGCCAGAGCAGGAAGTTCGAAAGCCGCTGCTCCCCGCTGGGCCGGATGATGAGCTCCGGGTCCGGGATGCCGGCGGAGTCCAGATAGGAGGAGAACAGCGCCTCGTCCAGGTCCTCAGGCCGCTTCTCCCCCGCCGCGCACTCCGCGGCAAAGCGCCGCGCCGCCCGGAGGATCTCGTCCCGGCCGCCGTAGTTGAGGCAGACGTTGGCCTGGAAATCATCCCTGGACAGGTGCTCGGTGATCTCGTCGGTCTCCCGGGCCAGGGCCCGCAGCTCCGGGGCGATGGGGGTCATGTCCCCGAAGAAGTGGAGCCGGATGTGGTCCCGCTCCATGGTGTCCACCGCCTCCAGCAGATACTTCTTCAGCAGCAGCATGATGGCGCCCACCTCGCTCTCGGAGCGTTTCCAGTTCTCCGTGGAGAAAGCGTAGACGGTCAGATACTGCACACCTAGTTCCTTGCAGTAGGTGGCGATGCGGCGGAAGGTCTCCGCCCCGGCCTTGTGGCCGGCGGTGCGGGGCAGGCCCCGGCGGGTAGCCCAGCGGCCGTTGCCGTCCATGATGATGGCGATGTGCCGGGGGACCCCCATCTCCTTGGAACAGGGCAGGCCGGCGGCCTGCCCTGTCTCGTTTTGTCTCATACGTTCTGCCATCAGACCGCCATCAATTCTTTCTCTTTCTTGGTCAGCAGGTCATCCAGCTTCTTGCAGCTGTCGTCGGTGAGCTTCTGCAGGTCCTTTTCCACCTGCTTCATCTCATCCTCGGTGATCTCCGCCTTCTTCTCCTGCTTCTTGAAGTTGTCCATGGCGTCCCGGCGGATGTTGCGGATGGCCACCTTGCCGTTTTCCGCGTACTTGCGGATCTGCTTGACCAGCTCCTTGCGGCGCTCCTCGGTCAGCTGGGGGAAGCTCAGGCGCAGGCTGCGGCCGTCGTTCTGGGGATTGATGCCCAGGTCGGAGTTCTGGATGGCCTTCTCAATGGACTTGACGGCGCTGGTGTCCCAGGGCTGGATCAGCAGCGTCCGGGGGTCCGGGGTGGAGATGGCCGCGATCTGCTGGATGGGGGTGGGGCTGCCGTAGTAGTCCACCATGATCCGGTCCAGCACGGCGGCGTTGGCCCGGCCCGCCCGCACGGAGGCGAAGTCGGCAGCCACAGAGTCGATGCTCTTTTGCATCTTGTCCTCGTACTTCTTGTATTCGTCCTTCAACATCCTGTGTTCCTTCCTTTCATGTCGAAAACTTGGGGCAGCGGCGTCGCCGCGTCATTCCTTCACGATGGTGCCCACGTTCTCTCCGCACAGAGCCCGGATGATGTTCCGGGGGTCCTTCAGGGCGAAGAGCAGCACCGGGATGTGGTTGTCCATGGAGAGGGACGTGGCGGTGGAGTCCATCACCATCAGGTGCTGGGCCAGCACGTCGTCGTAGCTGATGGAGTCGTACTTCACGGCGGTGGGGTCCTTCACCGGGTCGGCGTTGTACACGCCGTCCACGTTCTTGGCCAGCAAAATCACGTCGGCCCCGATCTCCGCCGCCCGCAGCACCGCCGCGGTGTCCGTGGAGAAGAAGGGGTTGCCGGTGCCGGCGCCGAAGATCACCACTCTCCCCTTCTCCAGGTGCCGGATGGCCCGGGAGCGGATGTAGGGCTCGGCGATGGCCCGCATCTCGATGGCGGTCTGGACCCGGACGGGGATGCCCTTCTGCTCGCACACATCCGCCACGGCCAGGCAGTTCATCACCGTGGCCAGCATGCCCATGTGGTCGGCCCGGGTGCGCTCCATCTTGCCGCCGCTGTTCTTGGCGCCCCGCCAGAAGTTGCCGCCGCCGATGACCAGACCCACCTGGACGCCCATGTCCAGGCACTCCTTGAGAATATCGCAGACCTGGCTGATGACCTCAAAATCCAGGCCGGAGTGCTTGTCGCCGGCCAGGGCCTCGCCGCTGACCTTCAGCAGCACCCGCTTGTAAACAGGCTTTGCCATGGTAAAATCCTCCCTCTGCTTGCAGTCCATGATAACGGCTATATTTTACCGTATTTTTCGCCGTTTGCATAGGGGGGAACGAGAAGTTTTTCCCGGAAAAAAGCTGGAGCGCCGGGCCGGCCCCTTGGTCCCGAACCAAGCGCGCCCCCGTGGGGCGGGAGGCGGTTTTCCGGCCCGGGGCCGGATTTTTTCCCTCCGCAACCGATATTCGACACCCGGGTGGTGGCCTTTTCCCCGGAAATCTGCTATCCTGGAACCAGCAAAGGAGGAATGTCCATGACGCTGGGACAGCGGATCAGTGGGTACCGAAAGGCCCTGGGCATCTCCCAGGAGGAGCTGGGGGCCCGGCTGGGCGTGAGCCGCCAGGCGGTGAGCAAGTGGGAGACCGGCGCCGCCGCGCCGGATATGGAGAATTTGCTGGCCCTGGCCCGGGAATTCGGCGTCAGCGTGGCGGAGCTGACCGCCACGCCGGAGCCGCCCGCTCCGGCAGAGGCCGCCGGAGGGCCGGAGCCTCCTCCCCCGCCCCGGCGGCGGGGCTGGTGGATCGGAGTGGCGCTGGTCCTGGTGCTGCTGGTCTTCATGACGGGGACGCTGATCGTCCTGGGCCTCCGCTCCACGGCGGGGCAGGTCAGCGACATCCCGGAGCCGGTGGACTCGGCGTTCTATCTCACCTGGCAGGTCCCCCGGCTGGGACATCAGGAGTGGTATGAATACCTGTCCCTGGGTGAGCAGGAGGACTTCTTCCCCTTCGGCACCTCCCTGGTGCTGACGGAGCCGGAGGAAGTCCTGGATACGGACGACTCCCTCTCCACCCTCCACCGGGCGGACTGCGGCGCCGTCCGGCTGGAATACCTCCACACCGGCTATGCCCCGGAGCTGGACCCGGAAACGCCGGAGCGGGAATTCATCACGAAGATCGCCACCATGGTGCCGGGGTACACCACGCCCCGGGGCATCGGCGTGGGCGATACCAAGGAGGATGTCCTGCGCTCCTACGGCGACGAGCTGGTCTACTGCCTCAAGGAGCAGGGCGGCTACACCCTGGTGAAGCACGACTACTATTACGCCTTCCAGACGCCGGAGACCTTCGGACAGAGCCTGTGCCTCTATATACGGGACGGGCTGGTGGCGGGCATCAAGCTGGAGCATATGTTGGACGCCGGGAATACGGCCTACGCCCCCAACAACGTGACCCGCTTCCCCCTGGTGAACGGCGAGCCGGACTTCTCAGCGCGGCAGGAGCCGGAGCGGGAGGAGATCAGTGACACCCGGAGGGTCTACATCGCCTGGAACCGGCTGGTGACCGACAGCAATCTCTCCGCTGAGGAGCGGTACGCCTGCCGGCGGGACGTATTCAGCCTGCTGCCGGACATGGACTGGGGCGAACTGCGGCAGATGGGCAGCGCAGAAAATCCGGACGACGCCATCTTCGGCCTCATGACCTGGCTGGAGGACCAGGCTCCCTACTCCTCCGCCGAGATCCTGTGGGTACAGATGGGCTGCACCGCCCAGGGGCTGGACGGAGCCTATACGGAGGGCTACTGCCGCATCCTCTCCCGCGCCCTCTTCTCCGACCCGGTGACCTTTTCCAAGTCCCTGGCCGCAGAGGGCGCGGATGAGGCCGCAAAGAGCAGCGCCCTCCACCTCACTGCCTACGACGCGGACCTGTACCCGGCGGATCTGGAAAACGCTTTGGATACGCTGGATGCTGCCCTGGCCGGCGGCGTTTTCACCGACGCGGAGCGGGGCTGGGCGGAGCTGCTGCGGCTGTACCTGACCACGCCCCTGGAATCGCGCGGGGATCTCCCCGCTTCTCCGGCGGAACTGGGCTGACCGGCCGGACAGACGGCGCGGGGGAACGGCATTGCCGTTCCCCCGCGCTGTCTTATTGCTCGCCGGCCGCCGTCAGCAGCCGGATCAGGGTGTCCTTCCCCTCCCCCTTCTCCGCGGAGAAGGGCACCAGGGCGTCGGCCTCCGTCAGCTCCAGGGTCTCCCGGATCAGGGCCAGGGCCGGTTCGATCTGGCTCTTTTTCAGCTTGTCCAGCTTGTTGGCCACAATGATCTCCGGGCAGCCGGACTGGCGGAACCAGTCGTGCATGGTCACGTCGTTGGCCGTGGGCTTGTGGCGGATGTCCACGATCAGCACCCCGGCGGTGATGCGGCCGGTCTCCTCCTGGAAATAGCTCTCCATGAGGCGGCCCCACCGCTCCTTCTCCGCCTGGCTGACCTTGGCGTAGCCGTACCCCGGCAGGTCCACCAGATAGGCCCGGCTGTCCACCAGGAAGTAGTTGATCTGGGTGGTCTTGCCCGGGGACGCGCCCACGTAGGCCAGGTTCTTCCGGCCCACCAGCCGGTTGATGACCGAGGACTTGCCCACGTTGGACCGGCCCGCAAAGGCGAACTGGGGCAGGCCGTCCCGCAGGAAGTGGTCCCGGTGGGAGGCGGAGCGGACGAACTCCACTTTGTTGAAATTCAAAGCCATGTACAGGTGTTCTCCTTTACTGCCGCAGAGCGGCGTCTCCCCCGGTTTCCCGGCCGGGCAGGGGCGCGAAGGCGGCCACCGGCCGCTCCTCGTGGACCGGGGCGGAGACCTCCGGGCACAGCGCGGCGGCGAACACCTGGTCCACCGTCTCCACCGGCACGAAGTGCAGCGCGGCACGGACCGTGGGGTCGATCTCCTCCAGATCCCGGACGTTGTCCTTGGGGATCAGGACCGTGCCGATGCCGTTGCGCAGGGCGGCCATGGTCTTTTCCTTCAGTCCGCCGATGGCCAGCACCCGGCCCCGGAGGGTCACCTCGCCGGTCATGGCGACGCCCGCCCGGATCTTCCGCCCGGTCAGGGCGGAGAGCATGGCCGTGGTCACGGCGATGCCGGCGGAGGGGCCGTCCTTGGGCACCGCGCCCTCCGGGAAGTGGACGTGGATGTCCAGGGTCTTGTGGAAGTCGGCGGGCAGGTTCAGCGCCGCGGCGCGGCTGCGGAGGCAGCTGAGGGCCGCCTGGGCGGACTCCTTCATCACGTCGCCCAGGTTGCCGGTGAGCTCCAGCTTGCCGGAGCCCTCCATGACGTTGACCTCCACCTCCAGAATCTCGCCGCCGGCTTCGGTCCAGGCCAGGCCGTTGACCACGCCCACCTCCTCCCGGTCCGTGTGGAGGGCCGGGGGATAGGGCTGGCAGTCCAGCAGCTTGGGAAGGTCGTTTTCCGTAACGGCGATCCGCTTTACATCGCCTGTCAGCAGGCGCATATCGGCCTTGCGGCACACCGCCGCCAGCCGCCGCTCCAGCAGGCGGACGCCGGACTCCCGGGTGTAGTCCCGGATGATGGCGCGGATCACGTCGTCGCCCATGCGCACCGCGCCCTTCTTCAATCCATGGGCGGCCAGCTGCTTGGGCAGCAGGTGGCGCTTGGCGATCTGGAGCTTTTCCTCGTCGGTGTAGCTGCTCAGGCGGATGACCTCCATCCGGTCCAGCAGGGGCCGGGGGATGGTGTCGGTGGTGTTGGCGGTGGTGATGAACAGGACCTTCGTCAGGTCCACGGGAATCTCCAGGAAGTGGTCCCGGAAGGCGTAGTTCTGCTCGCCGTCCAGCACCTCCAGCAGCGCCGCCGCCGGGTCGCCCCGGTAGTCGCTGCCCAGCTTGTCGATCTCATCCAGCAGCAGCAGCGGGTTCATGGACCCGGCGCGGCTGATGGCCTCGATGATGCGGCCGGGCATGGCGCCTATGTAGGTCTTGCGGTGGCCCCGGATGTCGGCCTCGTCCCGGACGCCGCCCAGGGAGAGGCGGGCCAGCTTGCGGTTGAGGGCCTTGGCCACGGAGATGGCGATGGAGGTCTTGCCCACGCCCGGCGGGCCCACCAGGCAGAGGATCTGCCCCTTGGCGTCGGGGTTCATCTGCCGGACGGCGATGGTCTCCAAAATCCGCTCCTTCACCTTTTCCAGGCCGAAGTGGTCCTTCTCCAGCACCTTCCGGGCGGCCTCCACGCTGAGGCGCTCGCGGGTCTCCACGTTCCAGGGCATCTCCAGGCACACGTCCAGGTAGTTGCGGATGACGGCCCCCTCGGCGCTGCCGAAGGGCTGCTTGGAGAGCTTCGTGACCTCCTTCAAAAGGTGCTTCTCCGTCTCCTCGTCCAGCTTGAGGGCAGTGATCTTCTCCCGGTAGGCGGTCAGCTCATCGGTCTCGGTCTCCTCGCTCTCTCCCAGCTCGTTCTGGAGGACCCGGATCTGGGTGCGCAGGATCTGCTCCCGCTGGGAGCGGACCAGCTGGTCCCGGACCTTGCTCTCCATCTCGTGCTCGAAGCCCAGGACGTTGTTCTCCCGGGCCAGGAAGCCGTTAAGCTTGCGCAGGCGGATGTAGGGGGAGAACTCCTCCAGGATCTCCTGCTTGTCGGTGTACCGCAGGCTGATGTTCTGGGCGATGTAGTCCGCCAGGAAGCCGGGGTCCCGGCTGTCCATGACGGTGGAGAGGACCTCGTCGGCCACGCCGCCGGCCATCTGGGCGTACTCCCCGAAGAGGGTGTACGTCTGGCGCAGCAGGGCCTCGGTCCGGGGGCTGCGCTGGAAGGCCTCGGAGTACGTCTCCTCGGGGATGGCCTCCACGTTGGCCTGGAGGTAGGGTGTGGTCTGCCACAGCCGCTTCAGCCGGGCCCGCTGGCTGCCCTCCACCACGCAGCGGACGGTGCTGCCCATCCGCAGCAGGTGGGAGATGTGGGACACGGTGCCGATCTCATAGAGGTCGGCCTCGCCGGGCTCGGCCGTGCCGATCTCCCGCTGGGTCACCAGGAAGATGTCCTGGTCCGTCTCCATGGCCCGCTCCAGGGCGGCGATGGAGATGGGCCGCTCCACATCGAAGGTCAGGTTCATATGGGGGAAAACCGTCAGGCCCCGGAGGGCCAGGACGGGGATGTTCCAGTTGCTCAGTTCCATGGGCGGTTTCCTTTCTTGGAAAAAAGACAGGGGGAAGGGCACCGCGTCCCTTCCCTCTGCGCTTTAAGAAGCCGACGCGGGGGACGAGGAACCGGAGACCGGTTTGCCCTCTCCCTTGCCGGTGTTCAGTTTCACGGAGTAGTTGATCTTCCGGGGGTCGTGGGTCAGGACGGGCTGCCCCTTCCCCTCCACGCAGTCCCGGGTGATGACCACCTTGGCGATGGTGGGGTCGGAGGGCACGTCGTACATGATCTGGGTCAGCATCCCCTCCATGACGGCCCGCAGGCCCCGGGCGCCGATGTTCCGGGCGATGGCCTGGTCGGCGATGGCCTCCAGGGCCTCCGGCTCGAACTCCAGCTCCACGTCGTCGTACTCCATCAGCTTCTTGTACTGCTTGACCAGGGCGTTCTTGGGCTCCATCAGGATCCGCACCAGATCCTCCCGCCGCAGGGCGTTGAGGGGCGCGATCACCGGCAGGCGGCCCACCAGCTCCGGGATCAGGCCGAACTTCAGGATGTCGTGGGGCTGGACCTCGTGGAGAATCTTGCTGATGTCCTTGTCCTTCTTCCCCTGGACGTTGGCGCCGAAGCCGATGGACTTCTGGTCCAGGCGCTTTTCGATGATCTTCTCCAGACCGTCAAAAGCGCCGCCGCAGATGAAGAGGATGTTCTTGGTGTTGACCTGGATGAACTCCTGGTGGGGGTGCTTGCGGCCGCCCTGGGGCGGCACGTTGGCCACGGTCCCCTCCACGATCTTCAAAAGCGCCTGCTGCACGCCCTCGCCGGACACGTCCCGGGTGATGGAGGTGTTCTCGCTCTTGCGGGCGATCTTGTCGATCTCATCCACGTAGATGATGCCGTGCTCGGCCCGCTCCACGTCGAAGTCCGCCGCCTGCAAAAGGCGCAGCAGGATGTTCTCCACGTCGTCGCCCACGTAGCCGGCCTCGGTGAGGGTGGTGGCGTCGGCGATGGCAAAGGGGACCTTCAGGATCCGGGCCAGGGTCTGGGCAAACAGGGTCTTGCCGGAGCCGGTGGGGCCCAGCATGAGAATGTTGCTCTTCTGGAGCTCCACGTCCTCGTCGCCGCCGAAGAAAATGCGCTTATAGTGGTTGTAGACCGCCACGGACAAGGCCACCTTGGCCTCGTCCTGGCCGATGACGTACTGGTCCAGCACGTCCTTGATCTCCCGGGGCGTGGGGAGCTGATCGGGGATATCCTCCAGCGCGCCGCTGCCGCTGTCCTCGAACCCGTCGTTGAGGATGCTCATGCAAAGCTGCACGCACTCGTCGCAGATGCGCACGCCGGGCCCCTGGATCATCCGGTGGACCTGGCTCTCATGCTTGCCGCAGAAGGAGCACCGCAGGGTCTTTTTGCCGTCGTCGTTCATGGTATTACCTCGTTTTCAGGATTTGCGCTTATTTTTTGTTGCGGATGATCTTGTCCACCAGACCGAAGTCCAGCGCCTCCTGGGCGGTCATCCAGTTGTCCCGCTCAGAGACCTCCTTGATCTGCTCGGCGGTCTTACCGGTATTCTGCGCCAGGATCTCATTCAAATTCTTCTTGATCCGCAGGAAGTGCTCCACGTCGATCTCCATGTCCGTCACCTTGCCCTGGGTGCCGGCGGAGGGCTGGTGGATCATGATCTCCGCGTTGGGCAGGGCGAAGCGCTTGCCCTTGGCGCCGGAGGAGAGCAGGAACGCGCCCATGCTGGCGGCCATGCCGATGCAGATGGTGGACACGTCGCACTTGACATACTGCATGGTGTCGTAGATGGCCATGCCGTCAGTGACGGAGCCGCCGGGGCTGTTGATATAGAACTGGATGTCCTTGTCGGGGTCCTGGGCCTCCAGATACAGCATCTGGGCCACCACCAGGCTGGCGGTGGTGGCGTTGACCTCCTCCCCCAGGAAGATGATGCGGTCGTTCAGCAGGCGGGAGAAGATGTCGTAGGACCGCTCGCCGCGGTTGGTCTGCTCCACCACATAGGGTACTAAGCTCATTGGTATAACCTCCTTGAATCTGCGCCGTGTACCGGGCGCGCTCGGACAGGAATATGGCAAAAGCGCCCCCGCCCCTTTCGGGCCGCCGGCGCCCCTGCCAACGCACGTGCCCCTATCCTACTACAAAGGCCGTGCGGGAATCTGTCAAATTCGCGGGAACGCCCCCGGACCATTGGACAGGATACCCGGAATCACTTGGATTCAGCGCTCTCCTCGTCCTCTTTTTTCTCAGCGGCCTTCTTGGTGGACTTGCGGGCGGGCTTCTTCTCCTCGCCCTCGGTCTCCTCGGCCTTCTTCGCGCTCTTGCGGGCGGGCTTCTTCTCCTCGCCCTCGGCCTCCTCGGCCTTCTTGCTGGACTTCCGGGCGGGCTTCTTCTCCTCGTCCTTCTTCTCCGGCTTGGTGGCCACGGCGCTGTCCACCACCACGGCAACGGCCTTCTGGGTGGTGACCTGGTCCTTGACCTGGTCGGCCTGGAGGTACTTCTTCACCATCTCCAGATCCATGCCGTACTGGTCGGCCATCTTCTTGAACTCGGCCTCCACTTCCTCGTCGGAGACCTCGATGTTCTCGGCCTTGATGATGGCGGCCAGGGCCAGATCCAGGCGCACCTGCCGCAGGGCGGGCTCCTTGGCGTCCTCCAGCAGCTTCTGCTCATCCATGCCGGTCATCTTCATGTACTGGTCATAGGGGATGCCCTGCTGGGCAATCTGCATCTTGAAGTTCTCCAGGAACTGACGGGCCTGGCCCTCCACCATGGCGTCGGGCACGTCGGCGGTAATGTTGGCCGCCACCTGCTCCATCAGGGCGTCCTCAAAGGCGCGGTCGGCGTCCTTCTGGCGCTCCTCGGTGATCTTCTTCTTCAGATCGGCCTTCAGGTCCTTGAGGGTGTCGAACTCGCTGACGTCCTTGGCGAACTCGTCGTCCAGGGCGGGGACCTCCTTCTCCTTGACCTCGTGGACCTTCACCTTGAACACCACGGCCTTGCCGGCCAGCTCGGGGGTGTAGTCCTCGGGGAAGGTGATGTCGATGTCCTTCTCCTCGTCGGCCTTCATGCCGACCACCTGCTCCTCAAAGCCGGGCACGAAGCTGTGGGAGCCCAGCTCCAGGCTGTGGTTGGTGCCCTTGCCGCCGTCAAAGGGCTTGCCGTCCAGGAACCCCTCGAAGTCGATGACGGCGGTGTCGCCCTCCTTGGCCTCCCGGTCCACGGACACCAGACGGGTGTTGCGGTCCTGGAGGATCTTCACCCGCTCGTCCACGTCGGCGGCGGTGACCTTCACCTCATCCTTGGGGGCGGACAGGCCCTTGTACTGGCCCAGGGTCACCTCGGGATAGACGGGCGCGGTGGCCTTGAAGGTGAAGCCCTCCTTGGTGCACTCGCCCACCAGCTCCACGGTGGGATAGCCCACGACCTGCAGCTCCTGCTCCTTCACCGCGGCCTCATAGGCCTCGGGGAAGGCGGCGTTGATCGCTTCCTCATAAAACACCTCGGCGCCGTACATTCCCTCGATGATCTTCCGGGGGGCCTTGCCGGGGCGGAAGCCGGGCACATTGATCTTGCGGCGCATCTTCTGATACGCCTTCTCAACGGCGGCCTCAAACTCTGCCGCGCCCACCTCGATGGTCAGCACGACCTGGCTTTTCTCTACTTTTTCGCAGCTTTTCACACTCATGTCGTTTACTCCTCCGTTCATCACCGGTCGGGCGCCGGTGCGAAATGGTATTTTATCATAGTTAGGCCGAAAAAGCCATACTTTTTTACATTATTCACAAATTTTTTTAGGAACAAATCCCAGATGGTCCGCGGAGATCAGGGAGAACTCCGTCTGCCCCCGCCGCCCCTCCATCCTTCGCTTGATGGTGGGCCCGTGGAGGTGGCCGTAGCAGCACAGCTCCACCGGGTACCGCTCCAGCGCCTCCAGGATCTCCGGGCACTGATAGCCCTGGTACAGGGGCGGATAGTGGAGGAAGCAGAAGATGGGCCGCCCCTCCGCCGCCCGGAGGGAGGCCTCCAGCCGTCCCACCTCCCGGTTCAAGACCTTGGCGTTGTGAGGCTTCTGGTCCTCCTCCAGGAACCACCCCCGGGTGCCGCAGAGGGCGTAGTCTCCATAGAGGGCGCAGTTGTTGTGGAGAAAGTCCAGCGTGGTGATGCCCTTCTCGTTGAAAAAGTTCTTCATCTTGGACACCGTGGACCACCAGTAGTCGTGGTTGCCCTTGATGAGGTACTTCTTGCAGGGGAACTGGTCCAGGAAGCGGAAGTCCGCCTCCGCCTGGGGAAGGTCGATGCCCCAGGAGGTGTCCCCCGCCAGGACCAGCACGTCCTCGGCGGTGAGCTGTCCCAGGGACGCCTCGATGCGGCTGACATAGTTCTCCCAGGCGGGGCCGAACACCTCCATGGACTTGTCGGCCGTCAGGGACAGGTGCAGGTCCCCGATGGCATAGAGGGCCATACGCGCCCCTCCCTTCCGTGCGGATCTCTTATTTCAGGAAGTCCAGCACCACGCCGTCCATGCCGGGCTTCTCACAGGTCAGGTCGAAGCGGCGGGCCTTGCCCTTGAGGGCCGCCAGCCGCCGGGGTACGGCGGTGCCGGTGACATCGTGCAGCTGGTCCAGCAGTTCCACGCCGTCGCCCGCGGGGGTCTGGCCGATGGCGGTGAGGACGCTGTCGCAGAACTTGTAGGGGGACGCCGTGGAGACAAAGACCGTGGGGGTCTTGTCGCCGCTTGCGGCGCGGTACTGCTCCATGACGCTGGCGGCCACGGCGGTGTGGGTGTCGATCAGATAGCCGTAGTCCTTGTAGTATTTCGCGATGGCGGCGGTGGTGCCGGCCTCGTCGCAGAAGCCGCCCCAGTACTGCTCCGCCAGGGCCTTCTTGATGGCATCGGACACCTCATAACGGCCGGTGGCCGCCAGAGCGTCCATGTAGCGGCGGACCTCGGAGTCGTTCTCCCCGGCCAGGTCGAACAGCAGCCGCTCCAGGTTCGAGGAGATCAGGATGTCCATGGAGGGGCTCATGGTGGTGTGGAAGGGGCGGTTGCGGTCGTAGACGCCGGTGCGCAGGAAGTCGGTCAGCACGTCGTTGCAGTTGGAGGCGCAGATCAGCTTGCCCACGGGCAGGCCCATACGCTTTGCGTAGTAGGCGGCCAGGATGTCGCCGAAGTTGCCGGTGGGAACGCAGAAGTTCACCTTGTCCCCCATGACGATCCGGCGGTCCCGGACCAGGTCGCAGTAGGCGGAGATATAGTAGACCACCTGGGGCAGGATGCGGCCCCAGTTGATGGAGTTGGCGGAGGAGAGGAAATAGCCCCGCTGCGCCAGGGTCTCCCGGATGGCGGCGTCGGAGAAAATGCGCTTCACGCCGGCCTGGGCGTCGTCAAAGTTGCCCACCACGGCGCACACGCCTACGTTCTCGCCGTCCTGGGTCACCATCTGGGTCTCCTGGACACGGGACACGCCGTCCTTGGGATAGAACACCATGATCTTGGTCTGGGGCACGTCGGCGAAGCCCTCCATGGCGGCCTTGCCGGTGTCGCCGGAGGTGGCCACCAGGATGCAGACGGTCTTGTTCTCCCCGGTCTTGCGCAGGGCGGCGGAGAGCAGCTGGGGCAGCATCTGGAGCGCCATGTCCTTGAAGGCGCTGGTGGGGCCGTGCCACAGCTCCAGGCAGTGGGTGGTCTCGTCCAGGGTGCGGACGGGGGCCACGGCGCCGGTGTCGAACTTCGACCGGCCGTAGGCGTTCTCAGCAAAGGTCAGCAGCTCCGCCTCGGTGTAGTCGGTCAGGTACAGCGCCATGACCTTGGCGGCCCGCTCCTGATAGCGGACGTGGACCAGGCTGTTCAAAAAGGCCTCGTCGATCTGGGGGATCTCGCAGGGGGTCAGCAGTCCGCCGTCCCGGCTCAGACCCATCTCGATGGCCTCCGCCGCGTCCAGGCGGACGGAGCGGTCCCGTGTGCTCAGATACTTCATAATGGCAAAACCTCCACGATTGATTTTTCTATCTCCTCCGCCGGTCACCGGAACGCGTCCGCAAGATACGTCACGCCGGTGATCCGGTGGTTTTCGTCGGTGTAGACCTCCGCCACGTCGAAGCGGGCGGGGGCGTCGATCTCGTGCTGGCTCAGGTACAGCGCCGCGGCGCTGCGCAGGCGCTGCTGCTTCCGGAGGTCCACCGCCTCCCGGGGCAGAGACATTCCCCCCGTTTGGCGGAGCTTTACCTCCACGAAGCAGACGGTGCCGCTGCGGTCCCGGGCCACCAGGTCCAGCTCCCCGTACCGGCAGCGCCACTGGCTGGCCAGCAGCGTGCAGCCCCGTTTGCGCAGATAGCGGGCCACCTCGGCCTCGCCCCGGTTCCCCAGGTCCTTTCGGCCGGTCATGGCTTCCGCGCCTCCCACTTTTTGAGGAACGTCCGCCGGTGGGCGGGACACGGGCCGTACTGGTCCAGCATGGCGTAGTGCAGCTTCGTGCCGTAGCCCTTGTGCTTTGCAAACTGATACTGGGGGTACTGGGCCTCCAGCTCCGTGGACACATAGCGGTCCCGGCTGACCTTGGCCAGGATGGAGGCCGCCGCGATGGAGGCGCTCTTCCCGTCGCCGCCCACGATGCACCGGTGGGGCGCGGTAATAGCCACGGAACTGCCGTGGTCCCGGTTGCCGTCGATCAGGCACAGGTCCGGCGTCTGGGAAAGGCCCGCGATGGCCCGGTTCATGGCCAGCATCCGGGCGTTGAGGATGTCCATTTCGTCGATCTCCTCCGCCTCGACCCGGGCCACACTGTACGCCACCGCCTGGGCGGTGATGAGGCCGTACAGGGCCTCCCGCTTCTTCTCCGTCAGTTTTTTGGAGTCGTTCAGGCCGGGGATCTCGACTTCCCGGGGCAGGATGACGGCGGCGGCGTACACCGGCCCCGCCAGGGGCCCGGCCCCCGCCTCGTCCACGCCGCAGACGGTCTCATACCCCGCGGCCCACTGTTCACGCTCATAGGTCCACAGCTCCACGCTCAACGCTCCTTCAGTCTCCACGTCCGGGCCAGGATCTGATAGACCCCGCCCTCCGTCTGCTGCTGGTACAGATGGTAGTCCGCCGGGTCGAATCGCTCCAGAGGGTCCATACAGTTGGGCAGATCCGCGGGGTCCTCCGCCTGCCAGTCATAGCCGGTCAGGAGGAAATCCCGGCGCCGTCCGTCAAAGTTCTCCTTCAGCAGCCGCAGCTTTTCCTCCTCACCGGCCAGCTCATACAGGCCGAAGAGCTCCGAGCCGGCGGAACTGCCCAGATAGTTCACGGAAAACCGCACCGCCGCCACATCGGAAAATTCCACGTCCGCGGAAACCAGCCGGTCCTCCCGGTCCCAGTACCGCGTGTGCAGCAGCACCCGGGTCCGTTCGCCGTCCGGCAGCACTTCCAGGCGCGGCATGGTCCCGTCAAAATTCTTCAGAAGGCAGACAGCGCTCATAACCCCTCCGGCAGTATTGGTGTAAAGTGTTCCCGCCCGCCGCGCTCACGGCGCGCTTCCCCGGCGGCTGAGCCGGACATACCACAGCAGGTGCGCAAGGCACCAAAACAGCACCGCGGCGGCCCCCACGGCGGCGGTCAGGCCGCTGTTTTCCCAGGGCCAGCCTCCGTAGTACCTGGAGAAGATCTGCCCGTACGGCAGGATGGCGGCGCTGAGCAGCACCAGCAGAATGTCGCCGCAGCCGCCCAGCCACTGCTCGCCCCAGATCATCCAGGCGCCGGCGCACAGCGTGGCCGCCAGCCAGTAGCCGCTCAGGGAGCGGGCGGCCCGGCGGCTGCAGAGACGCCAGAGGGCCCGGTCCAGCTGCCACAGGCAAAGGGCATAGGCCGCCAGCAGGGCAAGCCGCAGCCACGCCCGCTCTTCCTCCCAGCTCAGGCACGCCCAGAGGGTCAGAGTATGGATGCCCAGCATCCAGAAGGCCAGCTTCGCGGACCGTTCGGACCAGTCCGCACTGCCTGTGCGCTCCATGGTCACTCCCCCTTCGTCCGCTTCAAAAACCGGCCGCCGGTGTTGGCGTAGATCGCGCCGCCCAGGGCCGACGCCAGGAACAGTCCGATGCCAAGCCAGTAAAGCCACATCCCGGCCCAGGCCGCGCCCAGACCCATGACCGCCTGACAGGCGGCCAGCAAAAACATCAGCTTGCCCATGAAGCGGCACAGGGCCTTTTCATCGTACCGGGCCCTCTCCGCCGCAGAGGCGGTGTTGTACCCGGCGATCAGAAAGGCGCCCTTTCCCCGGGAAAAGAGCACGCCCAGCAGCACGAACACGGCCGCCATGGCGGCGTTGGCGATCCACACGGTCCGTTCACCTCCTGTGCTCTTACAGGTCCTCCGGCAGCTCCAGGGTAAAGCGTCCCAGCTTGCCGCCCCGGAACTCGTCCAGCAGGATCCTGGCCATCCGCTCCGTGTCCACTTCCCCGCCGGAGATCAAAAAGCCCCGCTTGCGCCCGGCGGCCTCCAGCAGCCGGTAGCCCCAGGCGATGTCGTTCTCCCCATCCTCCCGCGCGGGAAGGGCGGGCAGCTTGTAGGCGGCGGCCAGGGGCTCCGGATAGCGGGTCCCCAGGTAGGCCATCAGGTGGCAGCCCAGGGTCTCCGTGTCTAAGATATCGTCCTTGACAGCGCCGGTGTAGGCCAGGTTCAGCCCTACGCTCTGGTCCTCGAACTTGGGCCAGAGGATGCCCGGCGTGTCCAGCAGCTCCAGGTTCCGGTCGATGGGCACCCACTGCTTGGAGCGGGTGACGCCGGGCCGGTCCTCGGTCTTGGCGGTCTTGCGGCCGGCGACACGATTGATAAAGGTGGACTTGCCCACGTTGGGGATGCCCAGGATCATCACCCGCAGCACCCGGTTCTGGCCCTTTTCCTCGTAGGCCCGGATCTTCTCCGCCAGCAGCTCCCGGACCGCCCCGGCGAACCGGGCGGTGCCCTGGCCGCTCCTGGCGTCGGACTCCATCACCGCGTAGCCCCTGTTCCGGAAGTAGGCGGCCCAGCGGTCCGTGGAGGACCGGTCCGCCTGGTCCACCCGGTTGAGGACCACCAGCCGGGGCTTGCCCGCCGTCAGCTCATCCACGTCCGGGTTCCGGCTGGAAATGGGGATCCGGGCGTCCAGGATCTCGCACACCGCGTCCACGTTCTTCAGCTGCTCGGCGATCATCCGCCGGGTCTTGGTCATGTGACCGGGATACCACTGAATGTTCATGCTTCCACCCCGCCGATCAGGCCGATGCGGCCGAAGTTCCGCTTCCCCGTCGCCTCGTCGGCGCCGGGGAACAGCAAAAACACCGCCCGGCCGATGACATACCGGGTATCCACAGTGCCCAGCTCCGCGTTGCGGCTGTCGTCGCTGCGGTTACGGTTGTCGCCCATGACGAAGATGGACCCCTCCGGCACCGTCAGGGGGAACTCCGTGCCCTCGTCGGTGTAGGTGGGCTCGTTGATGTAGGGCTCGTCCAGAGCCTCGCCGTCCACATAGACGATGCCGTTTGCAAAGTCGATGTCCACGGTCTGGCCCTCCGTGGCGATGACCCGCTTGACGATGGGGTCGCCGTCGGCAAAGGTGCCCTTCTGGATGATGACGATGTCTCCGTAGCGGTACTCGCCGCTGAGCAGCGACGTGGTCACCAGCAGCCGGTCCCCGTCCTGGAGGGTGGGCACCATGGAGTGGCCGTCCACGCCGATCAGCCGGATGACGAAGGTGAACAGCACCACCACCGCCAGCACGGAGCACACCAGGGCCTGGACCCACTCATAGGCCTCCCGGCCGCTCTTTTCCTCCCTGGCCGGTTCCTCCCCGGCGGTCTCCTCCAGGCGCTTGTCCTGCTCGTTTTCGCTCATGTCGTCTCTCCTCGGTCAACGATCCCCCGGGCCGAAGCCCATGGTGATCCAGAATAATCTTATATAGTATAGCAAAGAACCGCTCAAATCACAAGCCAAATCCCGCGGGACGGCGCGATTTCTCCCGGACAACAAAAAAGAGAGGCTTTCGCCTCTCTCTTTGTCTCTCTTAGAGCTTCTCCTTGACCTTGGCGCCCTTGCCAACGCGGCCGCGCAGGTAGTACAGCTTCGCGCGCCGGACAGCGCCGTTGCGGACCACCTCGATGGTGGCGATGGAGGGAGAGTGGATGGGGAAGACCTTCTCCACGCCCACGCCGTAAGAGATGCGGCGGACGGTGATGGTCTCCTCGATGCCGCCGTGCTTCTTGGCGATGACGGTGCCCTCGAAGATCTGGATACGCTCGCGGGAGCCTTCCTTGACCTTCACGTGCACGCGGACGGTGTCGCCGATCTTGACCTGGGGCACTTCGTTTGCCAGAGTCTCTTTGTTCAGTTCCTTGATGAGATCCATGGATGTTCCTCCTAAAAATATAGGTGTTCATGCCGCTTTTCTCCGGCACATGGGCGCATATCGGCGCGTGCACGGCAGAGGACCACCCTTTGTAGCCCTGATAGGATACCACAACCTGGATGCAAATGCAAGCATTATTTCACAAAAACTTCCCGTTCCCGTTTTCGCACAGCAGCTCCCGGCCGCCGGCCATGGCCAGTCCCACCGCCGCCGGCAGCAGCCACAAGCTCCCTCCGCTGCGGACCATCACCCATGCCAGGACCGTGGCTAAAGACAGCGCGGCGCAGCCTCCGATCCAGCGGCACAGGGCCTCCCCCGCCGCCGGCCCCGCCGCCCAGGCCGCAGCCAGATACAGCGCCCGTCCCCCGTCCAGGGGCCGCACCGGCAGCAGATTGAACGCGCACAGCACCAGGTGGGCGCCGGCCGCCGCCGGATATCCCAGCCGGGCCAGGGCAAGCCCTGCCAGCAGGTTCGTCAGCGGGCCCGCCAGCACCGCCGCCAGCTCCCGGCCATAGGACAGCCGCCCGCCCTCCGCCGCCAGCTCCGCTCCGAACACGCTGATCCGCAGGGCCGTGACCGCCCCGCCCAGCAGCCGCAGCGCCGCCAGGTGCCCCAGCTCGTGGAGGGCCGCGGCGGACAGGACCAGCCCCGTCAGATGCCAGCCGTTCACCACGGCGAACCACCCCACCAGCAGGCAGGCGCCCGCGGACACCCGCACCTCCATCTTACGCAAGGGCCACATAGTAGATGGGGTTCAAGTACCGCTCCCCCTGGTGCAGCTCCAGGTGCAGGTGGGGTCCCGTGGCCACGCCGGTCTGGCCCACCTCCGCGATGGTCTCTCCCTCCTTCACCGCCTGGCCGGAGGCGGCGATGATCCTGCTGCAATGAGCGTACAGGGTGGAAAAGCCCCCCGCGTGCTCCACGATCAGATACTTGCCGTAGCTGCTGCTGTCCCCCACGGCGGTGACGGTGCCGTCGGCAAAGCAGCCGATGGCCGTGCCGGTGTCGGCGGCGATGTCGATGCCGTAGTGGAACCGCTCCTCCCCCTCCACCGGGTGCTCCCGGTAGCCGAAGCCGGAGCTGAGGACCCCCATGACCGGCGTGCAGTAGTCAAAGCCCAGCAGGGCCTGCTCCAGGTTCACGTTTTCCGGCAGGTTATTGTCGGAGTAGAGCACATAGGCCAAAGTGGAGACCTCCGCTCCCGTCTCCCCCGCCGTCTCCTCTCCGGCGGTCTGCGTCCCGGCCGTTGCCTCCGGGTCGGCGGCCTCTGCCGCATCGCTGTCCGCCGCCGCTTTGTCCCCGGCGGCAGGGCGGAACACCGTGAGGCTTTCCAGGGCGGAGGGCGTTTCCAGCGCCAGGGCGGGCCCGGCAGAACTGGCGGTCTCCACGGCCTCGCCAGCCTCCTGGGGCTGGAACACGGCCTGATATACCTCCCGCAGGCTGCCGCCCACGTCCTGTTCCCCGGTCACGGCATCCCCCACGGCGGAAAACACCGCCTGCACGTCCATGTTCTGATGCAGCAGGCCGGACAGCCGGGCGTTCACCGCGTCCATCTTCCCCGGCAGCAGCAGCTTGACCGCCACCAGCAGCACGAAGATGGCGCCGCAGGCCACCAGCTGGCCCAGCCGCCGCCTGTCCTTCGGCCCCAGGGGCGCGCTCTTCTGCTTCCCCGACTGCCGCGCTCCGCCTCGCTTTCTCCGGTCCGCGGGCCTGTGTTCCGCGGCGATGGTCCCAATCCGCCGCCCCGCCTGCCGTGAAGTCATGGCGCTCCCCCCTTGTTCAGTCTCTTCCGCAGTGTATGACCGGCCGGCGGGGAATATGCCGGACAGGCACAATTTGCACGGCAGGGGATTTCCCCTTGACATCGGCAGGAAAATTCCGTATAATAATCAAGCTGCATCCGGGTGTAGCGCAGTTGGTAGCGCGCTTGGTTCGGGACCAAGAGGCCGTGGGTTCAAATCCCGCCACTCGGACCAAAAAAGTTACGGTTTTTGCTTATTTTCTGCAAAAATCGTAACTTTTTTGTTATATTCATTCGGCTGATTTTTCCGTTTCCCCGGTGACCACAGTCTGTACCACAGTTGCTTCTCCCCTGCCGGACCGCCGTTTCCCCATCCGAAAGGCGCCGTTTGTGCAAAACGGAGAAGGTGCGGCGCGTTCCGCTTCCGGGACAGCGCCCGGAAAAACACCTCTTTTTCATAGGAAGCACACACCCGCCGGGGCATCCCCGGCGGGTGTTTTTCATGCGCCCATGGCCGCCTTCGCTGCGGCCATCTCCGCCTGCACTTCCCGGATCATGGCCGCCAGCTTTTCCTCACACTCCGCCAGGGAGTGGGCGTAGATGTTGCGGGGGTGCTTCTTCCCGTCGGGCCACTTGGGGGAATACCGGCCCTCCCAGAGATGGTCATTGATCTGGGTGACGCAGCCGGTCCCCGGCCGCCGCCGGGTGCCGGGCTGGGCCTGGAAGTCAGTCATGGTCCTGGCGCTCTGTTTCTTCCGGCGCCGGGCGGCGGGCTTTCCGCCCATCCGGCGGTCGATCTTCTCCGCCGCCTGGGTCCGCATCTGATCGGTGACGTGGGTGTAGATGTCCAGGGTCGTGGCCGCCGACACGTGGCCGATCACCGCCGAGAGGGTCTTGACGTCCATGCCGTGTTCCAGGGCCTCCGTTGCGAAGGTGTGGCGGAGATCGTGGAACCGGACGCGGCGGCATCCGGCCCGCTCCAGGATGGCCTCCAGCTTTTTCCGGCAGCTGGCCGGGTCCCGGGGCGCGTCCTCGTTCTTGGGCGATGGAAACATCCAGCGGGAGCGGACGGAAGCCCGGTACTCCCGCAGCGCCTCCACCACCGGCATCGGCAGCACCAGCGTCCGGACCGACGCCTTCGTCTTGGGCGTGGAAACCGCCAGGTGCCCGTTTGTCCTTGTCACCTGTCGCTCCACCCGCAGCTCCCCGGTCTCCTCGTTCAGGTCCTCCCACTGGAGGGCCAGCAGCTCGCCCCGCCGCAGGCCCGTGGACAGCTCCAGCAGAAACAGCTCGTAGCAGCCCTCCGCCTTGGCCTGGATCAGCAGCCGCTGCAATTCCTCCCGGTTCAGCACCTGCATCTCCCGGCCCTTCTTGGGCGGCAGGCGGCAGCCGTCGGCGGGGTTGGCGGCGATCAGGCCCTCCGCCATCGCCTTGTCCAGGGCCGCCCGGCAGTTGGCGTGGCAGCTGCGGACCGTGCGGTCCGAGAGGCCCGGCCCGTAGAGCTCCCGCCGGATCAGCCGCCCGGAGGTCTTTAATTGTGTGTAAAACTGCTGGAGGTCCAGCTGAGTCAGCTTCCCCAGGGGGATGTTCCCCAGGGCCGGCAGGATGTGCTTGTAGATCATGGCCTCGTAGGCGCTCTGAGTGTTGGGGCGGAGGCCGGGGCGGCAGTAGTTCCGGTACCAGAAGTCCATCCACTCCCCGAAGGTCATGCCCGGTCCCATGGGGCGCTCCTGTTTCTCCGGCGCCTCGCACGACGCCCGCAGGGCCTTGAGCTTTTCCAGGCACTCCTTCTTGGTCCTGGCCAGACAGTTTTTCGTCTTGGGATAGCCCCGCTGGTCGCGGCCCACCACGATGCGGCCCTCCCAGCGGCCGTCCTTTCTCAGGTGGACGCTGCCGCTGCCCCGCTTGTTCTTTGCCATGGTTTCAGCTCCTTTCCAATGTACAGGGAAAGAAAGAGCACATTTTAAAACCCTCAAAAATATAATTCAGAGTTTCGGCCAAACTGAAGCGGTTTGATTTAGCAATCTTGCTGGCAAGTAGCCGCTGTAATACTCCACGCTCTCAAATCTCCCTCTACTTCTTTAGCCGAGAACATTTACATGTGACATAGTTTTGACATAATTTTCGATGGTGTCCGAGTTGTCTCTCTACTTGTATTGGGAAAAATATATCCCACTGACATACATTTGACAGAAAAAACGGAGCGCCTGCTTTGTCGCAGACGCTCCGTTTTCGGTTGGATGATTTACTTGTGTGCTGGTTTCAGCAGCCGGCATGTACCCTCCGCCTCGTCCCGCTCTTTCAGCAGAGAGGCCAGAGCAGAGAAGAATTTCTTTTGCTGATAGTCCACGCTGCCGCGGTTCAGCTGATGGGCATCCGCGTACCTGCGGATGGACAGGCCGTCCACGAACCGCTCCCGGAAATAATTCTGATATGCAGCCAGCACCGTTTTCAGGGCATTGTCCAGAAACTGCAGGTCCTCTTTCAGTCTGGCGAAGTCACTTTTGGTGATGGCAGCGTATCTCTTTTCCTTTACGCAGAGGCGATATTTGTTCCGGTCGAAGTTGTAGTGCTCGCAGAGATCTTTTGCATATGCGTAGTAGGTAAGAGATTGCTGATAATCTCGGGAGTCATAAGCTTCATCCAGTTGCCAATTTTTTCGTTTACGAACCGGTCCCCGAAAGCCCTCTTCCTCCAGCCGCTCTATGGCTTCCCCGGAGGTCTTCATATTGACCAGCCGTTTGTACTTGGTTTTCCGCTCTCCGTTCACTTCCAAAAAAGCACAGAAGGATTTTTTGCTGGAGGTGTAGTATCTGGGGACAGTCGCAAAGGGGTAGGTAGTCCAGATGACCATCTCTTCGCCAGTGTCGGCGTCGGTGGCCGCAGAAATGACATAGATCACCTTGCCGTCATACCGCCGGTAGTACCCGGCACAGATCCGTCTGCCTGCCATGGCCGCACCTCTTCCTTTTATTGTTTATTCCCACGCAGTATTTGAGGGGTATATTCTATTACGCCTGTGGTTCTACCCAAGAGCCAGATCAAGAATCTCTGGGCCAATAAAATATGACTCCCCGGATTCAGAAGTCTCTTTTTCTGCGGCAAAATCTATGCCACGGCGTTGGCGTTGATCCGGTCGATCACACTCTTGATCCCGCTCCACAGCGTGAGGTCCGTAAACACCTCCACGATGCTGCCGCGGTCCGTGAAGGGCGGTTCCTGGAGGACGGACAGATCTTTCATCATGCCGTTTCGAACGATGTACTCCACGATCTGGTTGACGAAGTAGATCTGGCGGCTGTCCAGATTGGTATCATTCAGGTACTGGGCAAAGGCCTCCTTGGCGGCGTTCATGTCAAGGCCCACGATCTCCCGGACAAACTCACCCAGGGGCTTTTGCTGATAGGCCTCCTCGTACTCCTCCCGGGTCCCTACTTCGCTCCAGAGGATCGTCTCCAGGGATCTCACATCCTCCTCCGTCAGCGGGATGTTGGAGCGAAGCTTGGCGATGGCGATGTTGTCCTGGTGCTGGCGTACATAGAACTCCGCCTTGGCCTTGTAGTTTTTCAGGTCGTCGTTTTCCAGTTCCGACTCCTTCCACTCAACGGACAGGATGTCGTCTGTGAAATTGGTGTGATAGATGGCGCCGTCGTGGGGCAGATACTTCATCAGGTTCCGCAGACACTCCCGGATATACTCAAACTCGTTGATCCCGGCGTTGTCCAGGTAATCGGTATGCAGGATCTTTTCAATCAGCTCTGACTGCGCCCGGATCTCCGGAATGTTGGCCACGCTGGCCACGCCGCTGACTTTCTTCACCAGATCCTTCCGGGCCTTCTTGTAGGTCTTCCCTACCAGATAGGCAAGCTCGATCCCGTACATCAGCGCATCGAAGCGCACAGCGCTGGCCTCATCCATATCCGGCTGGAGCAGCGGCGCCACCTCGTCTTTGAGAGAAAGGGTGTCCTCATAGCTGAGAGCCTGGTAACTCTCCGGGTCCGCAAACTTCTCCACGTACCGCAGGTGCTGCCGCACAGCGAAGTTCTCCCGGTCCAGCTCCTGTACCTTGACAAGCATCTCGCTCACCAGTTTTTCCCGGAAGGGGATCAGCTCCTGCGTCTGATAGGCCAGGTCCTGGAACTTATAGACGATCTGGGCTTTCAGATAAAAGATGGCGCTTTGCAGGGCCATCTGGTTGGCGCTGGCCTTGCCTTTGTTCATGCGGAAGAACTCAAAGTTTCCGCACAGGTCGAAGATGTAGAACTTGTTCTTGTCCTCTCCATCGATCAGCCCAGGACACAGCCGGGTGCCCCTGCCAATCATCTGCCAGAACTTCGCCTTGCTCATGACTTTCTTGAAGAACACCAGATTCAGCACCTCGGGCACATCGATGCCGGTGTCCAGCATGTCCACGGAGATGGCGATCTGGGGCAGCTTCTTGGGGTCGGAGAACTCGTCGATGGCACTCTGGGCGTAGGTCATGTAGTTATCAATGACCTTGGCATAGCCGGGCAGATGGGGGTACTCCTTGCCGAACACCTCCAGGATCTTCTCGGCATGGCGGTGGTTCTTGGCGAAGATGATGGTCTTGCCCAGCTTCTCCCCGTACTCGATCTTCAGCCCATTGGTCATCAGCAGGTTCAATGCCAGACGGATGGTGTCCTCGTTGAACAGCCACTCGTTGAGGGCAGAGGACTCGATCCGCTCCGGCAGTTCCCCGTTCTCATCTGTAAAGGTATTTTCGTATACAGCTTTTTCCTCTTCCGGCAGGTCATCGTAGGAGATGCCCTCCTCCAGGAATTTCAGCTTGCTCTCCACGGTGAGGAAGTCCACCAGGAAGCCGTCCTTCACCGCCTGGGCCAGTTCGTAGCCGTAGGTGGGCACGCCGCTCTCCAGCTCAAAGACCTCGTAAGTATTCTTGTCGATCTCGTCCTTGGGCGTGGCAGTGAGGCCCACCAGGGGCGCGTCGAAGTAGTTGAAGATATCCCGGTACTTGTTGTAGATGGAGCGGTGGGCCTCGTCGCAGATCACCAGATCAAAGTGGCCCACGGTGAACAGCTTCCCCTCCCCGTCCTCCACCGAGTCGATGCAGTTCATCATGGTCTGATAGGTGGAAAAGACGCAGTGGGCGGTGTAATTGTCCTTCTCCTCGCACAGGTTGGTTACTGACAGGTCGGGCAGCAGGTTCACAAAGCTGCGCTTGGCCTGGGTGACCAGAGAGTTGCGGTCCGCCAGGAAGAGGACGTTTTTCACCCAGCCGTGCTGGAGCAGCACGTCTACCAGGGCAATGACCGTCCGGGTCTTTCCGGAGCCGGTGGCCATGACCAGCAGGGCCTTCCGGCGGTTCTGGGCCAAAGCCTGACAAGGGGCTTTAATTGCCCCCTCCTGGTAGTAGCGGCCCGCAATATCCCGATTGACCTGGATGTACTTGAGGCTTGTCCGCATGGCCCGGAGATTGAAGAGTTTCTCCAGGTCCCGCTTGGAGTAGAAGGCGGCCACCCGGCGCTCGGGGTAGGCTCCGTCGTCCAGGCGGGTGTCAAAGCCGTTGGTAAGGAAGATCACCGGGCGGCGTCCGTATTTCTGCTCCAGCAGGTCGGCGTACAGCCTGGCCTGCTGACGGCCCTTGGCCGGGTCCACGCAGGTGCGCTTGGCCTCGATAACGGCCAGGGGACGGTGGGCGTCGTCGTAGAGCACATAGTCGGCATAGCCCACCTCGCTCTTGTTGGGCATACCGGGCAGTTCCACCTCGTTGATCCAGTCTTTTCCCTCCGTCCATCCCGCGTCGGTGAGCATGGCGTCGATGTACAGCTTGCGGGTCTTGTACTCGGAGAGGTCCAGGGGCTTGGGGATGTAGCCGGACTGCTGGGCCTCCCGGCGGGCCGTAAGTTCTGCCCGGAGAGCTTCATTTTCTGCCATGAGAGCGGCCAGGTCCACCTCAGGCACGGGAGCGGGAGCCGGGGCGGCGGTCTGCTGCTCCAGCAACGCCGGGTCAAAGGCACCGGCGGTATAAGTCGTGCCGTAGCAGCAGGCGATGAAGTCCATAAAGTACCAGAGGTTTTCCAGACACAGCCTGGCCTGGGCGGAGGTGATTTTCTTCCCGGTGTGGGCGGCGGCGTTGCCCGTCTGGCGGATGTACTTGAGGCGCTGCCACAGGTCCCGGTCCACGATGGCCCGGAAGTCCTCAGTGTCCATGAGGCTGGCCAACCGGTCGTCGTAGGGCATGACCAACCCACCGTCTACGGAGTACATCCATTTAACGGCAAACTCCATCGCCCGGCGGCAGTTCAGCACACAGGCCGCCGGGTCGATATGATAGATCCGCTCCGCCGCGACAGCCATCTCCCCGAAAGCGGTGAATTGTGGGTCGGAGAGGAGAAAATCAAAGTTGGTCATGATATCACCTCATGATTCTCCAGCTTCCATTGCGTCTATTACCCTCTGCGCATTGGGGGACAGTACCTTCACGGATCTCGCGAGGCTTTTGTAAAAAGCCTTCACGTCGGTATCCTGAAGGATATAGAACACCTGACTGTTGTTAACAGCGATCTCAAACAGTGCTTCCCGTTCGTCAGGATTCCACTGGTCAATGTTTTTTAATTCCGCAATGACAGAATGCGTGGTAGCAAAACTGCGGCTGTTCTCCAGCGCAATCAACAGATCGACTTTTCGCCGCTCTTCCTCGCTGCTCTGCCGATCAGCCTGGATGCACTCACGCCTGCACTTATAATAGATGGATTCCAATGCCTCGTTGGTCACTGTGCGGTCAATGATCGCCTTCACCAGCGTGTCAAGTTCCGTCCCCTCGGAGTAGTCTGCGGGCGCGTAGTACCGCACTCTTCCGTCCCGCATCATCTTGTAAACCTTGGCCTTATCGCCTGTCTCCGCATTGTATACGCCAATGGAGTGCCCTCCATAGGTCGTCACCAACTTCATACACGGAATATCGGTATCGCTGTCCCCAATGTAGATCATGTTGCGGAAGGGCACCCTCATCTCCTCCGGGGAAAAAGACTCATTCACCCCAGGATCATTAATATCAAGAACGCCTTTTTCAATTCGGAACAGGAACTGGGTTTTGTTGGTATAATTGACCACCTGCGCAGGCCATTTTGCCACGCCATAGCCATCGTAGTAAAAGGAACTGGCGTAGATTTTCTTAAACGCGCCGTTCTTTGCCACCGCCGTGCCCTCGATCATCTCTTTGAGCCCGGAGGAGATAATATAATGCTCCACAATGACGCCGTGCTCCTCACCATATCTGCGAATCCGCTCAAACCACCCTTCCACACCGGGAAACAGACTTACCTTGGCCCCGTATTCTGCTAAAGTATCTTTTGTAAAGAGAACGCGGCCCTGGGCTTTTTCGATCATTTTATACATATACGCAAGGTTTTGATCCATGTCATTGCACTCCGCGAGGCCGTTGGACTCCACCCAGAAATCCCCGACATCGTACCCCACAGACTGGATATATCCCTGGGCCTGCATATCGTCGGGCGTCAGGGTCTTGTCAAAATCATAGCAGATGGCAATGACCGGCCGGTCTTCTTTTGGCTCTCTTTGATATTTCTGATTGTTCATGACGCCCTCCTCACGATGGTATGCGGTTCCACCTGCGCACAACTATGCTCTCCAGCCCAGTTCTTTCGCGATCTGTTTGACATGTGCAACAAATGCATCGTCTGGTCGTTTTTCCTTTACCGTCCGGTCATCAGTCGATGCCCAGCGGTAAATCTGCTCGATGCTTCCATATCCTCTTCCGAAGATCTTGGCATACTTGATACAGTTGCTCTTTGTCGGCGCGTCCATCAAAACGACCCGCAGTTCTTCGTCCGTCCAGGAATCGCCTTTGTTCGGCCGGTCTCTTTGTTCATCATGCTTGATCTGAAATTCAATAAAATACCGCTCGATCAGCTTCATTTTATCCTCATAGGACACGTCATCAATCTTAATGTCCCACAATTCAAAAAGCCGGGCTTTAAACTCCGTTTTTTTCATAAGAAGCTCCTTTCGTGTTAAACCGATATCCAGCGCTCAGAGGCGCTCCAAACGATCATAGGGACATCAAGCATTCGCGTTACTCACGTATGGTCTTCTCCGGCGGTTTGAACTTATTTTTTATGACAGCATCCACCGTATAGGCAATCTGGTGAGGCAGATCCGGGAATAATTTTCGTTCATTGACGCCCAATATATCCAGCTGCTCCAGAATCGTACTTTTTGCTGACGCAGGAATAATCAGGGTCTCTGATTCATGCCATATTTTTTCAGAGGTTTCAATGTTGGCTGGATCAAAATTGCAATATACCCGACCCGATGTCCCGGAATTTCTGCTTACTTCCCGATTACGGAGGGACATACCAAAAATGAAAAAGGCTCCATCCTGCGCTTCAATCCGCTCATTTGTCTTCGCGGGCATCACGGGAAACGTAGGGATTGTGAGATAATGCAATAGTAAATTTGCATCCTGAGGCATTGACCGATGCAGCGCACTTGCATACTGCTCTTTTACACGTTTCAGCATTTCATCCAAACAGACGTTTTGGGACGGGTAATCAAACACGAAGTCCATAATCAGCTGGACCAAGGGATCCGTGGACCACAAAACCGGCAAATTTGGAAAAATGTAAACCGCTCCGTCACGATCCTTCTGGGTACTGCTTTCACAGGCAAAGTACAAAGCAACCAGGGGATTGGTTGTAGTATCCAGCAGCCGCGTAGGCATCCCAAAGTGCTGCATTTTCACCAAAGCATCAAATCTATTTTCCGGGATCTCACTGGGACAAAGATGACTTATTTCCGTCAGCAAAAGATTCTCTGATTGAAACAATCCACGTCGATAGAGGCTTGGTGAAAGGCTCCAATCCGCGTTTGCCTGTCCGCGGAAAAAAGTAAAACTGCTGACAGTGTATGTCATATTGCGTATCCGCTGTACATGCTCCAAGCGCGCGAGGAATTCTGACACAGAGCGTACGGCTTCCAAAGTCTTCACCTCACCCATTCTATCGCTGTAACGTAACTCTTTCAGTGTTTCAACTGATTCAGTTCCCACCGCATTGCTGCTTTTGACTCAAAACAGCCAAGCAAATTCTCTTACGGAACAGGAAACATCCTGATCTTCGCATGGGTTTGGCGCTCATAGGCCACAAAGAATCCCTTTTCGACAATCAGCTCATAATCCAGCTCAGGTGGTGGGTTCATTCCTTCCCTGCGGATTAATTTCCTGACTTCATCCTTTCTGGCTGACAGCTCCTGCTGCCATGCAGCCAGCCGATTAAAAATTTTGCCTGCTGTCCTGGCCGCCAAAGCGCTGTCGCCTGATGCAACGACGCCCATATTCGTAGGGAACAGCGAACCCTCTCGGAAAGGTATAAAGGAAACCGCCTCTTTCAGCAATTCGTGGACACCCTCGTCAGGGACAGGGAGCGTTGATCTGATATCAGGCCTATAAATCAGTAAATGGGGCCAGTTATCATAGATGATATCGAACAGCCCGCGGTCAAACCACGCCGCGCCCTTTGGGTGGGGCCGTACATCAATAAAATGCACTACTTGTCCCTGGGGCTGGAAAAACAGCAGATTGGGATTCGTGTACCGTTCCGGGGTCTTTTCCAGGTGCAAATGGTAGATATTCCAGTTCTTCAGAAGGAAATCCGACTTCTTTACAGAAATGGCGTGGATGTCCCGGCTCATATAGGGTGTAATCGGTTGGCACGCCTTCAGACGATTCACAATGTCGCGTATCGCCGCCTGTTCCTCCCTGGCCAGAAGCGGCAACTTCTCCCACAGTTCTCTTGAAAACACCGATATATAGGGCACACTGGAATTGAACCAGCGGTGATGGATCTCCAGATACTTCATGCAAACCTGGTAGTCATTCCATTCCTTTGGAACCCCGATGCCTTCCTTATGTAATTCTTTTTTGGAAATCTCAGCGAGGTCGTGGTGGAAGTTCATAGCTCAGTTTTACTGCAACAATCAAAATCCGTCATGAAGTTTTTTATTTGATTCATAAATCTTCCTCATATCGTCTTCATATTTTTTAATGGTACCTTCCAAAGAATAAAAACGAATTGAACCTCTCTCGTTAAGAAACCTCGTACTAATATTTGAAAGAAACCCAGCTACACTTACCACAAATGCTTCCAACTCTTCAGATGGAATTTCCTTTTCTGCATTATTTAGTAGACTTTCAAGATCATAGTGCGCAATTTGTTTGTTTCGCATATCTCTACTTATAATTTTATCGAAGTTCTCACACAAGCGATCCGCTTCTTGATTTATTATTTCTTTTTCTGCTTCAGAAAAAGAAACGCTTTCCTGAATCAGTTCTTTCAAAAGATCAATACTACAATTTTCATTCCCGCAGGTCCTTGCTCGATCGAAAATTTTTGAAATATCCAACAACAGTTGATCCCAAATTGCTTGAAAAGCCACATCTAGAAAATCTGCTGATTTGGAAGCACAACTATTTTCTGCTGTGATTCTTTTGTAGGCTTTTGTTATAGCAACGTATTTCCAAATTTCGTCAGTTAGGACAAGAATCCCCACCCATACACGAAACACCTTATCTTCCGGTTTCATCTTCAGACTCCTTTCACCGGAAATACTTCTGCATTAAGGCTTTTTTTAATATTTCAAGTTTTTCCAAACTGTGGTCAATATTAGCAGCCAATTTTTTTACTTGATCAACGAACAGCGAAAATTCGCGCTGTAACTGAATTGGCGGAATCAAAATTGTTATGTTTTGCAATTCTTGTGCATTTATATTTGCTTGCCCAACAATGGCCTTACACATATCTGCTAAGGTTTTCTTTCCATACTGTGAATTTAAAACAGCGGACAGGTAATCAGGCAAAACTTTGTCATTCACTCTGACACGAATAATATAGCCAGCGATAACCATGGGCTCATCTAAATCAAAAACACAAGTCTTTCCCACTAACTCTTTGCTGTTTGTACGGTTGAATAGCACATCTCCTCTTTTTACTATGCATTTCTCAATTTCAGATTCTGGAATATTAATATATTTTAAATCACTCAAATCTAGATGTCCATCGAAAGTGATATTTCCCATTCGCAAATACTTGTAAGCACCGCCTTCAACCGCCGGTCTGCTTGTTCCGTACTTTACTTCTCTTACAACATCACGAATTCTTCCCGTTTCCCATCCCTTTGGATTGGTATATTGATCCCCAAACATCTCTACAAACCGGGCTTTGACCAGCAGATCCAGCTTGTCCAGCTGCGCCCGGCGCTTGGCGATCAGGTCGCTGACCTTGTCCAGCTGAGCAGCAATACGGCGCTGTTCCTCCAGCGGAGGGAGTGGGATAGTACATTCCTTTACAATGGCAGAGGTTACTGCCGGATAGCTTGCCCCAGTTGCTTGAGCAACCATCTTTTCAATAAAATCAGGTGATTGGCAAAAGTAAAATACATATTTGTTATTAACATTAGGTAAGCACCGCAATACACAATATCCTGTCGATGCAACTAAGGTATTATCTGAGTTCTCTGTCACCAAAGCAACTGCATTTAAATTTGGACGAACCGTTGAAACAAGAATATCTCCCGGAAATACCAGTTGTTTTGCTCTGCTTGGTGCGTCCACGATTGACATGCTCTGTGTTTGTGTAATTTCTTTGCGTTGATTATCAACGGAAGAAATATCAATATAGTCAATATCCCCTTCGTATGTCGCCTTAATTGTATCTACCCTTTTTTCGCAAACATCCCCCAATCTCGCCATCACGCCATCTCCTCCAGCTCCTTCAGCCCCTTGGTGATCTCCTGCTCCAGCTCGTTGAGGTCGGCCAGGATCTCCTGGGTGGAGGGATACTCCACGGGGACATACTCCACCTGCTTGTACTTGTTGATGGAGAGGTCATAGCCGTTCTGGGCAATCTCCTCCTTCGGCACCAGGAAGGACTGCTCGGTACGCTGGCGCGTCTTCTCCCCCTCCTGGTTATGGAACCGCCTGACGATGTCGGAGATGTCGTTTTCCTTCACCTCGGTGCGCTTGTCGTCCAGGGAGAAGCCGTCGGCCTTCATGTCGTAAAACCACACGTCGTCTGTGCCGCCGTGGCCCGTCTTGGTGAACACCAGCACCGCCGTGGACACCCCGGCGTAGGGCTTGAACACCCCGGAGGGCATGGAGATCACCGCCTCCAGCCGATTTGTCTCCACGATCTCTTTGCGGATGGCCTTGTGAGCCGTGGAGGAGCCGAACAACACCCCGTCGGGCACGATGCAGGCGCACCGGCCACCCACCTTCAGCATCCGCAGGAAGAGGGCCAGAAACAGCAGCTCGGTCTTTTTCGTCTTGCAGATCTTCAGCAGATCCGTGGACACGATGTCCGCGTCCAGGCTCCCCTTGAAGGGGGGATTGGCCAGGATGAGGGAATACTTCTCCCGGTCGGTGTTCTGGTCGGAGAGGCTGTCCCGGTACTCGATATAGGGGTTGTCGATGCCGTGGGTCATCATGTTCATGGCCCCGATGCGCAGCATGGTGCGGTCCATGTCGTAGCCGTGGAACATGTGGATCATATAGTGGTCCTTCTTCACCCGGTCGAAGAAAATCTCCTCCTTGCGGTTCTCCTTCAAATACTCGCCGGCGGACACCAGGAAGCCGCCGGTGCCGCAGGCCGGGTCGCAGATCACATCGTCCGCCCGAGGGTCCATCATGTCCACCATCATGCGGATGATATGCCGGGGGGTGCGGAACTGGCCGTTGACCCCGGCGGTAGCGATCTTGGACAGGAGGTATTCATAGATATCGCCCCGGACATCGGTGTCGTGGAGCTGCTCCGCCTGAGCGTAGATCTCATCCATAGCGGTGACGATCTTGTCCAGCATCAGGGGGGTGGGGATCTTGAAAATGGCGTCTCCCATGTACTTGGCGTAGGCGCTGCCCTTGTCGGCGTGGAGGGTCTTGATGAAGGGGAACACCCACTCCTGCATGACGGAATACATCTGACCGGCGGGGAAATCGTGGAACACCGACCACTTGAGCTGATTGCCCGGAACGGTCCGTTCCCCAACCTGTACTTCACCGGCAAAAATGCTCTTGTGGGGCAGGCCCAGCATGGCGCTCTCCCTGGCCCGCTGGTTGTCGGCGGCGTCCAGGTCGTGGATGAACATGAGGTAGGTCATCTGCTCCACCACATCCAGGGGGTTCGTTATGCCGCCGGTCCAGAAAGTCTCCCAGAGGCGGTCGATCTTGTTTTTCAGTTCGCCAGTCACCATGGTTTTTACTCCTTGTCTTGGTTCCAGATATAGGCGGTATAGCGTCCGCCGCTGAGTTTCAGAATTTCCCCGCTCTTTTGCAGGTCAGCCAGGGTGCGCTGTACCGTGATCTGGCTGATATCCGGGCACTGCTCCAGGATCTCCGCCTTGGTGATCTTTCCCAAGGTGCCCTTGATGATCTCCCGGATACGGTCCGGCTTACTGATCCCGCTGACGGACAGAGCCTGTACCCGGGTGGAAAATTCCCGGTAGGCTGCCGCCACCACGCCCAGGGTGTAGCGCACAAAGGGGCCATAGTCGTTGGCCTCCTCCATCCAGCCAATGGAGCTCTGCTGGAGGGCCTCATAGTAGGTCTCCTTGCTCTCCTCGATGAGCTTTTCAATGCTGATATATTTTCCGACGATATAGCCCGCCCGGTAGAGCAGCAGCAATGTCAGCAGGCGGCTCATGCGGCCATTGCCGTCATTGAAGGGGTGGATGCAGAGAAAATTCAGGATGAACATGGGAATCAGCAGCAGCGGATCCATCTCGCCCTTCCCCACAGCTTCCTCATACGCACGGCACAGGCCTTCCACAGCCTCCAGCGTCTCCCAGGCCGGAAGCGGCTGGAAGCGCACGGTTTTATTCCCTTGTGCGTCTGTCTCCGCGATCACATTATCCGCTGTTTTGTACTTTCCGCCGTAGGACATGCCGCTGAATTTATAGAGATCCCTGTGGAGCTGCAGGATCAGAGTGGATTTCGGGGGGATATAGTCAAAGCTCTCATGGATGGTAGCCAGCACATCCCGGTAACCGGCGATCTCCTGCTCATTCCGGGTCCGCGGCGTGGTCTTGTCCTGCACCAGCTTTTTCAATCGCTCATCCGAGGTGTAAATCCCCTCGATTTTGTTGGAGGCCTCCGTGCTCTGGATCTTGGCGATCTCCACCAACCTGGTCAGGGTATCTGTCTTGGCTTCAATGAACAGAGCCTGTTCTCCCTTGTACTCATGGATCTGGGTCAACAGGGCCACGATATCCGGCGTCAACAGCTTTTCGTAAGCTTTGGCAAAGTCATGGGTGCGCATGGTAATTCCTCAAATCGTTCAATTTTATCATTTTTCTCTCTATGATACGATTACAGCATATCAATTACACACACATGTGTCAAGTTTCATTTGCATCATTTTTTAGAAAATGATGCAAATAAACTGCTCAAACGCAGCAATGCCGCCCTGAGAATATCCCAAGGCGGCATGGTTTTGATTGGACTTCAGTCCCAGGTATTGAAAATAATCTCCCCCACTGTCTGGGGGGCCCAGTAGCGGATCTGCTCCAGTTCCTCTGGACTAAGCTCCCCGCAGAGGCCGCACCAGTCCTGGGTCAGCTCGTTGGGGGTCAAAAAGCGCACCGGGCCTTCCGGCAGCTGGAGCCACTCCGGCCGGCTGGTCCAGGCAAATCCGCCGGAGGGGTCCCTTCGGGCAAAGGCCGCGTAGGGGTAGTGAATATTCTGCAAGAGGAAAATGGAAGCGTTATACCGCCGGATCTCGGCAAAGTAGAAGTTCCTTTCAGCAGTGTCCGTATCAACTTCCGCCACTGTTCCGCCGTCTGCCGGGCCTCCTCACAGGAGGGAAACAAGCCGACGAAAAAGCCCTCATGCCTCTCGTTGAACAAAGACAAGCTGTACAGCATGCCGATCCTCCTTTTGCCCGGGTCATCGCCGAAATTCCGGGTCCCATTTCAAAAATGCAACCGTCGGATACTCCTCCGACAGGATGTCTGCCATCAGGTTGGATCCGCAGAGAAAGAAGTGATGGGCGTCTTCCGAAACCAGGTAGTTTTCTTCCCGAAACTTGGTCAGATGCTCGGAGGTCTCGCTGAGATAGAAGGTCCAGAGGGCCCAGTCCGGCGTTTGCTCGGATACCCACAGTTCCGGGCGGTAGCTCTCGTCGGTGACGGTGTAGGAGATGATCTGATCCCACACCAGCCGGAGGGCCTGATCCGACCGCTTCTCCTTCTGGAAATGGTCGGGGCGCAGGAGGACCACGAAGCCATCCTCCTCAAAGCCGATCTCCTCGATGTCATAGACCTCGTCCACATCTTGATGGGGGACCCATTTTCGGAAATTCTCCCAGAAATGATGCTCCAGCATGGCTCTGCGCTCCTTTCTCTAAGTCTCTTTGGACACATTTAATCTCCGAGGCCGGACAATCCGTATCCATGCTCCATGGCTGCATCACAGACATGACCCAATTCATCCGCAAAACGCCGGATCCTTGGGAAGGACAGGCCATATTGCTGAATTACACGGTTTTCTTCTGTGCCATGTTCCTCAAGCCACTTGACGATGGATTGCGAAAAAATCTTGATTGTCGGAACCAGATCCGCTTCCAGTTGGATTTCCCTATATGGATCGAATTGATAATAGCATGTATAGTTTGTGAGTTCGTTTCTGGTATCGTACAGGAAGTCGCCTATTCCTTCCGGTTCTGATACCACGAGATGTCCTGTCGTTTTTTTGGGGGGCATCGACGCAATCTCAAACGCATGGTTAAGGTCTTTGGCTGCAACGATCTCGAGTGGCAACCTCTCATCGTCCTTTCTTTTCGTTATTTTACAGGGTATCCCTTACTCGTCCTCTTCCGGCCAAACCGGCTTGCCCGGCGTGCCGTCCGCGTTGAGATAGCGGCCGTCGACGATGGTCCGCACACCGCCGCCGAAGCTCCAGTGGTTCGCCTCGATGAACGCCAAAAACAGGTCCAGGAACTGGTCCTCCGAAAGCTCCATGGGCACCTCCACGCACCCCTGGAACTCAAACTCCTTGCGGTGCGCCGGATGCAGGTTGTTCCGAGGCGAGTGCTTTTCCGCCGCCGGCTCCATTTCAGCTTCTCGGTTCAGTCGTTTCATCGTCAGATACCTCCGTTTCTTCAAAGGGCAGATGGATGGAATAGAGGTCCAGCACAAAGTGCTCCTCCTCAACTTCCGGATCGGGATGGCGGCCAGAGTGGCCAAAGGACACGTCTCCGATCCGGTGGGTGAAGTCCTCCGGGCAGGTGCCCAGGACCACATACTGACAGACGCAGTATTCCAGATCTCCCTTCTCGTCCGGCTCCAGCGGAGAGGCCTCAAGGGGCTTTTCGATGTCCACCCCTAGGGAATCCAGATACCGGGCCACCTCCGGATAGGCCGCCCTGACTTTGGCGCAGTAGTTCCGGCAGTAGGCACAGTCACAGATGTCTTCCGGGCCCAGCGCACGGTAATAGGCCCTCGTTTTTTCAATGTCCGGCCGCATCACGGCTTCTCCTCTCCTTTTCTCCCAACAGATTTCAGTATCTCCAGACAGCGGAAAAAGGCTCCCAGCCCCAGAAACAGAAAGCCCGCTCTTCGCAGAAGGCTCCGGTCCCCCGGCAGGAAGGCCGCCAGGAACAGGCATACAGTGACCGACAGGAGCAGCGCAGAGGTGAGAAGCAGGCAGAGGATCCGGCTCCGCTTGGAGAGCCGCTCCGAGACCGCCGCGTCCATCGTCCCATGAAACAGCAGATCCCGCACGATTTTCAGCCACATAGTAAGCCCACCCCCCTCACACCAAAAGCCAGTTCTGGCCATCAGGCATGGTGCGGAGGTTCCCCGGGATCCGCTCCAGCACGTCTCCGGTCTCATAATCCCGCACCAGGATCTCCTCCCGGTAGTCCGGGTCCTCGTACCAGACCGAAGTATACAGCCTGTTTCCTTCCAGAAACTCAAAAACCTCATGGTCCTCCACCGCAAAGTACCGGCGCTCCGGCCAGAGGATCTGGAACTGGTTGTCATGGGCCGACCGGGTCAGCAGAAGGGGCGACGCCTCCAGCATCAGGTTGTAGCAGTCCTCCACCATGGTGAGCGGCAGCACCGCCAGCGGCTCCGTGGTCCCGTCTGTCTCGCGGAAGAGCAGGATGCGGATCTCTGCCTTTGGGAAGTCCACCAGCAGCAGTACCACCTGTCCGTCGCGGTACACCGGCCGGCCCAGATACTGCCCCGGTTCCGTGCGGATGGGCTCATAGACCGTGCTCTCCGGGCGATGGACCAGGATAAGCCGGTTTTTCTGAACGGGATGTCCGCTGTGGAACAGCTCCTCCGCCTCGTACAGATCTCCGCTGGCATAGTCGGCGCCCCAGTACCAGTCACAGCTGCCGATCAGCGGCTCCAGATTGGTGATCCCGTTTGTGACGATGCGCTTCATATCAAACCTCCCTGGTGTTTTCTCTTTTTGGATCAGGTCCTGAGAGTATAGCATGGAGAGCATGGGCAAGGCATGAATATTTTTTGAAGTTTTTGCTCCTGGACACAGGGCCCTACTATTGTTTACTGTGGCGCAGCTTTTCGACCTGTTGACAAAGTAGATCCCCCAGAGCAACGGAAGCAGGCAGTGATAGCAAAAAAGACGCCTCACGGCGTCACACGGTCCATTTGATCATCCGCTTCAGGTTCAATGCGGTCGCTGACAAGAGGCAGTGGTCTTCCGCTGCCTCTCGTCCTCGCCGCAGGAGCCGCCCCAACCTGTGCCCCCACTTCTGTGCTGCAAAAGTCCCCTCGCTCCAGATCTGCCGCTTGCGCAAGGCCCTCTGGTACGTCGGGCTGTCCAACTCCCTCAGATCCTCCCGGATCTCTCTCCAGAAGTAGCTGCGTTCCAGGCGTTTGGCCCGTCCCTTTCCCACGCATTGCTCTTTCAAGGGACAGGCGGCGCAGTCGCTCCTGTCCGCGAAATACACCCAGTGCAGTCCGCCCACGCTGCGGTTGAGGTTCCGCAGCCGCAGCGCCTTTCCGCCGGGACAGGTATAGAGATCGTTCTCCTCATCGTAGAGAAAGGGAGACCCGGGAGCTCCGCCCAGGGCCGCCGCGGAGCGGGGCATGGGCCGGACATAAAAGCGGATGCCGTGGTCCCGCAGCACCCGGTGGAACAGCGGAAGATCGTAGGCCGCATCCGCCACGGCCGCCCGGACGGGGAGGATCTCCCGATGGATATGCTCGATCTGCCTCAGATATGGCACCGCGTCGTTCACTTCCCCGGAGGTCACCGCCACATCCAGGATGATGCCGTGATCGCAGTCCACCGTCTGATGAGACAGATAATGGGGCCCCTTTGGCTTTCCGGGACGGTTCAAGTGCCCCGACTCCGGATCCGTGCGGCTGGCCCATTTCCGGTCGTACCGAAGAGGGCTTTTGACCTGCCTGCTCCGTCCCTTCTGCCTCCGTTTCCTGCCCGTCTTTCCCGCCTGGGTCCTCCGGTCCAGTTCCTCCAGCGCTTCTTCCTCATACGCGTCCAGCCGCTCCCAATACGCCCCCGGCTTCTGCACCGCCTCCACCAGGTGCTCCGAGGCCGGGGACGCGTTTGCCTTCACGTGGGTGGAGTCCGTCGCCACCAGCCGCCCGCTTGCCAGACCTTTGCTCACGCACTGCTCCACCACTTCCTCAAACAGCCGCCGGAACACCTTCCGGAAGGATGGTTTCCGTCTGCGAAGCTGCGAGATGGTGCTGTGATCCGGAACCCGATCCAGCAGATCCAGTCCCAGATACCACCGCAGGGCCACATCGGTCTGGATGCGCTGCTCGATCTGCCGCTCCGACGGGATGCCGTACAGGTATCCCACCAGCAGGTACTTTACCAGCATCACCGGGTCGATGGGTGGCCGGCCGTACCGGCGGCTGTACAGCTTTTCCGTCTCACGATATAGGAAGGAAAGGTCCAGTGCCGCCTCCAATTTTCGAAGGAAGTGTTCCTGGGGCACCAGGTCCTCGATGGTCACCATGTGCAGCTTCAGTTGCATCCACCCCACCTCCGATTCCATTTTACCATGGTTTTCGCCGGTGGGCTACTTTGTCAACAGATCGAGCTTTTGAGGGGGCCGGGGCATTGAACCGGCGGTTACTTTTTCCGTCCGTCTGCTTAACGACCAGGCCATTGCTCCGGCTTCCCGGCTCTGGTATCATGGAAGTACCAGAACCGGAGGTGCCGTATGAAAATTGGAGAGATCATTCGGGAAAAGCGAAGGGATCTGTCCCTGACCCAGGAGCAGCTGGCGGACCTGCTGGGGGTGTCCGCTCCGGCGGTCCACAAGTGGGAGAAAGGGACCACCTACCCCGACATCACCACCCTGCCCGCCCTGGCCCGGGTGCTGCATACCGACCTCAACACCCTGCTGTCCTTCCGGGAGGACCTGACGGCTGAGGAGATCGCCCGTTTTACCAACGACTTGGACAAAATGATCCGTGAGGAGGGGTATGAGACCGCTTTTCAGCGGGGGATGGACGAGATCCACCAGTACCCCAACTGTGAGGCACTGATGTATCCGGTCATCTTCTATCTGGACGGGGCCCGCTTTCTCCACGGCGTTCCAAACCCGGACGACTATACGGATCGGCTGATGCCCTTTTATGAGACCATGTCCCACAGCCAGACGCCGGAGATCCGGGATGCCGCCCTCACCATGTGCATCGCTTATCACCGCAACTGGAAGGACTTTGCCCGGGCGGAGGAGCTCATCAACACGATCCCCTCCACCCGCATCGACAGGGAGGAGCAGCTGGCCACCCTCTACACCCAGCAGGAGAAGTGGGAGGATGCCCAGCGGCTCTGGGAGCACCGGATCTTACAGAGCGCCACGGAGCTCCAGACGGCTCTCATCCACCTGATGGAGATCGCGGAACAAGAGGGCCGCCCGCAGGACGCCCAGTTCTGCGCGGACACCTACCAGCAGGTCTCCAGCCTGTTCCATGTGACGCAGTGGATCCCCTACACCGCCAAATTCCAGCTGGCCTCTCTCCGGCAGGACCGTACCGCCTGTCTCTCCGCCCTCCGCCACATCCTGCCCGTGCTGAAGGAGCCCTGGAACCCCCAGGCGTGCCCCCTTTACCACCACATGGGAGACGGGGATCTGACGGCCCTGGCCCGGTCCCTCTACGACCGGATCACAGAGGATCTGGAACACAGCCAGGAGTTCGCCTTCTTCCAGGGCAGCCCGGAATATGAACAGCTGCGCCCGCTCCTGAAAGAGACAGCCGGCGCAAAGGAATGAGCCCCGCGCCGGCAATCTAATACCGGGAGGACCGCGCCCTATTCAGGCGCAGGCCTCCCGGTTTTTCCATATCCTTTCCTCCGCAGGTCCCGGCTCACCGCCGGACCCACTTGCCGAAGAACGTCTTTTTATAGTGGCTCAATTCCTCTTTGACTTCTACATAATCGCCGGCCCTCTGGAGATATTCCACGCCCTTGGCGATGTCCTCCGGAACACCCAGGCCGTTGCAGTACATCTTCCCCAGGAGATAAAACGCCTGAGGGCAGTCCCAGTCGACCTGAACCAGATAGGTAAAGGCTTTGGCGTAATCCTGCTGAGTCCCCTGGCCGTTGGCGTAGCAGGCGCCCAGGTAGTAAAGCATGGCCGGACCACCGTGGTCCTCCGCCCACTTCAAAAGCTGGAAGGCCTTGGCATAGTCCCGCTCCACGCCCCGGCTGTCATAGTAGCACATGCCCAGCCGGTTGGCGGGATTCACTTTTGCCTGGATGGGGGCCGAGAGGGCCTGCTGATAATATTGGGCAGCCTGAGCGTTGTCCTTGGGCACGCCGTCGCCCAGCTCGTAGGAGTAGCCCGCCCAGAAGAAGGCCCGGGGCTCTCCCAGCTCCGCCGCATTCCGGTAGAGGTCAAAGGCCTCGCCCTTTTTCCCCTGGTCGTAGAGCTCGTTGGCATAGTAGAAGAGGCAGGCCGGATCGCCCTGCTCCGCCCCGTAGCGGTACACCTCTACGGCCCGTTCCGGCCGGGGCGATATGAGCCCCGGCTTCCCCTCCCGGTAGAAATTGGCCAGGTTGACGCCGCCGGAGTTTCCGCTGCGCATGGACTTCCACAGCCAGTCCTCGCACTTGGCGTAATTCTCCCGCAGATAGCTCCGGACGGCATCGTCGCTGTCAAAATCCTCCCGGGTCTTGCCCTGGATCTCCGGGAAATCGCCCCAGTAGTAGGCGTTGCCGACGATCATCTGGCACAGGGGCTCCCCGTGCTCCGCCTTGTCCAGCACGGTGTCAAAGGCCTCCTGGAGCGTCATGGGCATGGCCTGGGCCAGCTGCCGGTCCATCACGCCGCAGCGCAGGGACAGCAGCGCCCCAATGGCGCTGCCCTCCAGCACGGAGCGGCGCATGAGTTCGTCGCCCGCCCGCTCGTCCTGGGGGAAATTGTGGCCGGGCCAGGTGTACTCCGGTCCGTACAGGCACCGGGCCAGGAGGCAGCAGGCGTCGGCATCCCCCTCCTGTACCGCCTGCTGGAGCAGCTGAAAGCCCTCCTGCCCCCGTCCGGCGCGCAGGTCGTAGTAGATGTACTTGAGGGCCCGTTCCACCGGGTCGCTGAAAAACCGTCCCATCCGTATGTCCTCCTTCCGCCCTGTCAGGCGTGATCCGTAGACTGCATGGCCTCCAGATTCTTTTTGGCATCCGGGCTGTTCTGAATGACAGCTCCCACCGTCGGGCAGCGCTCCAGCTCCGGGCAGATGCCGCAAGAGGTCACGCCCTTTTGCAGGGCGCACTGGCGGACGGCGCAAAGGTGTTCGCAGAACACCGTCTTGACCCCGTCTCCCCGGCACCCCAGGCAGTTGATGTGCTCCGGCAGGATGGGCGCCTGGTTTAATTCGGACCACAGTCTGGCCGTCTTTTCCCGCAGGGCCTGGTCGTCATGGACCGTGGCGAGATATGCGTCGCAGGCCGCGCAGTCCAGCCCGCAGTATCCGATCCGCTCTTTCATGGTGAGATCCCTCCCGGTCTTGGCGTTCAAAGCACCGTCTCTTGGAACCCGGAGACATCCAGGCTCCCGTGGTCATAGGCGTCGTAGAAATCATCGATGGCCGCCTGCATATCCGGCACGATCTGCGTCCACAGGCGGGAACCCTCCGGCGCGGTGCAGCCGATCTCCACCGAATAGCTGCCCTGGTCCGGGCCCTGCCGGGCCACGGCGCACTGAATGAACCAGCAGGTCTCCGGGGCCTGGGGGTCCTTCTGCTCCAGGATCAGGTAGCTGTCCGCCGCCTGGTCCAGCTCCCACAGGGCCTTTTCCACGTCGCTCCAGTCGAAATCGGACGTACTGCCGGGGTTCCCGCCCACGGTCAGGAACCAGGGCCAGTCCGGATGAGGCTGGGGCGGAGTGGGGGCAGGACCTCTGCTCCGGCGCTCCAGCACCTGCTGCCAGGTGCTGCCGGAGCGCTCCATCTTCGTCCAGTTCTCCAGAGAGGGGATCTGGCCCCGCAGCCAGCCCTGGAGCACCTCCTCCGCCTCGCCGGAGAGCATATCCCGGGTCCAGGCGTACTGTCCGGGCACGCCGGGCGTGCCGGAGAACTCCTCCATCAGAATGCGGGTGGGCTGCGCCATGCCGCCGGCCAGACCCACCAGACGGCTGAAGGTTTGGCCCTGCCCCTGGAAGGGGATGCCGGGCACCAGCTGGAAGGCCGCGGCCTTTCCCGTCTGGTCGGGCTGGCGCAGCAGCTGACGGATGGTGTCCTCGGTGATGCGGGAGGTCACGGAGCCGTCCGGCAGGGTGAGCACCTGGTTCTGGGCCTGCCGCTCCCGCTCTTCCCGCTGCTGTTCCTCGAACCGGGCCTGCCGCTGGCGGTAGGCCCGCTCCTGGGCGTACTGCTGCTCGTCCTCTTCCGTATAGACCAGGTCCTTGTACTCCTTAGAGTCGTAGACGCCGAACACGGCGGCAGGGGCCCGGCGCCGCAGGCAGTCCATGGCCTCCTCCAGCTCCTTCCGGGAACGCAGCGTGGTGACCTGCCGCTTCCGGCGGTCATCCACGATCCAGATCTCGTAAATGTGGACCGCCTGGTTGCGCTTGCCGGCCCGGCGGATGCGGTGCTCCTCCCGGCTGAACACGCCCCGGATGCGGGGGATGGCGGAGACTTCGTCTCCCAGCACCCACTCCCTGCCAACGCCCAGCCTGCCGCACCACTGGCCGTTGGCCTTCAGGTCCTGGTCCACCATGGCGAAGAGTTCCTTTACCGGCGGCGCCTCGTCGGGATAGGGGAGCTGATCGCGGATGGACTGGGCCAGGGCGCTTTTCTCCGGCGCCAGGGCATCCCGCAGGCTCCGGTAGGCCAGGAACAGGCCCACCAGAATGGCAGCCGCGCCCGCCACGGGGATCAGGTAGTAGCCGAAGCTGATCTCTCCTTTCAACCGCTCCATCTCGTAGGGCATGGTCCGGATCGCCAGGAAGAACCAGATGGCAAGTCCGCCGCCGGCCAGACAGAAGGCCGCCCAGATCAGTCCGGTGAGCCGTCCACGGGTCCGCTGGAGGCAGTAGCCTTCCTCCGGCCCGTCCGGCTGCTGTTTTTTGTTCCACCACATTATGAGGAGGATCACCGGAATGGCAAAAATGCGCAGCACCACCACCAGAATGATGTAAACCAGCACATTCCAGGGCCATTTGAGATAAAACCGCTTCTTGGAAGTTTCCTTTGATTCCATGGTGTCCTCCTTCTGCCGGTGCAGGCGATGCGGAGCGTCCCCGCCGCCTGTATCCGTCCTTTTGCGCTCACGGGGAACGCTGTCTTTCATTATAGTGCGTCCCGGAAATTTCTTCAATCCCGGCTTACGGAGCGTCCCTCTGCCCGACGACAGGAAAAGAGGGACAGCCGCTTCTTCGGCTGTCCCTCTCGCGCTGCATCGGGCTATTTTTCAATCGGCTTCCTGCAAAAGCAGGTCTCCTCGTGGGAGTTGACGACCCCCACCGCTTGCAGGTAGGCGTAGATGATGACGGTCCCCACGAACTTCATGCCCCGGCGGTTCAGGTCCCCCGAGACCGCGTCCGACAGCTCCGAGCTGACCCTGCCCGTCTCAAAGACCGTTTTCCCCTCCGTCCAGTGCCAGAGGTAGCGGTCGAAGCTCCCCCACTCCTGCCGGATGGCCCGGAAGATCCTGGCGTTGTTCACGGCGGCGCGGATCTTCAGCTTGTTGCGGACGATGCCGGGGTCCTGCTTCAGCGCCGCCAGCTTTTCCTCGCCGTATGCGCAGACCTTCTCCAGGTCGAAGCCGTCGAAGGCCCGGCGGAAGGCCTCCCGCTTGTTGAGGATGCACTCCCAGGAAAGCCCCGCCTGGAAGCTCTCCAAAATCAGCATTTCAAACAGCCTCCGGTCATCGTGGACGGGGACGCCCCACTCCTCGTCGTGGTATCGGATATAAAGGGGATTTTTAGGGTTGGCCCAGCTGCACCTCTTTTTCTCCATGGCCTGTACTCCCTCCTGTCTTTTCCCTCATCATAGCACAGCGGCCGCCGGAGGACAATCCGCCTCCGTCGCCTGTATCGCTCCCGCTTTTGCGGCGGACCATCCGCCGATCTGTGCAAAGCGCCGGGCGGGGCGCTCTGCCGTCCCGCCGGTTTGACCACATTTTCCGTCACAGACACCGGCGGAGCGGACGGAGTTCCTGCTTCCGGAACGTTCCGGAAAGCACCCTCTCCGGAGCGGAAAGCAGCGGAAACAGCCAAAAAAGATTACAAAAAATCCCCGGGAGCGCTTCGGGACCAAGAGGCCGCGGGTCCAAATCCCGCCACTCGGACCAGTCAGAGTGTCCAGATTTGGGCACTCTGATTTTTTATTCCTGTTTTGTTGCGGCACTCCAAACCGATCTTCCTCCGTCCGTCTGTTGCCGGTTTTGTTCCTTTCAGCAGACGAATATCCCATAACCGCAAGCCAGCTTTCCGGCACACCTGTTTAAAAGCGCTGCATAACTGCGTTCATACCGAAACTTTTCCAGGAAAACACGCTCGATGAAATATATGGAAAGAAAAGGCCTTAAGGTTTGCTAAGATTTGCCCACAAAGCGGCGGGAATATGCTACAATAGGCCGAATTTTGCGGTCATTGCCGCAACAGGAGGTCATTATGGTCAAAAAAACCCCACCGCTGCACAGTCTGACTTGGCTGTGGTGCAGCCTGCTCACGTACAGCTTGCTGTTCGGGCTCCTGCAAAAAATCCTGTTCTTCATTCCCGGAGTGTCGGAGGGCACCGTACTGCTCCTCAGCAGTGCGGTATCATCGGCGGTCCCCTTGATCTGGTCTGCCTCAACAGGCGACGGAACCCCGCCCTTTCCCGCCTCTAAAGCCTCCCCGGGGCTGCTGGTCTTTCTCATGAGCATATCGCTGAGCGGTAATCTGGCCATCTCGCTTTTTACGCCGGTTTTGGAACAAATATGGAATCTGGTGGGATTCACCGCCCTGCCCGCAGGAGATGCAACCGCCACACCGCTGCTGGTACTGTACATCTGCGTGGTCGCTCCTATTTTAGAGGAGCTGGTCTACCGGGGAGTGGTACTGCGCCGCCTGCTGCCGGGCGGAGAACGGCAGGCAATTTTACTGTCGGCTCTGTGCTTTGCGTTCATGCATCACGATCTCTACCAGAGGCTGGCCGCCTTCTGGGGCGGCCTGATTCTTGGCTACGCCGCTCTGCACCATGGGCTGCGGGTCTCTGTCGGCCTGCATGTCGCAGAGAACTCCATCGCCATGGCGCTGACACAGCTGCAGCAGGCCGGCGCTCCCGGCGACCTGGCTGCTCTGGCCGTGGCAGCCGTACCGGTGGTGATTTCAGCCACAGGAATCTGCCGTCTGATGCTGAAGAGACGGCGCCAAAGCCCCGGAACAGGCCCATCCGGCGGGAACGGCGATATATGGCGCAATCCCGCCCTGTGGGCACTGCTGGCTTTCGACACGATCTATCTGTTCGCTGCCTCCTTCTCCCGCCTTTGATCCAATCGTAGGCACAACTCTGCACCGGATGTTGCGCTGCAAAAGGATTGCCCCGCCTGCCGGCGCAGTCCATGGCTTCGCGCCCTCTTTCGGGCATAAAAACCGGGCGGCTGGTCCACACTAGCTTCATCTCAACGAGGGGGCTGAAGTTTCCATGGTTGAACAAGACACCGTCAAGCTGCTGCGGGAATGCGACGCCGGCGTCAAAATGGGCATCGCGTCCCTGGATGACGTTCTGGAGCAGGCGCACAGCGCCGCTCTCCGGCAGTCTCTCATCCAGTGCAAAAGCGCCCACAGCCAGCTGGAAAACGAGATCGAGTCGCTGCTGGACCGCTATCACGACGACGGCAAGGAGCCGAATCCCATTGCCAAAGGGATGTCCTGGATCAAGACCAACGTGAAAATGGGTATGGACAACTCGGATCAGACCATCGCGGAGCTGATTACGGACGGCTGCAATATGGGCGTCAAATCGCTGAACCAGTACCTCAATCAATACAAAGCGGCGGATGAGGTCTCCAAGGACATCGCCAAACGGCTGATCCAGCTGGAAGAGCGGCTGGCCGTGGACATCCGCAAATTTTTATAATGCGCGGAGAGAGCTCCGTCTCTTCTCTCAAAGCAGAATGACAGCCGCGCGCCCGTCGGAAAAATCTTCCGGCAGGCGCGCGGCTGTTGTCAGCACTGGCAGAATCCGGATGCGGACCCTTACGGCAGGATCATGTCGATCCCCTGCTGCAGCGCCTCGGCGCTGAGGGCGCCCACGCCCCGGGCCACGGCGTAGCCCTCGGCGTCGATGAAGTAGGTGGTGGGCAGCGAATAGGCCCCGTAGGCCAGGGCGGCCTCGCTCTCCGTGTCGTAAAACACCGGGAAGGTGAAGCCCTGCTCTGCCACATAGGCCGAGGCGGTGTCCACGGTCTCCCGGGACCCGTCGGTCATGTTGATCATCAGGAACTGGACGTCCTCCCCCAGCTCCTGATGAGCCGCGTCAAAGTCCGGCATCTCGCTCTTGCAGGGGCCGCACCAGCTGGCCCAGAAGTTCAGCACCACCGGCTTTCCCGCGTAGTCGCTGAGCCGGACGGCGTTGCCCTCGGCGTCGTAGACGGTGAAGTCCGGCGCCAGGGGCTGCTCCTCCGTCTCATCGGCCTGACCGGCCTCCTCCGTCTCCTGTGCCGCCAAAGCCCCGGCATCCACTCCGGCGGACAGCCGGCCGTACAGCGCATAGGCGCCGCCCATGACCAGCACCAGCGCCAGCAAAATCAAAAAGAGCGCTCTTTTTCCTCGCATGTCCATTCCTCCTCAGCTCAGCAGGTTCAGCAGACGGCCCATGGTGCCGGTGGCCATCAGGACACCGATGGCGATCAGCAGTCCGCCGCAGATCTTGTTGATGACGCCGTAGTGGCTCTTGATGAAATTCAGCGCGGATTTCAGCCGGTCGATCAGCAGCGCGCTGAGCAAAAACGGGATCCCCAGGCCCAGGGAGTAGACCAGCAGCATCCCCATGCCCTCCAGCACATGGCCCCGCTGGGAGGCCAGGATCAGCGCCGATCCCAGGAAGGCCCCCACGCAGGGGGTCCAGCCCACGGAGAAGATGACGCCGAACAGCATGGCGGAGAAGAAGCCCAGGTCCCGGGTGTCCACGCTCCGGCTGCTGCCCCGGAACAGGTTCACCTTCACAAGGCCCAGGAAGTGGAGGCCGAAGAAAATCACGATCAGGCCGGAGACGATGTTCACCGCCGTCTGGTGACTTTTGAGGAAGCCGCCCACGGTGCCCGCCAGGGCGCCCATGGCCACAAACACGGCGGTGAAGCCCAGCACGAAGCCCAGGGCGTTGGTCAGGGTCCGCCGGGTGCTCCGCTGCCCTCCCCCGGTGAAGTAGGACACGTACACCGGCAGCATGGGCAGCAGACAGGGCGAAATGAAGGTAATGACGCCCTCCAGAAAGGAGATCAGGTACTGCATCTCACCGCTCCCTTCCCGCAGCGGCAAATAACGCGGAGCAAATCCGCAGGAATGATTCGATCTGGCGCATGATGTGGTCCTCCTGTTTGGAATTCCCCGGCGGCGCCGGGGGAGTGTGTTCAGTATATCCGATGAAGCCGGAATCTTCTGTGATGATATCACCTTTTGACATCCCATGCAAATTCCGCTATACTGGCTCCATGAAAAAAGGAGGCGGCAGAATGGAACTTTCCGGAGGATTTCCCATCTGGGACAAACTGACGGCACAGCAGCGGGAGACCCTCACCGCTGCCGCTGCGGTGCGCTTTGCCAAGCGCGGCACCCTGCTCCACGGGGGCAGCGGTGACTGTCTGGGGCTGCTGGTGGTCCGGGAGGGGCAGCTGCGGGCCTATATCCTCTCGGAGGAGGGGCGGGAGATCACCCTCTACCGCCTGTTCCAGCGGGACATCTGCCTGTTCTCCGCCGCCTGCGCCATGGGCTCTTTGCAGCTGGACATCGCCCTGGAGGCGGAGAAGGACACGGAGTTCTTCCTGATCCCGCCGGAGGTGTACCGCTCCGTCATGGAGGCCTCGGCCCCCCTGGCCAACTACACCAACACACTGATGGCGGAGCGGTTCTCCCAGGTGATGTGGCTGATGGAGCAGGTCATGTGGCACAGCTTTGACCGGCGGCTGGCGGCCTTTTTGCTGGAGGAGAGCGCTCTGGAGGGCTCCGCCCGCCTGGAGCTGACCCACGAGCGGATCGCCGCCCACCTGGGCACCGCCCGGGAGGTGGTGACCCGGATGCTGCGCTACTTCCAGAGCGAGGGGCTGGTGCGCCTGTCCCGGGGCGCGGTGGAGCTCACCGACACCGCCGGCCTGCGCCGTCTGAGCGCCTGATGCGCGTCCCCGCCCGCCTTCCTGGCGGACGGGGACGTTTTTTTCCGCCCGGCCCGCTTGGGGCGCTTTTCCTTGACTTCGCCGCCGCCAGGGCGTATCATCGGGCCGGACGGGAGGGATACGCCCCTCCCCTGCTGATGTTGGGAGGCGGTCTCTTGGAGCTCTTCATTCTGCTCGGCGGCAGCTTTTTGGCGGCCATGATCTCCGGCGCCGCGGGCTTCGGCGGGTCTCTCCTGCTGCTGCCGGTGGCCTCGGCCTGCGTGGGCGCCCGGACGGCGGTTCCGGTGCTGACCATCGCCCAGCTGATGGGCAACATCGCCCGGATGAGCGCCGGCTGGAGTCAGATCCGCTGGCGGGAGGCGGGGCTCTTCTCTCTGACGGCCCTGCCCCTGGCGGCCCTGGGCGCCCTGGGCTTCACCCTGCTGCCGCCGGAGGCGGTCAGCCGCTTTGTGGGCGCGGCGCTGATATTGCTGGTGGTGCTGAAGCTGGCGCTGAAGAAGGAGCTGCCCCGGGGCAGGGGAACGCTTTTGGTGGGCGGCGCCCTGACCGGCGGGCTGTCGGGTCTGTGCGGCAGCGGCGGGCCCATCGGCGCGGCGGTGTTTTTGTCCCTGGACCTGCCGCCGGTGGCTTACATCGCCAGCGAGGCGGCCACCGCCACCGCCATGCACATCCTCAAGATCTTCGTTTACAGCAAGCTCTCCGCCCTGGACGGGCGGGCGCTGCTGATTGGCCTTGCCATGGGCGGGTGCATGGTGCTGGGCACCTACGCCGCCCGCCGCTTCATCCGCGGCATGGACAAGGGCCGCTTTCAGCGGTACGTGGCGGTGCTGCTGTGCGCCGTGGGCGTGTACATGGTACTGACCGGCGGCGGCTGAGCCGTTCCATCAAAAGAGCCCCTGCCGGTCCGGCAGGGGCTCTTTTCTCTTCAGTCCCGGCGGAGGAAGTACCGCACGAACACCACACCCAGCAGGGCCGCGATGCCCATGTACGCGTTCAGCAAAAACAGCTCCGCCGTCCCCTTGCCGCCGCCCCAGTTGTCCTGCACGGAATCGTCCCGGTACTCCTCCGTCACGTCCCGGCCCTCCCGGTCCAGCAGCGCGATCTGTGTATACGCCGCCCGGGCCTCCGTCTCCTCCGGGATGCCCAGGTCTTTTTTCAGCTCCGCTTCCCCCAGGAGCCACAGAAAATCCGGCTCCGTCACCGGATAGGTCTTTTCATAGGGGGACAGGGTCTTGGCACCGTTCAGCGCCATGTACCAGGTGACCCGGATGCCGTAGATCTCCCGGCAGGCGTCTCCCGCCAGCAGATAGATCACCGTCCCGTCGCCTGCCGTCAGCTCCGTCTCCAGCACCCCCGCCGTATAGGGGAAGGGGTCCATGGAGGCGCTCAGAGTCCGGTACTTCCCGTTCCACCCTCTCTCCAGGCGGACCACACCATGGACCCGGTCGGCGTTGTCGGCGGCATAGGCCACGTACAGCTCATTGCCCCGCGTCCGGGCAGCCAGGACCCGCAGGGGCGTATCCGGCTCGATGCGGTGGGAGCTGGTGCTCTCCGCCGGTGAGGGGATGTAGTCCTCCACGGCCGCCAGCCAGCCGGCCTCCGTATCGGGATAGTGGTACTCCCGGTCATAGAGCCACCACAAGCACCACAGCGCCACCAGCGTGGACAGCAGCGCGGCGATCAAGCGGGTGCGCCGGACCCGCCTGAGGAACCGCAGCGCCCGCCGGGGCGCCTGCCGCAGGGGGACAGCCTGCCGCATATGGGCCTCCATCTCCCGGCAGGCGGCGCACTCCGCCAGATGGGACCGCACCTGCTCCGCCGTCTCCGGCTCCGTCAGCTCCTCCACATAGGCGGGCAGCAGATCCCGCACCACGCAGCAGTCCAGTTTATTGCCCTCCATGTCCGTCACCTCCCATTTTCCGCGCCAGGGCCTCCTTGCCCCGGTAAAAGCGCACCCGGGCCCATACCTCGCTGCGGCCCAGCAGGTCCCCGATCTCCCGGAAGGAGAACTCGCCTGCCAGGCGCAGATAAATGACCTCCCGGGTCTCCGGATCCAGCCGCTGCATGGCCCGGTACAGGGCCATCCGTTCCTCCCGGCTCTCCAGCTCTGCCGCAGGATCGTCCGGGGCTTCCAGCCGGCTCAGCGCCTCCTCTTCCGGCGGCGACGCCCGCTGGCGGCGCCGGCACTCTGCAAACCACAGCCGCTTGGCAATGGCACACAGCCACACCAGAGGCGTGCAGTCGCCCCGGAAGGTATCCAATCCCCGCAGCGCCTGACAAAAGGTCTCCTGGGTCAGTTCCTCTGCCGTGTCCGCCTCTCCGCACAGGGAAAACAGATACCGGTACACGCTCTGTGCGTGCTGCTCATAGAGGTCCTCCCCCCGGTGGGCCATGTTCCATCACCTCCGTTCTGTCTGTTAGTTGACGGGGCTGTGCATTCGTTACAGCTTTTTTCGCGTCTTTATCGGGTACTGCCGCACATCCCGCAAAAAGCGGGCCGTTCCGTTTGGAACGGCCCGCTTTCAGGCTTTGTAAAGGGAATTTACTTGGCAGCCTTGGCGGCCTTGATGGCCTCGATCAGCATGGGAGTGACCTTGAACAGGTCGCCGCAGATGCCGTAGTCGGCGATCTCGAAGATGGGAGCGGTGTCGTTCTTGTTCACCGCGATGATGCACTCGGAATCCTGCATGCCGGCCTTGTGCTGGATGGCGCCGGAAATGCCCAAAGCGATGTACACCTTCGGATGCACGGTCTTGCCGGTCTGGCCCACCTGGTGGTCGGCAGACAGCCAGCCGGAGTCGATGGTGGCACGGGAGCCGCCCACGACGCCGCCCAGCACCTCAGCCAGCTCCTCAGCCAGCTTGATGCCGCCCTCGACATCCTTGCTGATGCCGCGGCCAACGGACACGATGTAGTCGGCGCCGATCAGGTCCACCAGCTTCTTGGCGGCCTTGACCACCTCGGTGACCTCGGTGTGGATGTCGGCCTCGGTCAGGGAGAAGGCGGGCTTGACGATCTCGCAGGCGTCGGCCTTGGCCTGATCGAAGGGGTTCTTCTTCATGACGCCCGGACGCACCGTCGCCATGCAGGGACGGAAGCGGGGGCAGATGATGGTGGCCATCAGGTGACCGCCGAAAGCGGGACGGGTCATCTTCAGGTTCCGGTCCTCCATGTCCCACTTGGTGTTGTCCACGTCCAGGGTGGAGGACTCACGCAGGAACTGGATGTAGTTGGCCACATCCACGTCCAGGTGGGTGCAGTCAGCGCACAGGCCGGTGTGCAGACGGGCGGCGCAGCGGGGGCCCAGGTCACGGCCGATATTGGTGGCGCCGATCAGGAAGGCCTCGGGCTTCATCTCCTCGATGACGTCGCAGATGACCTTGGCATAGGCGTCGGTGTTGTACACAGCCAGCAGCGGGCTCTCGCACACGATCACCTTGTCGGCGCCGTAGCCGCCCAGCTCCTTGGCAACGCTCTCGATCCCCTCGCCGCCCAGCAGCAGGCCGCACAGGTTCACGCCCAGCTCGTTGGCCAGGTCGCGGCCCTTGGAGATCAGCTCGAAATCGGTGGGCATCAGCTTGCCCTCGCGCTGCTCACAGAACACCCATACGTCCTTGAAAGCAGCGATATCAGCACTGTTGAAATTAGACATCGTTTCTCTCCCCCTTCTCAGATGATGTGCTTCTTGGCCAGGATCTCAGCCAGCTGCTCGCAGGTGGCCTTGTCCGCACCTTCCAGCATCATGCCGGCACCTTTCTGGGGCGGGGTGAAGCTCTTGAAGATGTTGGTGGGAGAGCCCTTGAGGCCGATGGTGGTGGCGTCGATCAGAGGATCGTCCTTCAGAGCCTCGTAATCGTAGGTGGTCAGGGGCTTGCCATAGGCCTCGAACACGCCGCCGACACTCATGTAACGAGGAGTGTTCAGCTCCTTGATGCAGGTGATCAGGCAGGGGGTCTGGACCTTGATGGTCATGTAGCCGTCCTCCAGCATGCGCTTGACGGTGATGGTGTTGCCGTCCTTGACGATCTCGGCGGCGTAGGTCACCTGAGGCAGATGCAGCTTCTCGGCGATCTGGGGACCGACCTGAGCGGTGTCGCCGTCGATGGCCTGCCGGCCGCACATGACGATATCGTCGGCCTCCACGCCGATCTTGTTGATGGCGGCGGCCAGGATCTGGGAGGTGGCGTAGGTATCGGAGCCGCCGAACTCGCGGGCGGACACCAGGACGGCCTCGTCGGCGCCCATGGCCAGAGCCTCACGCAGCATGCCGGCAGCGGGGGCGGGACCCATGGTGACCACGACGACCTTGCAGCCGGTGGCGTCCTTCAGCTTCAGGGCGGCCTCCAGGGCGTTCATGTCGTCGGGGTTGGTGATGGTCTGCATAGACGCACGGTTCAGCGTACCGTCGGGATTCACCGCCACCTTGCCGGAGGTATCGGGAACCTGCTTGATAGAAACAATGATCTTCATTTTAACCTTTACCTCCTATGTTACTTCACGCCCAGGTGGCTGGCGATGACCATGCGCTGGACCTCGGATGTACCCTCGTAGATCTCGGTGATCTTGGCGTCGCGCATCATGCGCTCCACGGGATACTCACGGGTGTAGCCATAGCCGCCGAAGAGCTGGACGGCGCGGCGGGTAACGTCGGAGGCAGCCTCAGCCGCGAAGAGCTTGGCCATGGAGGCGTCCATGGAATAATCCTCATGGAGCTGCTTCTTCATGGCGGCGGCATAGACCAGATACTGGGCAGCCTGCATACGGCAGTGCATGTCGGCCAGCTGGAACTGGGTGTTCTGGAACTGGCTCAGGCGCTTGCCGAACTGCACGCGCTCCTTGGTGTACTTGACAGCCTCGTTCACGGCGCCCTCGCCCAGGCCCAGGGCCTGCGCGGCGATGCCGATACGGCCGCCGTCCAGGGTCATCATGGCGATCTTGAAGCCCTTGCCCTCTTTGCCCAGCAAGTTCTCCTTGGGGACGATGCAGTCCTCAAAGATCAGGTCGCAGGTGGAGGAGCCGCGGATGCCCATCTTCTTCTCGTGCTTGCCGGTGGAGAAGCCGGGGAAGCTCTTTTCCACGATGAAGGCGGAGATGCCGTGGTTGCCCTTGGACTTGTCGGTCATGGCGAACACCACGAAGGTGTCGGCCACGTTGCCGTTGGTGATGAAGCACTTGGAGCCGTTGAGGACGTAATGGTCGCCCTCCAGCACGGCGGTGGTCTGCTGGCCGGAGGCGTCGGTGCCGGCGTTGGGCTCGGTCAGGCCGAAGGCGCCGATCTTGCGGCCGGAGAGCAGGTCGGGCAGATACTTGCGCTTCTGCTCCTCGGTGCCGTGCTCAAAGATGGGGGCGCAGCACAGAGAGGTGTGGGCAGAGACGATGACGGCGGTGGTGCCGCAGACCTTGGCCAGCTCTTCCACGCACATGGCATAGGACAGAACGTCGCCGCCGGCGCCGCCGTACTCCTTGGGGAAGTAGATGCCCATCATGCCCAGCTTCGCCATCTTCTCCACGGTCTCCATGGGGAAGCGCTCCTCTTCGTCGATCTCCTCGGCCAGGGGCTTGACCTCATTCTCGGCAAACTCCCGGTACATCTTACGGAGCATCAACTGCTCGTTTGTCAGATGAAAATCCATTACCATTTACTCCTTTACTTCTTTGCTGAGGCGGTTTACTTGGAATAATCGTAGAAGCCCTTGCCGGTCTTGCGGCCCAGCAGGCCACCGCGGACCATCTTCCGCAGCAGCAGGGCAGGACGATACTTGGAATCGCCGGTCTCGTTGTACAGGGTCTCCATGATGGCCAGGCACACGTCCAGGCCGATGAAATCGCCCAGAGCCAGGGGGCCCATGGGATGGTTGGCGCCCAGCTGCATGGCCTTGTCGATGTCCTCGACGGAGGCGACGCCGGTCTCCACCAGGCCAACGGCCTCGTTGATCATGGGGATCAGGATCTTGTTGACGACGAAACCGGGAGCCTCGGCGACCTCAACGGGGTCCTTGCCGATCTCCTTGGACAGGTTGTAGATGAAGTCGAAGGTCTCCTGGGTGGTGTTGGCGCCCCGGATGATCTCCACCAGCTTCATGCTGGGCACGGGGTTGAAGAAGTGCATGCCGATGACGGGGTGATTCAGGCCGTTGCCCATCTCGGTGACGGACAGAGAGGAGGTGTTGGTGGCGAAGATGGCCTCGGGCTTGCACATGGCATCCAGCTCGCCCAGCAGCGCCTTCTTGGTGGCCATGTCCTCCTTGACGCACTCGATGATGAGATCGGCGTCAGCGCAGGCGGACTTCTCCTCCACCAGCACGTTGGCAAGCAGAGCGTCCACGGCCTCCTGGGTCATCTTGCCCTTGGCCACGCGCTTGGCAAGAGACGCAGCCAGCTTGTCCTTGTGCTTCTGAGCGGAAGCGACGGAGCTCGCATACATCAGGGCGGTGTGGCCCTTGGCCGCAAAGACCTGCGCGATGCCGCTGCCCATGGTGCCAGCGCCAAAAATAGCAACCTTCATGATAATTCCTCCTGTATTTTGTTTCATTTTAAATGGACTGGTTCATGCCATTGGTTTTCCGGGGTTCTGCAGGGGAAATCGAGAGCAAACGCCGACATTGCTAATTTACTCACAATGTCTATTATAGGTGGCCGTAATCCATTTATCAAGTCTAAATTGCTGCCGGACCCCCTGTTTTTTGCTTTTTTACACTTCCGACAAAATACTCGTTAAATTTTATACAATTTTGTTAAGGTATTAACAGGATGCCTCCCGCAAAGCCCGCCGGCAACAGGGGTGCGGGGCGGAAAAATCCATTTACACCGTCCGGTTCCTGTGGTAGAATAGGCGGGACACCACAAGTTCTTGTGGAATATGACGATCTCACCGCCGGCGGGCCGGGAGGGTTCCCCTCCCCTGCTCCGCCGGCGCGCGGACCTGGGAGGGCCCCTTATGCGGATGCGAAAGAAAAAGAACCTGATCCCCCGGATGGAGCGCTGCGGCGACCGTCTGATCCGGGATCCCTACGACCGGCGGGGGCACTGGCGGGACCTGATGCCCCAGGCAAAGGAAGTCTGGCTGGAGCTGGGCTGCGGCAAGGGCCGCTTCACCGCCGGCACCGCCGCCGCGGCGCCGGACGTGCTGTATCTGGCGGTGGAGATGGTGCCGGACGCCATGGTGGTGGCCATGGAGCGGTGCGTCAGCGCCGGGCTCACCAACACCTTCTTCGTGGACGCCAACGCTGACCAGCTGCCGGCCTTCTTCGCCCCCGGCGAGGTGGACCGCATCTACATCAACTTCTGCGACCCCTGGCCCAGCAACCGCCACGCCAAGCGGCGGCTGACCCACGGCAACTTTCTGCGGCTGTACCGCCAGGTGCTGAAGGAGGGCGGCCAGATCCACTTCAAGACCGACAACCGCCCTCTGTTCGAGTTCTCCGTGGAGGAGCTGCCCCGGTTCGGGTTCGAGCTGTCCGAGGTATCCTGGGACCTCCACGCCAACGGACCCGTGGGCATCATGACCGACTACGAGGCCAAGTTCTACGACCTGGGCCAGCCCATCCACCGGTGCGTGGGCACCATGGTGCCCTGGGTGGAGCCCTTTCCCACGGAGATCAAGACGGTGAAAAACCGCTGGCTGGACACCTTCGCCGCCGGCGTGCCAGAAAAGGACCTGGGCGAGCGGGTGCTGGCGGAGGGGAATTTCCTCTGGCACCTGTTCTCCTGGGAGCTGGTCCCCCACTTGACCGGGGACGCCGCCCAAAAAGCCCTGGCGGAGCATGCCGGAGAGGAACTGTACCTCTTCTATTATGAGTACCCGCCGGAGGGCGCGCCTCTGGTGCGGCGCGTCAGCGGTCCGGCGGACCTGCCGCCGGAGCAGGACAGCCTCATCGGCGCGGACTGGTACGTGGTGGACAAGGACTTCACCTGGACCTACGCCCACACGCACGAGGACAGCTGCGGCCCCTATTTCTGCACGGCGCCCCAGGCATAAAATAACGAACGCGCTCCCCCGCCGGGGGAGCGCGCTTTTCATTGCGCAGAAAATGCCCCGCCCCAATACAGGGACGGGGCATGAAACGCCACGGTATGGACTTACGCCTTCTTGGCGATCTCGGTCAGCTGGGTGAAAGCGGCGGGATCGCTGATGGCCATTTCGGAGAGCATCTTGCGGTTGATCTCGATGCCGGCGGCCTTCAAACCGTGCATGAAGCTGGAGTAGTTCATGCCGTTGAGCTTGCAGGCGGCGGAGATCCGGGTGATCCACAGGGAGCGGAAGTCACGCTTCTTCAGCCGGCGGCCGGTGTAGGCGTAGCTGAGGGACTTCATCACCGCCTGGTTGGCAACGCGGAAATGCTTGGACTTGGAACCCCAGTAGCCCTTGGCCATCTTCAGGGTCTTATTTCTTCTCTTGCGCGTCATCATCGCGCCTTTAACTCTAGCCATTGTAAAAGCCTCCTATTTGAAACGTCTCGTTATCTTACTTGTAGGGGATCATCTTGCGGACGGCGTCCATGTTGGTCACGTCCGCATAACCGCCGGCGCGCAGACGACGAGTGCGCTTGGTGTCCTTCTTGGTGAGGATGTGGCTCTTAAAGGCCTTGGCGCGCTTGACCTTGCCGGTCTTGGTGAGGTTGAATCTCTTCTTTGCACCGCTATGGGTCTTCAGCTTAGGCATCGTAATAGCTCCTTCCGTGTGTTTGAAAATCTCAGGTATTATTTGTTGGGCTTGGGAGAGAGGAAAATGGACATCATCCGGCCCTCCAGCTTGGGACTCTTGTCCAGATTGGCGGTCTCGGCACATTCAGCGGCAAAGCGCTCCAGCAGATCCCGGCCAATGTCGGTGTGCGCCATCTCGCGGCCCCGGAAACGAACGGACACTTTGACCCGGTTGCCGTCGGCGATGAACTTCTGCGCGTTCTTGAGCTTCGTGTTGAAGTCTCCAACGTCGATCCCCGGAGACATCCGGATCTCCTTGATCTCCACCACATGCTGGTTCTTTCTGGCCTCTTTTTCCCGCTTGCTCTGCTCGAACCGGAACTTGCCGTAATTCATCAGCTTGCAGACCGGGGGAACGGCCTGGGGCGAGATCTTCACCAGGTCCAGACCCTGCTCATCGGCGATCTTCAGAGCCTCTGCCGAGGACATGATGCCCAGCTGCTCGCCCTGTTCACCGATCAGACGGATCTCCCTGTCGCGGATGTCCTCGTTCAGTTCATGCACTAACTTAGCTATGGTCGAAGCACCTCCATTCAAAAATCACAAAACGCGGATACCATCCTTGGCATCCGCGCAACAACAAACCACCTGTACGGCGGTCTGATAACGACGTTGTTGACCTCTTTGCCTTGGGCGGGAGGTGAGGCGGATGCGATCAGCCTTCTTTGTTTTGCTGATTTAGTATACCAGGGACAGTGCCGTTTGTCAACCATATTTTTTTCCTGGAAGGTGAATATTTTCCGCCGGTCCGGCCAGAATACATCCGTACTCAAACAGGCGAAAGGAGGTGTCCCCATGCCCAACGAGAACCGGAACAACAACCAGAAGGAAAACCGCACCCAGAACCAGCAGCCCCAGAAGGAGAACCGCAATCAGAAGGAGAACCGCAAGTAACCACTCCCCTTCCCTTTTGTGAACAGCGCCCGGAGGCGATGCCTCCGGGCGCTGTCTGTTCGCACTCACCAGTTGAAGCGGATGTTGGCGTCCACCTTGGTGGTCCTGCCGTCGCCGATGCCGGCGATGGCGCAGCTGCTGGAGAACTGCCAGTAGTCCATCCGGTAGTAGAGGGTCGGGTACAGCTTTTCGGAAGAGGCGCTCTTGTACTCGGGATACCAGCTCAGGTACGGCGCCAGGGCGCCCTGGTCGTACTTGACATAGCTGACGTACTGCCCGGCGTAGACCATGGCCTTGTAGCCGGCCTCCTCGATCCGCCGGCAGAAGGCAATGGCGCAGGCGGTGGCCATCTCCGGCGTGGTGCCGTAGACACGGTAGCTGGAGTCGTGCATCTCCCAGTCGTAGGCCACGGGGCCGTTGATCTGGTGGCCCTCCAGCAGGCTCAGTACGAAGTCCGCCTCCTCGATGGCCTCCTCCACGGTGATGGCCTGGGCGAAGAAGTACACGCCGGTCTGGATCCCCGCCGCCATGGCGCCCTCGATGTTCTGCTTGTAGAAGGCGTCGGCATGGATGGCACCGGTGGAGGTGCCCCGCAGGCCGATGCGGACCATGGCGAACTCCACGCCGTCGTTGCGGACGGCCTGCCAGTCGATGGTGTTGTTCTCACACTCCCGGTTCTGGTAGGCGGACACGTCGATGCCGAAGCTGGTGGAACAGGCTCCGCCCACGTACATCAGCCGGTCGGGATGGACCGGATCCCAGATAAAGTCGTTCTGGGCAAAGCGGTTGGGCTCCACGCCCGCATAGACCGGGTACTGCTTGCCGCTGTATGTGATGTACTCCCCGGTGGTGGGAGAGGGGGTGTAGACCTCACTGGGCTGGATGCCGGCGGACGGCTGCTGGCCGGTGGACCCGCCGGGGGTCTGCTCCGGCTTGGAGGTATCGGCGATAACGGTGAGTTCCACATTGCTGAAGTTTCGAACCGTGCCGCCCACGGTCACATATTCCAGCACCACAGGTCCGGTGACGCCCGGCGCCACGATCAGATCGCCGGAGATGGACATACCTTTTAAATAGGCGCCTTCGCTGGCGTTGATCATCAGCGTCCCCTCCACCGGAGCGGAGTAGACGGCGGAGGTCTGCACCAGCACCGTGACCATGTTGTTGAGGATGTTGACGATCTCCGCCCGGGTGATGGGCTCCGTGGGACGGAAGCGGCCGTCGGCACAGTCGGTGATGTAGCCCCGGGCGGTCATCTCCGCCAGCGGCGCCTGAGCATAGGAGGCGATATCGGCGGCGTCGGTGTAGGGCAGCGCCGTGGAGGTGCCGGTGACGCCGAAGGCCCGGGCGATCATGGTCACCGCCTGCTGGCGGGTGATGGTGTCCCCGGCCAGAGCCTGGCCGTTGTTGCCCAGATACACGCCCGCTGCGTGGAGCTTGAGGATCTGCTGCTCCCAGTAGGTCCCGGCGGTGTCGGAAAAGGTCTCCGCCGGGGAGACGGCCTGGTACTTCAAAAAGCGGTCCAGAATACCGGCGAAGGCGCCCCGGGTGATGGAGGCGTCGGGCCGGAAGGTGCCGTCCTCATAGCCGTTGATGATGCCGTACTGCTCGCTCCACTTGGTAATGGCCCCCTCGGCCCAGTGGCCGGCGGTGTCGGTGAAGGCGGCCTTCGCCGGTACTGCCGTCAGCCCCGCCGACAGGGCCAGGGCGGTCAGCGCTGCCAGAATTCGCTTTTTTCTCATGCTCTTCCGTGTCCTTTCGTCATCATTCGACGCTGCGCGCCTGAAAAAAAGGGCTTCTCCCGGAGGAGAGCCCTCATTGGAACTGGTTTACATATTATCATAGCCGCTTTTCCCTGTCAACCGCAGACGCCTCTCCGGCGGAGATTTCCAGGGAAAAGATGCGAAAACGATGCAAAAAGCCGCCCGCGCAGAAAACGCGGGCGGCTTTTGGGCTTACTCCACGGTGACGGACTTTGCCAGGTTCCGGGGCTTGTCGATGTCGCAGCCCCGCTGCAGCGCGCCCCACAAAAGCGACGCTTTTGCGGGGGCCCCGCACGGAACTCAAATCGGCCGAAGTGAATTCGCCCGATTTCAAGGTTTTGCTTCGCAAAACGCTTGACGCGCCACCCGGCGCGCCGTGGCGCTGCGGCCTTCGGCTTACTCCACGGTGACGGACTTTGCCAGGTTCCGGGGCTTGTCGATGTCGCAGCCCCGCTGCAGCGCGCCCCACAAAAGCGCCGCTTTTGCGGGGACCCCGCATGGAACTCAAATCGGCCGAAGTGAATTCGCCCGATTTCAAGGTTTTGCTCCGCAAAACGCTTGACGCGCCACCCGGCGCGCTGTGGCGCTGCGGCCTTCGGCTTATTCCACCGTGACGGACTTTGCCAGGTTCCGGGGCTTGTCGATGTCGCAGCCCCGCTGCAGCGCGCCCCACAAAAGCGCCGCTTTTGCGGGGACCCCGCATGGAACTCAAATCGGCCGAAGTGAATTCGCCCGATTTCAAGGTTTTGCTTCGCAAAACGCTTGACGCGCCATCCGGCGCGCTGTGGCGCTGCGGCCTTCGGCTTATTCCACCGTGACGGACTTTGCCAGGTTCCGGGGCTTGTCGATGTCGCAGCCCCGCTGCAGCGCCACGTAGTAGGAGAACAGCTGCAGCGGCACCACGCCCAGGGAGGGCTGCAGGACCGGATGCACCTCCGGCACGGCGATGATGGCGTCGGCGTTCTTCTCCATCTTGGACCGGAAGGCCTCGGTGGTCAGCGCCAGTACCTCGGCGCCCCGGGCCTTCACCTCCACCACGTTGCTCATGGCCTTGTCGAACAGCGGCGCGTAGGTGCCCAGGGCCACCACCAGTGTCCCCTCCTCGATCAGGGAGATGGTGCCGTGCTTGAGCTCGCCGGAGGCGTAGGCCTCGGAGTGGATATAGCTGATCTCCTTGAGCTTCAGGGAGCCCTCCAGGCCCATGGCGTAGTCCAGGTTCCGGCCGATGAAGAAGATGGAGTTGTGATTGAAGTACCGGGAGGCAAAATAGGGGATGTCCTCGGTGTGGTCCAGGAACTGCTGCATCAGGTCCGGCAGGGTCTGGACCTGGGAGACGATGGTGTCGTACTCCTTGGGATCCACGGTGCCCAGCTTTTCCGCCAGGTACAGGCCCACCAGATCCATCAGCACCAGCTGGGTGGTGTAGGCCTTGGTGGTGGCCACGGCGATTTCGGGGCCGGCCCAGGTGTAGAGCACGTCGTCGGCGTCCCGGGCGATGGAGGAGCCCACCACGTTGACGATGGCCAGGGTCCGGCCGCCCCGGCGCTTGGCCTCCCGCATGGCGGCCATGGTGTCCAGAGTCTCGCCGGACTGGCTGATGACGATGACCAGGGTCTTTTCATCCACCAGCGGGTCGCAGTAGCGGAACTCGCTGGCCAGCACCACCTCCACCGGGCGGCGCATCAGCTTTTCCCAGTTGTACTTGCTGACCATACCCACGTGATAGCTGGAGCCGCAGGCGATGATGAAGATGCGGGAGATCTCCCGGACGTAGTCCTCGGGCATGTGCAGGTCGTCCAGCACCACCCGGCCGTCCCGGATGCGGGGAGAGATGGTCTTGCGGATGGCCTCGGGCTGCTCCATGATCTCCTTGAGCATGAAGTGGGGGTAGCCGCCCTTCTCGGCGGCGGACACGTCCCAGTCCACCTGGCTGTGCTTCTTCTCCACCGGCACCAGCTCGTCGTCGAACACATCCACGGTGTCGGCGGTCAGGACGGCGATCTCGCCGTCGTCCATATAAGTGACCTCCCGGGTGTACTTCAGCACGGCGGTCACGTCGGAGGCGATATAGTTGCCGCCCTTGCCGTAGCCGATGATGAGGGGACTGTCCTTCCGGGCGGCGATCAGGGCGTTGGGATAGTCGGCACAGATGATGCCCAGGGCGTAGGAGCCCTCGATCCGGCGCAGGCAGCGGCCCACGGCCTCCAGCATATTGCCGCACTCGTTGTAGTGGAACTCCAGCAGCTGGGCCACCACCTCGGAGTCCGTGTCGGAGTGGAAGGTGACGCCCAGCTTCTGCAGGTGCTCCTTCAGCTCCAGATAGTTCTCGATAATGCCGTTGTGGACCAGGGCGATCTGGCCGTTCTCGCTGACATGGGGGTGGGCGTTGGCGTCGTTGGGCTCGCCGTGGGTGGCCCAGCGGGTATGGCCAATGCCCAGAGTGCCCTCCAGATCGGCGCCGCCGTGGATCATGTCGGAGAGCACCTGGAGACGGCCCTTGGCCTTTTTCACCTGGAGGCCGCGGGTCTCAGAGCGCACCGCCACGCCGGCGGAGTCGTAGCCCCGGTACTCCATCCGGGCAAGGCCCTCCAGCAAGATCGGGGCGGCCGGCTCCCGGCCCACAAATCCAATAATTCCGCACATATCAAAGAATTCCTCCTGAATATTCAAAACTTCATTTCGCGGGGGCCGGACGCGCAGCCGTCCCTTCCCCTTCCGCGGTCGCGGTCCCTTTGTTGCGCGGTCACCCGCGTTTTTCCGGACCGTGTCACGCGCCCCGCGGGCGCGGAGGGGCATCCGCCGAGTGGTTCGATACTCCCCTCTCCTCGTCATCCTATAAAGGCTTTATCCATTACAGGACCAGGCGCTGTTGATGGGCAAGCCCATAGTCCTCCTTTCCTTCTGCGCTTGTGGTGAGATATGAAAACGCCCCTGTGGGGCCGTATCCCCGTATGGAAATTTCCCGCCGGCACATACTATCCGGCAGGAGGTGACCGCCTGTGATGACCGCCTTTGCCCGCTCCTGCATCCTGTACTTTCTCATCATGATCGGCCTGCGGCTCATGGGAAAGCGGCAGATCGGCGAGCTGGAGCCCAGCGAGCTGGTCCTGACCATGATGGTCTCGGACCTGGCCACTGTCCCCATGCAGGACTTCGGGATCCCGCTGCTGGCGGGCGTGGTGCCCATTTTGACGCTGCTGTCCCTCTCACTCCTGTTAAGTCAACTCTCTTTACACCATTTGCGGCTCCGGGCCTTAATCTGCGGAACGCCCGCCATTCTCATCGAAAAGGGCCGCATCTGTCAGTCGGCCATGCGGAAAAACCGCTACACCCTGGACGAGCTCCTGGAGGAGCTGCGGGAGCAGGGATACAGCCGGGTGGCGGACGTGAAATACGCGGTGCTGGAAAACTCCGGCCAGCTGTCGGTCTTTCCCTGGACGGCCCAGCAGCCCCCCACCGCTCAGCAGCTGGGGCTGGACCTCAAGGACGACGTAACGCTGCCCACGGTGCTCATCAACGACGGCCGGCTCCTCCGGCAGAACCTCGCTGCCTGCGGCCGGGACGAGCAGTGGCTGAAAAAGCAGCTGTCCCGGGAAAAGGCCGCCTCCCCCCGGGAGGTGTTCCTGATGACCCTGGACGAGGACGGCACTGTATTCTGCGTGAAAAAGGAGCCGACGCCATGAAAGCCTACCTCAAGCCTCTGGCGGTGCTGGCGGCCATCCTGGCCTTCGCCCTCTGGAACGGCGCCGCCATGACCGCCCACACGGACCGCTGGCGCGCCCAGGTGGAGCAGGCCGACGCCCTGGCTCAGGCGGAGGATTGGAGCCGGGCCGTGGAGATCCTGGCGGACAGCTACGCCGACTGGTCCGGCAAGCAGACCTACCTCCACATCGTCACGGAGCACGACGCCGTGGACGACGCCGAGGCCATGTACCGGCGGGCCCTGGCCTTTGCCGCCACCCGGGAACTGACGGAGTTCCGGGCGGAGCTGGCGGACCTGCGGGATCAGCTGCGCCTGCTGGCGGAGATGGAACGGCTCAATGTGAAGAACGTCCTGTGACTGTCAGCGGTTGTCGGCCAGGAGCTTGTTCAGCTCCGCCATGAAGGTGTCGATGTCCTTGAACTGGCGGTAGACGGAGGCAAAGCGCACATAGGCCACCTGGTCCACGGCCCGCAGCCGCTCCATGACCTTCTCGCCGACGATCTCGGTACTGATCTCCCGGTCCATGGAGTTTTGCAGGTCCTGCTCGATCTCCGCGGCAATTTTCTCCAACTCCGCCAAGGGGACCGGCCGCTTCTCACAGGCCCGGATCATGCCGCCCAGGACCTTGCGCCGCTCAAAGCTCTGACGGCTGCCGTCCTTTTTCACCACCACCATGGGCAAACTCTCCACCGTCTCGTAGGTGGTGAAGCGCTTGCCGCAGGACAGGCACTCCCGCCGGCGGCGGATGCTGCTGTTCTCGTCGGCAGGGCGGGAATCGATGACCTTGCTCTCACTGTATCCGCAATAGGGGCATTTCATGGCTGACCTCCCGATGTTCGCCGGCGGGCGCCGGCGGTCTCGCTCCGGGACGATCCGGAGCGGCCCGGACCAAGCGGCCGCTCCGCCGGTGGGGCGGAACGCAACATATGGTGGCCGCTTCTGCGTTATTATACCACACCTTTTTTTAATATGGTATACATAATTTGCGTCCGGCACATCTTTTTCCTGATTTTCACAGCACCGGCCGCTCCCGGCTGTCAAAGGCATACACCCAGTACCGCTCACCCCGAACCCGGCAGGGCCTGGCGAAGCAGAACAGGCCCGTCAGCGGCACCGGCCGCCGGGGGTCATAGGGCACCGCCAGCAGCAGCGTCTGCCCCTCCCGCCGCCACAGAAGGCCGGGGACCTCCCGCAGTCCGCGGCGCAGCCAGGGGGAGCGGAACAGCGCCTCGGCCTCCGCGGGAGCCCAGTCCCCCGCCGCCTCCTCCGGCGGCGAGGCGGGCCGCACCTCTCCCCGCAGCAGCCGCCCCGCCGGGGCGGTCATCCGGTGGGAAAAGCGCCGCCGCAGCACCGCCGCGTCCCCCTGGGGCTCCAGGACCCCCAGCCGCAGCTCTCCCCGGTCCCCTACGGCCCAGGCGCACCAAAGTCCCTCCCCCGGCAGGGCGCAGCGGACGGAAAAGCAGGTGTACAGCGCCTCCCGCTCCGCCGTCAGCTCGCCCACGGACCGCTCCTTCCACAACAGCGGAAACTTGTCCATACCCCCGCTCCCTTCCGCGAAAACGCCCGTCTGCGCAATCCTATGCGCAGACGGGCGCGGGTATGCCCACACGCGGTCAGGCGATGGTATAGCTTCCCCGGACCAGCAGCTTGGTGGTGGCGGCGGTGGCCTTGACGCCCCGTCCCTCCACGGTCATCATATACAGGTGGTTCTGCACCAGAGCGGCCCCGCCGGCCAGGGTGGTGGCGGCGCTCTCGTCGATCAGGCCAGGACTGGAGGGCGCCACGCAGGTGGCGGTGCCCACCCGCAGCATCACCTCGCAGCCGATGTCTCCGGTGAGGACCTGGCCGCTGGAGAGGGTCACCACCGTGAAGGCGGAGGCCGTGGTGGTGCCGCCGGAGGTGGTCTGGCCGCCCAGCTGCTGGACGATCTGACTGTTGCGCTGGGCGATCTTGGCGTCCACCTTCTCCAGGATCTGACCCAGGAAGGTGTCGTTGAGGTAGCTGAGGGTCACCAGGGGATCCTGGGAGGACCCGGCCTCCGCCGCCAGGGACACGGTGCAGCTGAGCACCAGGCTCAGCGCCAGCATGGCCGCCATCCGCAGATACCAACGATTTTTCTTCATATGTACCATCCTTTCCGCCCGACGCCGGGCCTGTCCGCCTTTGCGGCAGAAGGCCGCCGCGCCGGGTAGACGCTTATTCTGACGTTCCCCTGAAAAGGGGCCGCCCTTTTCAGGGGAACCATCTCTCAGACCAGCTGGTCGTGAGGCAGTCCGAAGCTCACTGCGATCGCCAGGTCCACCCGTTCCATCACGCCTTCCTCCACATGGCCCATTTTCTCCCGCAGCCGCTTTTTATCCAGGGTCCGCACCTGCTCCAGCAGGACCACGGAATCCCGGCTCAGGCCGCAGCTCTGTTCCACGGGGAGGTCGATATGTGTGGGCAGCCGGGCCTTCCCGGTCTGGGAAGTGATGGCCGCCGCGATCACGGTGGGGCTGTAACGGTTTCCGGTGTCGTTCTGGATGATCAGGACCGGCCGGACGCCGCCCTGCTCACTGCCGACCACCGGGGAGAGATCGGCATAGTAAATATCGCCGCGCTTGACACTCGTATCCACAAAGTTCACACTCCGCCGAAATGAAGTACCCATCACCGGATGCTCTGTCCGGTGAGGCCACTTTCATTCTCCCACGCAGGATCGGAATTTATTCCGTCAAGTGGGTAAAATTCCGGCGTCCTCGCCCCGCAGTATCCTATGCGGCGGCGGTGCGAAGTGTGACTTTACTGGAGGCGCAGGGCCCGTTCCACCACCTGTCCGTCCCGCAGGTAGACCCGGGGCACCCGCTTGCTGACGGCGCAGAGCAGCTCGTAGGAAATGGTGTCCAGCAGCTGTGCCAGATGGTCCACGCTCTGGCGCCGGCCGAAGATCTCCACCTCGCTGCCCACCTTCACGTCGGGCAGGCCGGTCAGATCCACCATGGTCATGTCCATGCAGATCCGACCCCGGATGGGGGCGGGCCCCTGGTCCGTCACCACGGCAAGACGGTTGGAAAGCCCCCGGAACAGCCCGTCGGCATAGCCGATGGGCAGCACGCCGATGCGGGCCTTGTCCGCCGCGCGGTAGGTGCGGCCGTAGCTGATGTCGGTGCCGGGGTCGAAGATCTTGATGGTGGAGACGCTGGACTTGAGGGTCATCACCGGCCGCAGGCCCAGCCGCTTGGCGTCGTCTCCCACGCCGTACAGGGCGATGCCGGGCCGGACCATATCCAGGTACATCTCCGGATACCGGGCCAGGGCGCCGCTGTTGGCGCAGTGGCGGATGGGGAAGGTCCGCCCCCGCTCCGCCAGGGCGTTCACCACCCGCAGGAACAGGGCGAACTGCTCCCGGGTGTAGGCCTCGCTGTCCGTATCGTCCTCGTCGGAGACGGCGAAGTGGGTGAAGATGCCCTCCGCCTCCAGCCCCGGCAGGGCGCAGGAGGCGGCGATGGCCTCCACGCCGCCGTCAAAGTGTTCGTCCCGCACCAGGAAACCCAGCCGGGACATGCCGGTGTCCACCTTGATGTGGACCTTCAGCCTCCCGCCGCAGGCAGACGCCGCGGCATTGTACTCCTCCGCCTTGGCCCGGGCGGACACCGCCTGGGTGATATGGTAGCGGATCAGCTCCGGCACCATCTCCGGCGGGGTGTGCCCCAGGATCAGGATGGGGGCGTCGATGCCGCCGTGGCGCAGCTCCCGGGCCTCGTCCAGACTGGACACCGCCAGGTAGTCGGCCCCCAGCTCCTCCAGTTGGGCGGCCACCTGGATGGCACCGTGGCCGTAGGCGTCGGCCTTCACCACGCCCAGATACCGCACGCCGGGCCCCGTCAGCTCCCTGGCCCGGCGGTAGTTGTGGGCCAGGGCGTCCAGGTCGATCTCCGCCCAGGTGCGCCGTAAGATCGTATCTTCCATACTTGTTGGGTCACCTTCTGACTGTATGTGCCTCTCAGGCGGCGGGAGAAGCCTCCTGCCCCGCCTGATCGTCGGCGTCCATTGTATCATAAAAGAGGAACTCCGTAAAGTCCGCCGTCAAAATGATTTCGTCCTCCACGGCGATCTCCCCCCGGACCGGGGTGCCGTCCTCCGTGCGGAGCCAGACCGTGGAGAGGATCTTCCCATCCTGGGGACCGCTCTGGTCCACGGTCAGCCGCAGGCAGGGCGTGCCGTTCCAGTCCTCGGTGTTCTCCTCCAGCAGCCACCCGTCCCGCAGGGCGCTCATCAGCCGGGGCAGGCACGCAAGAGGGCTCACCTCCTGGGAGCTGAGCGTCCCGGCCCCCAGGCACAGGTCCTCATATTCCAGGGACAGCTCCTCCCCGGTGATGACCGCCCGGACACCGGCGATGGTCTCCGGAGAGAGCACCTCCACCGTGGTCTCCCCGCCGGGGACGTAGGTGCACAGGACCTCCGCCTGCCACAGCTGCTCCCCCTCGCTCCAGGCGATCTCCGCGGTCATCTCGCAGCCTGCCATGTCGGCGTAGGGCCGACGCAGCGACGCCGCGTCGGGCCCGGCTTCCCCGCCCGCTCCGCCGCAGCCGGCCAGCAGCAGGCACAGGGTCATCATTGGTACGCACATCCACTTGCGCACCCGCAAAACCTCCGTTACTCCAAAATCTCCCGGAATGCCTCCGGCAGGGCGGACACCACGTCCTCCGGGGCGGCGCCGTAGGCGGTGAGCCGCCCCTCCGCCACTTCCCCGGCGCGGCCGTGGAGCCACACGGCCCCCGCCGCCGCCTGGACCGCCGGGGCTCCCTGGGCCAGCAGGGCGGCGATGAGCCCCGTCAGCACGTCGCCGCTGCCGCCCTTGGCCAGGGCGGAGGTGCCGGTGGTGTTCACCAGCACGTTGCCCGCCGGCGACGCCGTCACCGTCCGGTGGCCCTTGAGCACCAGCACGCAGCCGTGGGCGGCGGCGAAGTCCCTGGCGGCGCCCACCCGGTCTCCGCCGGTCAGGTCCCCGCCGATCCGGGCGAACTCCCCGTCGTGGGGCGTCAGCACTGTGATCCGGTCCCGCCGGGCGTCCAGTACATCCATATGCCCGGCCAGGGCGTTTATGCCGTCGGCGTCCAGCACCACCGGGCACTGCGTCTCCGCCAGCAGCGCCCGGGCCAGCTCCGCCGCCTCCTTCTCCCGGCTCAGGCCCGGCCCCAGGGCCAGCACGTCGCACGCCTTCACCCGCTCCCGCAGTTCCTCCAGGGCCTTGCGGGACAGCGCCCCGTGCCTGTCCTCCAGGGGGAAGGGCATGGCGCCGGTGCACTTGGCGGCCTCCACGGCCCAGATGGCCGCCGGCACGCCCAGGTACACCAGCCCGGCGCCGCCCCGGACCGCGGCGGAGGCCGTGAGGTACGGCGCGCCGGTATAGCCCACGGCACCGCCCGCCACCAGCACCTTGCCGAAGGTGCCCTTGTGGCCGTCGGCCCTCCGGGGCGGCAGGGCCGCCCGGACGAAGTCCCGCTCCACGGTCTGGGCCGGGCACCGGAGCCTGCGCACCAGGTCCGCCGGGATGCCGATATCGATGACGTCCACCCTGCCGGAATACAATGCCCCGTCCCCCGCCGCCTGACCGATCTTGGGCAGGGTGAAGGTGACGGTCCGGTCCGCCCGGACGGCGGCGCCCAGGATGCGGCCCGTGTCCGCCTCCACGCCGCTGGCGATGTCGGCGGCCACCACGGCCCCCCGGCTTTCGTTCATCCACCCGATGGCGGCGGCATAGGCGCTGTCGGGGGCGACGGGACGGCTGAGGCCCACGCCGAAGAGGGCGTCCACGCACACGTCCGCCCCCAGCACGAAGCGCCGCTGGTCCGGATCCGCCGGATCGAAGGGCTCCAGTTCCACGCCGCACTCACTGAGGCGCCCCGTCTCCTCCAGGGCGTCGGGAGTCAGCTTTTCATAGCTGCCCGCCAGAAACGCCCGGACCCGGACGCCCTTCAAAAACAGATGCCGCGCCGCGCCGATGCCGTCCCCGCCGTTGTTCCCGGCGCCGCACAGCACCGCCGCCGTGCACCGGCCCGGCCGGTCCGGCAGCAATTCCAGCGCCGCGCCGGCCACCGCCTTCGCCGCCCGCTCCATCAGGCCGATGGAGGGGATGCCCCGGTCCTCGATGGCCTGCCGGTCCAGTTCCCGCATCTGGGCGGATGTGGTCAGTTTCATAGGTGGCACCTCCGTTTTTCATGATCGTCTCTGCACACATTATAAAAAAACGGCACTGTCTTTGCAATCCCTCCCGGCCGCCCGGCAAAAATTGACGACGGGGGGATTTTTCTCTTGCATTTCCCAACTTTCTGTGCTATAAGTGGTAATTGTATCAGCGATGAACGGGAAAATGACCGTGAAACGCCGCCAAGAGAGGGTCGGTCACCGGCTGCGAGCCGACCTGCGGAACGTCCGGCCTGGTTCGCCCGGGAGCCGCCGTGGAGACACGGACGGGTGCCCTCCGTTACCGGGGCGTCAAGTGCGCATGGGGAGCCATGCGAATTTGGGTGGTACCGCGGAAGCTTCGCCTTTCGTCCCAACGGGGACGGAGGGCGTTTTTTTGTTGTCCGCCCTTCCCCTCACATCACGAAATCCTTGAAAAGGAGTTATCAGGAATATGAAAGAACAACTGGAAGCCATTCGCAAACAGGCCCTGGCGGACTTTGCCGCCGCCGGCGACGCCGCCGGGCTGGACGCCCTGCGGGTGAAGTACCTGGGCAAGAAGGGCGAGCTGACGGCTTTGCTCAAGCAGATGGGCAAGCTCTCCGCCGAGGAGCGCCCCGTCATGGGCCAGCTGGCCAACGCCGTCCGGGCCGACCTGGAGTCCGCCCTGGAGGCCCGGGCCGCCCAGCTGGAGGAGGCGGCCCTGGAGCAGCGGCTCCGGGACGAGGCCCTGGACATCACCATCCCCGGCAAGGCTCCCAAGCTGGGCCGCCGCCATCCCATGTACCAGGCTTTGGACGAGCTGAAGGACATCTTCATCTCCATGGGCTTCACCGTGCTGGACGGCCCCGAGGTGGAGCTGGCGGAGTACAACTTCGACCGCCTCAACGCCGAGGAGGGCCACCCCTCCCGGGACTGGTCCGACACCTTCTACTTCGATGCCGACAGCCGGGTGATGCTCCGCTCCCAGACCAGCCCCATGCAGGTCCGGGCCATGGACTCCATGGAGCTGCCCATCCGCATCATCGCCCCCGGCCGCGTCTACCGCAAGGATGAGGTGGACGCCACCCACTCCCCCATGTTCCACCAGGTGGAGGGCATGGTCATCGACAAGGGCGTCACCATGGCGGATCTGAAGGGCACGCTGAACACGCTGGTGGAAAAGCTCTACGGCAAGGGCACCAAGACCCGTTTCCGCCCCCACCACTTCCCCTTCACCGAACCCTCCTGCGAGATGGACGTCCAGTGCCACAAGTGCGGCGGCGTGGGCTGCCCCACCTGCAAGGGCGAGGGCTGGATCGAGCTGCTGGGCGCCGGCATGATCCACCCCAAGGTGCTGAAGATGGCCGGTATCGACCCGGAGGTCTACTCCGGCTGGGCCTTCGGCATCGGTCTGGAGCGCACCGCCATGCGCCGGTTCAAGATCGCCGACCTGCGGCTGATCTTCGAGAACGACGTGCGGTTCCTGGAGCAGTTCTGAGATCCTCGAAGGGGAGCAGGCTCCCCCTCGACCTCCCCCACCACCAGTGACATCGGTCACTGGTGCGCGCGCCCCAAGGGCGCGCAGGTCGGGGTATTTTCGCCACGTACACGCCGCGGCGAAAATGATTTGAATTTCTTCGCGCTCCGCGCGAAGTTCCCGGGGCTTGAAAAAGCCGCCGGTCATCTGAGAATGTCCATCCCAATGGAAGGAGTTTCAATATGTTATTAAGCAGAAAGTGGCTCAGCGAGTTTGTGGACGTTGACGCCAATGATAAGGAATTTGCCGAGGCTATGACCCTGTCCGGATCCAAGGTGGAGGTCACCGAGGACCTGGGGGCCGAGATCTCCAACGTGGTGGTAGGCCGGGTGCTCTCCATGGAGCGCCACCCGGACAGCGACCATATGTGGGTGTGCCAGGTGGACGTGGCCCAAGACCAGCCGGTCCAGATCGTCACCGGCGCCTGGAACGTCCATGTGGGCGATCTGGTGCCCGTGGCTCTGCACAAGTCCACCCTCCCCGGCGGCAAAAAGATCGAGAAGGGCAAGCTGCGGGGCGTGGAGTCCAACGGCATGCTGTGCGGCCTGTACGAGCTGGGCCTGGACGAGCGGGACTTCCCATACGCCGCCATCATCCCCGCCGCCCTGCTGAACGACTACAAGCCTCTGGATCCGGCCAAGCCCTCCATCCCCGCCGATGTCCAGCCGGGCCACAAGATCTACGGCCCCGTGGTGGCGGCCGGCGTCAAGGAGGTCATCCCCCACCAAAACGGCTGGACCGTTACTCTGGACCTGGGCGACGGTCACATCGCTCCGCACGACACCGCACTGCCCAACATTCACGCCGGTGACATGGTCGCGTACAACACCGACAAGGCACTGATCTGCACCCTGGCCGATCTCCACGCCCAGCAGGCGGAGTTCCCCCACTGCATCCCCGACGGCATTTTCATCCTCCGCGAGGACTGCAAGCCCGGCGACGACCTCAAGCCCGTCATCAACGCCGACGACCACGTGGTGGAGTTTGAGATCACCCCCAACCGGCCCGACTGCCTCAGCGTCATCGGCCTGGCCCGAGAGGCGGCGGCCACCTTCGACAAGCCCCTGCGGCTCCACGAGCCCGTGGTCAAGGGCGGCGCCGAGGGCGTGCTGACGGACCTTCTGGACGTGGAGACCCCGGACGCGGACCTGTGCCCCCGGTACACCGCCCGGATGGTCCGCAACGTGAAGATCGCCCCCTCCCCCAAGTGGATGCGGGAGCGGCTGCGGAGCATGGGCGTGCGCCCCATCAACAACATCGTGGACATCACCAACTACGTCATGCTGGAGTACGGCCAGCCCATGCACGCTTTCGACTACCGCTATGTCAAGGGCGGCAAGATCATCGTCCGCCGGGCCGCCGACGGCGAGGAGCTGACCACCCTGGACGGCAACGTCCGCAAGCTGACGGGCAACATGCTGGTCATCGCCGACGAGACCCGGGCCGTGGGCCTGGCGGGCGTCATGGGCGGCGAGAACAGCGAGATCGTGGCGGACACCGCCGACGTGGTGTTCGAGTCCGCCTGCTTCGACGGCACCTGCATCCGCAAGACCGCCCTGGCCCTGGGCATGCGGACCGAGGCCTCCGCCAAGTTTGAAAAGGGCCTGGATCCCCTGAACACCCTGCCCGCCGTCAACCGCGCCTGCGAGTTGGTGGAGCTGTTGGGCGCCGGCGAGGTGGTGGACGGCATCATCGACGTGCTGAACTTCGTGCCCCAGCCCCGGGTGCTGAAGCTGGAGCCGGAGAAGATCAACGGCCTGCTGGGCACCGACGTGGCAAAGGACGAGATGGTCCGCATCCTCCGGAAGCTGGACTTCACCGTGGAGGGCGATCAGGTGACCGTTCCCTCCTGGCGCGGCGACGTGGAGGGCATGGCGGACCTGGCGGAGGAAGTGGCCCGGTTCCACGGCTACAACAACATCCCCGTCACCCTCATGCGGGGCCAGACCACCCTGGGCGGCTTCGGCGCCGAGGAGCTGCTGGAGCGCCGCTGCGGCGCCGTGTGCCGCGCCATGGGCTATGACGAGATCATCACCTACTCCTTCATCTCCCCCACCCAGTACGACAAGATTCTCTGGCCGGCGGACTACGCCCGCCGGGAGTCCTTCAAGATCCTCAACCCCCTGGGTGAGGACACCTCCATCATGCGCACCACCACTCTGCCCTCCATGCTGGAGATCCTGACCCGGAACTACAACTACCGCAACCAGGATGTGAAGCTCTACGAGGTGGGCCGGGTCTACCTGCCCGGCGGCGAGGATGGCCTTGCCGACGAGCGCAAGGTCCTGACCCTGGGCGCCTACGGCGGCGATATGGACTTCTACGCCATGAAGGGTACCATCGAGGCCATTTTGAAGGACCTGCGGGTGGACGAGATCCGTTTCCAGGGCCCCACCGGCGCCCCCAGCGACGCCTCCTACCACCCCGGCCGCTGCGCCACCGTCTGGGCGGGCAGCAGCTGCATCGGCATCTTCGGCCAGATCCACCCGCTGGCGGCCCGGAATTACGGCGTGGACACGGAGTTCTACTGCGCGGAGCTGAGCCTGGACCAGTTGAGCCAGGCCCAGGGTCCCGATCCCGAGTACGTGCCCCTGCCCAAGTTCCCCGCCGTGGAGCGGGACATCGCCGTGGTCTGCGACAAAGCCGTCACCGTGGGCGCGCTGGAGGACTGCATCCGCAAGGGCGCCAAGGGCCTTTTGAAGGACGTGGCCCTGTTCGACATCTACACCGGCGCCGGCATCCCCGAGGGCAAGAAGTCCGTGGCCTTCAGCCTGACCCTCCGGGCCGACGACCGCTCCCTGACCAGCGAAGAGGCGGATGCAGACGTGAAGAGCATCCTGGAGACGCTGGAAAAGGACCTGGGCGCCGTGCTACGCTGAGGCTGCCGCCGCCTCTTCGGGGCCCCCGCACCGCGGGGCGCGCGTCAGCGCGTACAAGCGTCCCGGCCTTGCCGGGACCTTGGCGCCAGGCGGAATTCACTTCCGCCGCGCAAGTGCCGATGGGTCCCCGCAAGCACCCCGCGCTTGCGGGACCGGCGGATGCAGACGTGAAGAGCATCCTGGAGACGCTGGAAAAGGACCTGGGCGCCGTGCTGCGCTGAGCGGCATCCCTCTGCGGAAAATCTTTTGTAAATTTCCCCGGGAAACGCTTTACAGCCTTTCAAAAAGCGAGTATACTAGGTCTTGTATTGGGGCTGGCTTTGCCTCACAAGAAAGGCGGTGTCTGCATGGACGATTTTACCCGGAAATTCAATATTGCGATGGAGAAGGACGCGGAACTCCACCAGATCCTGTCCACCGTCTATCAGGCACTGGAGGAGAAGGGCTACAATCCCATCAACCAGATCGTGGGCTATATCCTCTCCGAGGATCCCACCTATATCACCAACCACAACAACGCCCGGACCCTGATCCGCAAGATCGACCGGGACGAGTTGCTGCAAGTGCTGGTGCGGAAATATCTGGGCCAGTGACCGTGTAAGATCCGAAACCGGGGAGGCAGCAGCCTCCCCGGTTTTTCCTGCGGTCCCCTCCGCCCCGTCTGTTTTCGCCCCATGCCCGCCGGCCTGTGCGCCTCCTTGACAGCGCGGAGGACGGCACGCCCCCTCCCGTACCTTTCTTGACATTACTTCCGCAGTGCGGTAAAATTTTTCCACCATCGACACAACAGAGGAGAGAGAAACACAATGGGTTATATCATTGCCATCGGAGCGTACCTGCTCCTGCTGATGATCTACGGCATGGTCATCGCGCACAAGAAAGTCAAGACCGCCGACGACATGGTCACCGGCGGCCACCGCATCCCCTTCATCGTTCTGGTGGGCACGCTGCTGGCCACCTGGTGCGGCGGCGGCGGCATCACCGGCTCCGCCAGCGTGGTGTACACCGGCGGCCCCTGGGTGGGCCTCATCACCTTCGCGGCGCCCCCCATCGGCATCATCCTGCTGTACTTCATCGCCGGAAAGGTCCGCAAGTCCAATAAGGTCACAGTGCCGGAGATCATGGAGGCCCGCTACGGCAAGGCCGCCAGCATCATCTCCGCCCTGTGCGTCATGCTGGCCTACGTGGGCGTGCTGGCCACCCAGCTGAAGGCAGCGGCGGACATCATCGTGCTGCTGTGCTCTTCCAGCGGTGTGGAGATCTCCCACGGCGTGGCGCTGGCCATCTGCACCATCATCATCGCCGTGATCACCGTGGGCGGCGGCCTGGTGTCCGTGGCCTACTCCGACGCTGTCAGCGCCCTGCTGATGGTGGGCGGCTTCTTTGCCGCCATCCCCATCCTGATGGCGGCAGCCTCCGCCCAGGGCGCTACCCTGCCTCCGGAGAAGATGACCATTACCGGCGGCATGTCCGGCTGGGAGCTGCTGGGCTACTTCCTGCCCTCCCTGGCGCTGATGCTGGGTGACCAAAACATGCTGCAGCGGTTCGCTTCCGCCAAGAACAGCGACGAGGCCAAAAAGTCCAACATCGGCATGTTCATCGGTGAGATCCTGGTCATCATCAGCATCGTGCTGATCGTCACCCAGGCGGCCAAGCTGTATCCCACGCTGGAGACGCCCTCCAACGTCATCTTCCAGGTGGCTGTGGATTATCTGCCCCTGGTATTCGGCGCGCTGGTGATGTGCGCCTGCATGGCCTTCATCGTCACCACGGCGGACAGCTACCTGCTCTCCTCCGCCACCAACCTGACCAACGACATCTATGTCAAGTACATCCGCAAGGACGCCACGGACCGTCAGAAGATGCTGGTCCTGCGGCTGACCATCGTGGTGTTCAGCGTCATCGCCGTGGCCCTGACGCTGTACTTCCCCACCGTCCTGGCGCTCCAGATGACCGCCTACACCATGTACGGCGCCGCCATCACCCCCGCCATCCTGTTTGCCCTGTTCTCCAAGCGGGTCACGCCTGCGGCGGGCCTTGCCGGCATCCTGGTGGGCGGCGCGGCCACCATCATCTGGACGCTGATGGGGACCCCCGGCGGCGTGCAGTGCGCCATCGTGGCGGTGCCCGCCTCCGTGGTGGCCATTTTGATCGTCTCTGCCGTCACCAAGGGCAGCGCCCAGCGCTCCCTGGAGGCCCTCTATCAGGAAAACTGAATTCCAGGGGCTGCCGGTCCCTGACAAAATGCCGGAAGCCGGAATGGTTTTCGGCATTTTGCTTGACCGCAAGTCCCGTATTCTCAAGAGAAAGGAAGTCGTTCCCGCCATGGAAGATCCCCGCATCCGCACCTTTGCCCGCTTTCTCATCCGCAGCGCCGTGGGTCTGGAGGCCGGTGAGAAAATCCTCATCGAGCTCCACGGCAGTGAGACGGGCCTGATGAAGGCCCTGGTCCAGGAGGCCTACGCCGCCGGCGGCAAGCCCTTCATCCACATCTTTGACTACACCGTGGAGGGCGCCCTGGTCCAGGGAGCCGACGACGCCCACATGGAGGAGATCGCCGCCTATGAGCTGGCGCGCATGAAGGACATGGACGCCTACATCGACATCCGCGCCACCCCCAACATCAGCGCCTGGCACAACGTCTCCGACGAGGCCCAGCGCCGCTACCGGCAGTTCTACTGGGGTCCCATCCACCTGGCGGAGCGGTGCAACCACACCAAGTGGTCCGTCCTGCGCTACCCCAACGACGCCATGGCCCAGCTGGCCGGCATGTCCACGGAGGAGTATGAGGACTTCTACTTCCGGGCCTGCCTGGTGGACTACGACAAGATGGGACGGGCCATGGAGCCGCTCCAGAAGTGGATGGCCCGAACCGACAAGGTCCATATCCTGGGCCCCGGCACCGACCTGACCTTCTCCATCAAGGGCATTCCCAGCTTCGGCATGCACGGCAACCGCAACATCCCCGACGGCGAGATCTACACCTCCCCGGTCCGGGAGTCCGTCAACGGCCGCATCACCTACAACTGCCCCTCCCCCTACGACGGCTTCTTGTTCCGGGACGTGTGCCTGGAGTTCCGGGACGGAAAGATCGTGGAGGCCACCAGCAACAACACCCCCTACATGAACGAGATCTTCGACATCGACGAGGGCGCCCGCTACGTGGGCGAGTTCGCCTTCGGCGTCAACCCGGTCATCACCAAGCCCATCGGCGACATCCTCTTTGACGAGAAGATCGCAGGCAGCTTCCACCTGACCCCCGGCAACAGCTACGACAACGCCTCCAACGGCAACCACTCCGCCGTCCACTGGGACCTGATCCAGATCCAGACGCCGGAGTACGGCGGCGGCGAGATCTGGTTCGACGACGTGCTGATCCGCAAGGACGGCCTCTTCGTGCCGGAAGATCTGCAGTGCCTGAACCCGGAAAACCTGCTGTCCGACAAAGAATAAGGAGGGACTTCTCGTGGACAATGTTGTGGACCGCCTGATCCGCTACGCCAAAATTTATACCGAGAGCGACTACCACGCCCCCGCCGACGCCGCCCCCAGCACCCGGCGCCAGTTCGATCTGGCCCATCTGCTGGTGGAGGAGCTGCGGGGCCTGGGCGTGGAAAACGCCCGCTGCGACGAGACCTGCTACGTCTATGCCACCATCCCCGCCACGCCGGGCTGCGAGCACCTGCCCGCCATCGGCCTCATCGCCCACATGGACACCACTCCCGACATGACCGGCAAGGACGTCAAGCCCCAGGTGCTGCACTACGACGGCGGCGACCTGGTGCTCAACCGGGAGCAGAACATCGTCATGGAGGCCGCCAAGTTCCCCGAGCTGCAAAAATTCGAGGGCCAGGATCTGGTCTGCACCGACGGCACCACCCTGCTGGGCGCCGACGACAAGGCCGGCGTGGCCATCATCCTCCAGGCGGTGGAGGAGCTTCTGGCCGAGGGCGCTCCCCACGGCAAGCTCTGCCTGGGCTTCACCCCCGACGAGGAGATCGGCCGGGGCACCGACCACTTCGACGTGGCCGGCTTCGGCGCCGACTTCGCCTACACCCTGGACGGCGGCGACATCACCGACTATGAGTACGAGACCTTCAACGCCGCCAAATCCGTGGTCACCATCAACGGCTTCAGCATCCACCCCGGCACCTCCAAGGACAAGATGAAAAACGCCATCCTCATCGCCCAGGAGTTCAACGGCCTGCTGCCGCCTCTGGAGACCCCGGCCCACACCGAGGGCTATCAGGGCTTCTTCCACCTCCAGGAGATGCACGGCATGGCGGAGAAGGCCGTGATGGAGTACATCGTCCGGGACCACAGCATGGAGCGGTTCCTCCAGCGCAAGGCCGCCCTGGATCAGGCCGCGGAGCAGATCGACCGCCGCTACGGCCCCGGCACCGCCGTGGTGGACACCCAGGACCAGTACTACAACATGTATGAGGTGCTCAAGGACCACATGGAGATCGTGACCCTGGCGGAGGCGGCCATGAAGGCCGCCGGCATCGCCCACCCCACCCACTCCCCCATCCGGGGCGGCACCGACGGGTGCATGCTGACCTACAAGGGCCTGCTGTGCCCCAACCTGCCCAGCGGCGGACACAATGCCCACGGCCGGTTCGAGTTCGCGCCGGTGGAGTCCCTCAAGACCGGCGTGCGGACTGTGAAGGCCCTGGTGTCCCCGGCGCTGGTGGAAACTGTGATCTTGAAGAAAGAGGAGAACTGAACCATGTATGAAAAGCGCATCCAGCGGGTTCTGGAGGCCCTGGAGGCCATGGGCCTGGAGCAGATGATCGTCTCCGACCCGGACAGCATCTGGTATCTCACCGGCTACTATGTATACCCCTTTGAGCGGCTTTTCGCCCTGTACCTGCGGCGGGACGGGAACCACAAGCTGTTTTTGAACCGTCTGTTCCCGGTGCCGGAGGCGCCCTGGGAGCAGGTGTGGTTCTCCGATACCGACGATTACCTCTCCATCCTGGCCCAGCACGTGGACGGCACAAAGCCCATGGGCGTGGACAAGGACTGGCCGGCCCGGTTCCTGCTGCCTTTGATGGCGGCCCATCCGGGGTGCCGGTGCGTGGTGGCCTCCGACTGCGTGGACGACGCCCGGGCCTGCAAGGACGCGGCGGAGCGGGACTTGATGCGCACCGCCTCCGCCATCAACGACACCGTCATGGAGCGGACCATAACCTTCATCCGGGAGGGCATGACGGAGCGGGAGATCGCCGACTACATCGTCGCCCAGTACGCCGCCGAGGGCTGTGACGCCGTGGCCTTCCAGCCCATCGTCTCCTTCGGCGCCCACGCCGCCGACCCCCACCACGAGGCGGACCAGACCCGGCTGAAGGCCGGAGACTGCATCGTCATCGACATGGGCTGCCGGAAGGACCGGTACTGCTCCGACATGACCCGCACCTTCTTCTGCGGCCAGCCGGCGGCCAAGCACGCCGCTATCCACGATCTGGTCCGGGAGGCCAACGAGCGGGCCGAGGCCCTGATCCGGCCCGGCGTGCCCCTGCGGGACCTGGACAAGGCCGCCCGGGACCACATCGCCGCCGCCGGCTATGGGGAGTTCTTCACCCACCGTCTGGGCCACTTCATCGGCCAGACCGAGCATGAGAAGGGCGACGTCAGCTCCGCCACGGACCTGATCGCCAAGCCCGGTATGGTGTTCTCCATCGAGCCCGGCGTATATCTGCCCGGCGAGTTCGGCGTCCGGGTGGAGGATCTGGTGCTGGTGACGGAGGACGGCTGCGAGATCCTCAACCACGTGGACAAGCACTGGCGCAGCGTTGGCTGACCGGCACTATTTCAAAAAAACAGCGGACGGCGAAACTGCCGTCCGCTGTTTTCTTTTTTTCAGGCCTCCGACACCAGCCGGTCCAGATCCGCCTGGGCGGCAGAGAGCTGGTGCTCCGCCTCCGCCAGCTCTCCGTTGATCCGGTCCTGGATGCCCCGGATGCGGCTTTGCAGGCCGTACATCTCGTTCTGGGACCGCTGGATCTGATCCCGGACCATCCAGTCGCTGAAAATGTTGTCGAAAAAGATATCCACCGCCTGCATCATGCCGCCGGGCCGGACGTCGAACTGCTCCAGCCGTTCCACATCCGCCAGTTCCGCCTGATAGCGGCGCAGATCGCCCCGCAGAGCTTCGATCTGATTCTGAGCCTCGTCCAGGCGGCTGTACTTCATCATATCCGCCACCAGGCCGCCGCCCAGGAGATCCCAGGTGCTCCAGCCGCCGGCACTGTCCAGCTTGTCAATGGCCCCGCCCAGCCGCTCCAGGACCCGGTCGCCGGCGGTCAGCGCCTCCCGCAGCTCCCGGCGGCGGGCGATCAGGGCGGCGATGCGGTTCTCCAGACTGCCGATCCGCTCCCGCAGATCCGGGTCCGCGGCTTTCAGCGCCTCCTGACGGCTGCGGAGGAAGGCCTCGTACCGCTCCGGACAATCCGCCGAGGCCCGGATGCGGTCCTGGCAGGCCTCCAGTTCCCGCTGCACCTCCTCCAGCTGCCGCTGGGCGCTCTGGTACTGCAAGCGGGCCGCCAGGGCCTCCGCCTCCTCCTGCTCCAGCCGCTCCTCCTTCCGGCCGGTGAGGCTGGCCAGCAGCGCGGAGAGGCTCGCCCCCTCCAGCCGGTCCACGTCGGCCTGCTCCTTGTCCCAGGCCTGCCGCAGCCGCTCCGCCTCCCGGCGGCACTGCCACTCCTGCTGCCGCAAAGTCTCCAGCAGGGCCTGGTCCCGCCGCAGAGCGGCCAGTTCCTCCCGCAGGCGGGTCAGCTCCTGCCGCGGGTCTGTCAGGTGCTCGGTCATCGTCCTCTCCTCCTTGTCGTCCGCTCATCATTTTTCATCCGATTGATTTGACGCTATTGTAGCACTCCGGCAGCTATTTCGTCGTTACAAATCTGTGACAAGCAGATTTTTCCGGCGAAAAAGCGGAATATTCCCCATGGTTCGAGTCAAACTAGGCTCGCGATACCCAGCAAGAACCCAAACAACAAAACCGATGATTTAGGAAAAGGAGAACATCAACATGTCTGCTAAGAATAACAACAAGATCAACGTCCCCGAGGCCCGTGCCGCTATGAACAAGTTCAAGATGGAGGCCGCCTCTGAGGTGGGCGTCAATCTGAAGGAAGGCTACAACGGTGACCTGACCTCCCGTCAGGCCGGCTCCGTGGGCGGCCAGATGGTCAAGAAGATGATCGAGTCCTACGAGAAGAGCCTGTAAGCTCCCTCTGCTCCCAAAAAGGCGGCCCGGCAAATGCCGGGCCGCCTCAGCGCGGCGAAAAAACTTTTCACCGCGCTGAGCAAGTTTTTTGAACCTTCAAAAAGGTCAAAAAACGGATGATTGAAAACGAAAGACACCCCTCCTGGGTTTCTTTCGTAGCTATCTTCCTTCCCGTTGCGTAAGACTTTCTTTTTCCCCCGGATAGACCAAGGCGGCCCGGCAAATGCCGGGCCGCCTTTTCGCATAACCCATACGGGATTCAGTTGGTGGGAGCGGGGCCGATGATGTTGGCCCACCACTCTTCCTGGCTCCCGCCGGTGCCGTCTCCGCTCTCCGGCGTCTGATTGGCCGGATTGTTGGGGTCGTCGTCGATAAAGGGCGCGTCGGGGTCATTGGGGTCCACCGGGACGTTGGGATCCACCGGAACCACCGCCGCGGTGGTGTGGACAGGGCATCCGCCGCTCTCTTCCGCGGCCTTTTCCAGCGAGGAGATGAGATAGGCGTCGTCGTCGGCCTTAATGCTCTCGCCGTAGTCCTCCCGCACATAGTCCAGATAGCCCTTCTGCACCACAGAGGTCTCCGGGCAGAATTCACCGGCCAGGCAGTTGCCCTCGGTGCAGATGTTCACCAGTTTGTGGAGCGTGCACTCCTCTTTTGGCTCTGTCCCGGTAGCCACCGTCACCTGAACGGCCCGGTCACCCCGGGAATCGGCGTGGCAGGCGTCGGTACAGAGCAGGCCGCTGTCGGCACAGATGGTGACCGTGGTCAGGCCGGTAGAGGGCTTGGCAAAGGACTTATTCTCCAAATCGGCGTGGACCTGCTGCATCACCTGCTTCCACAGCGACGCCGCCGGGTTCACAGAGTAGCTGATGCGCTCGTTCTCCTTGTAGCCGACCCAGACCGCCGCCACATAGTAGGGCGTGTAGCCCACGAAGTAGCGGTCGAAGTTGTCGTTGGTGGTACCGGTCTTGCCGGCGATGCTCATGCCGTTGAAGCGGGCGGCACCGCCGGTGCCGTTGCTGACGGCCTTTTGCAGCATGGTGGTCATGAGGTACGCCGTGGACTCCTTCATAGCCACGTGCTGTTCACCGGTGTTCTCCAGGATCACTGTGGAGTTGTCCTCACCCAGTACCTTGAGATAGGTCTTGGGCTCGTTGTAAATGCCGCTGTTGGCGAAGGAGGCGTAGGCCGCCGCCATCTCCACGGTGGAAAGGCCGTAGGTCAATCCGCCCAGGCCCAGAGGACTCACATCCATATCCTCGGGCGACAGACTCAGCCCCAGCTTCTCCGTGGCAAAGGCGTAGGCGTTGGTGACGCCGCCCTTCTGGAGCGCCTGGACCGCGATGGTGTTGATGGATTTCTGGATACCCATGCTGACGCTGGTCCAGCCGGTGTAAGTGTTGGGCGAGTTCTTGGGCCAGGGAGACCCGTTCATCAGCTGGACAGGATAGTTGTCAAAGGTGGTGCCGGGATTGATGGCACCGGAGTCCAGCGCCGGGGCATAGGCCGTCAGGGGCTTGATGGAAGAGCCGGGCTGCTGGATATCCGTGGCGTAGTTCCACAGGAGGTTGCCCTCCTTTGGACCCATATCGCCCACCATGGCCACGATATTGCCGGCATAGGGGTCGATGATGGTGATGCCGGAGTGGATCAGCTGGCCGGAGGCGGAGGTCAGATTGTTCAGACTCCCCCGATCCTCATAGACCGACTCAGCGATGGACTGGATCTCCGGGTCCAGCGTGGTGTAGATGTGATAGCCGCCGTTGTAGAGGAGCGTCTCCGCCTCCTTGGTGGAAATGCCCTTCTCCTCCACCAGGTCCGCCGTCACGTCCCGGATCACCTGATCCACGAACCAGGAGTTATACATGCTCTCTCCGGTGGCCTCCGCCACCACGTCGTCGGCGGAGGTGGAGCCGTCGGTGAACTGGAGGACCTCATCCTTGGCGGCCTGCGCCTGCTCCTCGGTCAGATAGGTGCTCCAGCTCTCCGGGTCGCTCAGGTCATCCTTCATGGTAGCGGGGCCCTTGACCTCCGCCATCTTGTTGAGAATGTTCTCCTGGCGCTCCTTGTTCAGTTCCCGGGGCGTGGTGGTAGTTCCATCCTCCCGGGTGATGGTGATGTCGTACATGGGGCCGTACATGGAGGGGTTGTTGGTGATGGCAATAAGGCTGGCGCACTCCGCCACGTCCAGCTCGCTGACATCCTTGCCGAAGTAGAACTGCGCGGCGGTCTGGACGCCGTAACAGCCCTGACCCAGGTAGATGAAGTTGAGATAGAGCTCCAAAATATCCCACTTGGTATAATTCTTCTCAAACTCCAGAGCGCGGAAGATCTCCCGGACCTTCCGGTTGACGGTGCCGTCGTTGTCCTTGGTCATGTTTTTGAGCACCTGCTGGGTGATGGTGGAACCGCCGAAGGTATCCTTCGTGTCGGTCACCAGGTTCACCGCGGCACCCAGGGTCCGTTTCCAGTCCACGCCGTTGTGCTCGAAAAAGCGCTGATCCTCAATGGCCACCGCCGCCTGCCACAAAGCGTCCGGCATGTCCTCGATGTCCACCCAGATGCGGTTTTCCGTGCCGTGGATGGTCTGATACTCCACCCACTCCCCGCTCGCCTTATCCTGATAATAGATAAAGGAGCTGTAATTCATGGTGTAATCGTCGGCGTTCACCTGGAGCACCGGAGTCAGCGTAGTCTCCGCGTACTTCATAAAAATCCAGGCCATCATGGCCGACGTGCACACGCCGATCAGCACCAGCGTCATCAGGACGAACAAGAACCGCTTGACGATTCTTCCCGCGCCGCCGCGCCGCTTGGGCTTGGGCTCCCGGCGGGGCGGCGTTTTGGGCGCTTCCTCCCGTCTGCCGTGTTCCATGGCGGGCACCTCCTTCTTTCGTGTGATGTTTGCGAAAAAGCGGTCTGCCGCACCGCCGCTCCGGCGGCCGCATAGGCTCACAACTCGCCATAATACTTACTATTGTACCACTGCGTGTCAACACTGAAAAAGTCGCTTTTTATCGGTAAAAAGTTCCCACTCCCTGCAATTTTTTTCTTTTTGGCCTGGAAAATTCCTGCTGATCCATGCATCTTTTCGTCATTTTCCAAAGTTCCCCCCCTTGCAATCCGGTGCGAACTCGTGTAAAATGACAATACCCAAGAAGAGAAGGAGGACCGACCATGAGCGAAGAGTTCGGCCCCACGTTCATCACCGTTACCGACGAGGATGGGAAAGAGCTGGTGCTGGAGTTTGTGGATACCCTGGAGCACAACGGCCAGACCTACCAGGCCTTTTTCCCCGCCGAGACCGAGGGCGAGAATGAGGACGACCCGGACAACGGCCTGGTGATCCTGAAGGTGATCCACGAAGACGGGGAGGACCTGTTCTCCACACTGGACAGCGACGAGGAGATCGACACGGTCTACGAGCTGTTTATGGAGCAGCTGTTTGCCGACGAGGAGGAGGACCCCTCCTGAGCGGAGGATCGTTTTTTGTTGTATGATACCCTGCGGGGTGCGTGATAGGTCTTTTTTTAACCCACATTTCGTTATAAGGGATGCCAGATCAGTTCGTGGTTCGCAGGCCTCCCGGCTGCCGTCTGCGGCTGGAAGTTGGAAGCGATAAAGCGCGCTGGAGGCAACCCACCTGGCCGTGAAGGTGCAGGTTATAACGAGCCCTACACGGCCGCCGCGGGGTGTCTTTATGCGAAGCAGCAACGCTGCTTCATTTTTTTGTCATTTTTCCTCCGCTCCCCCTGCTTCCGCCCCATATTTCCTCGGCTTTCCGCCGGGAATCCACATTTTCCACTTGCACAATGGCGCCATATCCGGTATAATGTGCAAGTGCGTAATTTCCGGATCCACGCCGCCCTTCGCGGCGGCGCACCGTGCACTTGAAAACTTGAGAGGACTGAACACAAATGAGCGCATCGAGAGAAAAGAAGAACCGTCAGGATCAGGCCGGCTCCGGCTGGGTCGATCCCAAGACCGCCCGGGAGGCCAAGCAGCGCAAGGAAGAAAAGCGCAACAACCTCCTCTACGGCACCATTTTTGTGATCTTCCTGCTGGTGGCCGCGGCCGCTATCGTCTGGAAGTCCAACATCATCCAGCGGACTGCCACCGCCGTCACCATCGACGGAGAGAAGTACACCGCCGCTGAGGTGAACTACTACTACCAGAACCTCTACCAGACCTTCCTCCAGAACAATTACAGCTATCTCAGCTATATCGGCATCGACACCACCACCTCCTTGAAGGACCAGACCGTGTCCTCCATGGGCACCATGTTCACCGGCGCTGAGGAGGGCACCACCTGGCACGACTACTTCCTGGACCAGGCCCTGGACCAGATGGCCGACACCCAGGCTCTGGAGGCTGCCGCCGAGGCCGACGGCTACACCTGGACCGATGAGATGCAGGCCAGCCTGGATGAGTCCATGGAGGCTCTGTCCTCCAATGCCGCCACCTACGGCTATACCGAAAAGCAGTATCTCAGCATGATCTTCGGCAGCACCATGACCAAGAGCGTCTATGAGGAGCAGACCAAGCGCTCCATCCTGGTCAGCAGCTATATCACCGACTATCAGAACTCCCTGACCTATACCGAGGACGAGCTGGAGGAGGCCTATGAGGCCGACCGCAACAGCTACGATCTGGTTTCCGCCCAGTATGTCCGCGTCAGCGGCGCCGCTGCCACCACCGACGACGAGGGCAACGAGATCGAGGTCACTGAGGAGATGTCCGCCGAGGCCATGGCTACCGCCAAGGAGATTGCCGATCAGATCTATGCTGACTGGCAGGCTGGCGGCGACCTGCAGGAGCTGGCGGACGCCAGCGAGGGCAGCGCCACCTATACCGACACTGACAGCGCCACCTATGCCAGCTCCACCCTGAACGACTGGCTCTTTGACGACGCCCGCGAGGCCGGCGACTCCGCCGTGCTGGAGGACGAGTCCGGTTCCGCCTACTATGTGGCGGTGTTTGAGAGCAAGTCCCGTAATGACTACGACACCGTGGATGTGCGCCACATCCTGATCCAGCCCGAGGCCAGCGAGCTCTCCAGCGACGACGAGGGTTACGAGGACGATGTGGCCGCCAAGAAGGCCGAGGCTCTGGAGAAGGCCGAGGCCCTGCTGGAGGAGTGGAAGGCCGGCGAGGCCACCGAGGACTCCTTCGCTGAGCTGGCCAAGACCAACTCCTCCGACGGCTCCGCCTCCGAGGGCGGCCTGTACACCGAGGTCTACAAGGGCCAGATGGTGGCCGAATTTGAGGACTGGTGCTTCGATCCCGCCCGTCAGGCCGGCGACACCGGCGTGGTGGAAACCACCTACGGCGCCCATGTCATGTACTTCGTGGGCTATGACACTCCCTACTGGCAGGTCCAGGTCCGGAACAACCTGCGCACGGACGCCGTGAACCAGTGGTACGAGGAAAAGACCGGTGAGCTGACTGTGGAGCAGGGCTCCGGCATCAGCTACGTGGGCTGAGCCTCCGGTCCACCGGGATCAGACAGATGACGACCCGCGGCCGGCTTTGAAGTGTTTCAAAGCCGGCCGCGCTTTTGCCCTTCTCACAGGGCCGAACTCTGGGAGGTATGACCGTGGAACACCCCTTTCTGCGCAATGAAATGATATGGGGCCAGGAGGCTCAGGCGCGGCTGGCCGCCGCCCACGTGATCCTCTTCGGCCTGGGCGGCGTGGGCAGCTACGCCGCCGAGTGCCTGGCCCGCTCCGGCATCGGGGAGCTGACCATCGTGGACAGCGACACCGTGGCCCTGACCAACCTGAACCGGCAGCTGGAGGCTCTCCATTCCACCCTGGGCCAGTCCAAGGCGGAGGCGGTGGGACGGCGGCTGCTGGACATCAACCCCGCTCTGAAGCTCCACGCGGTCCACGGGCTCTACGATGCGGCCCACCGGGACCGCTTCTTTCCGGAGGGCTGCCGGTACGACTACATCGTGGACGCCATCGACCTGGTCAGCTGTAAGCTGGATCTGGCAGAGACCGCCCGGCGGCTGAGCATCCCCCTCATCATGGCCCTGGGCACCGGCAACAAGCTGGACCCGGCCCAGCTGCGTCTGGCGGACATCGCCGAGACCTACGGCTGCCCCCTGGCCCGGGTCATGCGCAAGGAGCTGCGCCGCCGTGGGATTGAACACCAGCGGGTGGTGTTCAGCCCGGAGGAACCCCTGTCTCCCGTCTCCCAGCCGGAGGCACCTCCGCCGGGGCGGCGCAGCGTTCCCGCCAGCAACCCCTGGGTCCCCGCTGCCGCCGGGCTGCTGCTGGGCAGCGCCGTGGTCCGGGACCTGATCCAACAAGAAAGAGAAGATCGACTATGCTGACTGGTACCATCGTCAACGCCCTGGCCATTCTGTCCGGTTCTGCCGCGGGCCTGCTCATCAAATGGCTGGCGGGCAAATTTTCCGGCTCTCTGATTGGGGCCAACAACCTGGGGCTGCGGCTCCAGGACATCATTATGAAGGGCGTGGCCCTGTGCGTGCTGTACATCGGCATCGACGGGTGTCTGGCCGGGGAAAACACCCTGGCGGCCATCCTCTCCATGGTCCTGGGCGCCGTGATCGGCGAACTGCTGGACCTGGACCGGCGGATGCACACCCTGGGCGACCTCGTGCAGAAAAAGACGGAGAACCTGATCCAGCAGGACGGCGGCGCCTCCGTGTCCGAGGGCTTCGTCACCGCCAGCCTCCTGTTCTGTGTGGGGGCCATGGCCATCGTGGGCTCCCTCCAGGACGGCCTGACCGGGGATCACACCACCCTCTTTGCCAAATCCCTGCTGGACGGCATCAGCGCCGTGGTGTTCGCCTGCTCCCTGGGGATTGGTGTGGCCTTCTCCGCCGCGGCGGTGTTCCTGTACCAGGGCGCCATCGCCCTGATGGCCTCCTTCATCTCCCCCTTCCTGGGGGAGGCGGTGATCGCGGAGATGACCTGTGTGGGCTCATTGCTGATCATCGCCCTGGCGCTGAATATGCTGGGCATCACCAAGATCAAGGTCATGAACCTGGTACCCGCCTGCATCCTGCCCATCTTTTTGTGCATGGTCATGTGAGGCGTACATACAGAGAAAAAAGAGACGGCGCTGCCGTCTCTTTTTTTGCGTGGATCAGATGCCGTTGAGGGCCGTCACCAGCGTCTCCCTGGCCAGCTCCGCCTGCCCCGGCAGGTGGAGGACATTGACGGAGTAGAGCGCCTGCCCTCTGGCGAGAAAACCGCAGACCATGCCGCCGTAGCCCTCCCATTCATGGCAAACGGTCTGCGCTGTCTCTCCGCTGTTCAGGGAAACCGCAGCGTACTTCAACTCGCCTCCCGCTAGGTCACGGAAGAAGTAGCGGTCGCCCCGGTCCTCTGTGCAGTGCTCCGTATAGAGGGAGGCTTGATAGGAGACCGTCAGACCTTCTTCCACGTCAAACCCCGCGGATCTGCCGCCGGCGCTCAGGCTCACTTCCGCCAGCCGGCCGTTCTCCAGGGTCAGCGTCACATCGGTCTGACCGGCCGGGCCGGATACCTCCACGCCCACATAGTCTACAGCCTCTTCCCAGGAGTCAAAGGTGTGATACCGGCGGTAAGGGTCCTTTGCCACAGCAGCGGTATCCTCCAGCAGCTGGTCGGAAAACGCCTCTACCGGCGTGTCCTCCACCTGCCCCGCCACCTGAAAGACCGCGTCCGCTCCTGCCGCCATCTTCCCGCGGGACATCACATAGGTCTCCGGGTCCGCCGCATCCAGCATCCGGATCTCCACCCCGCAGAACACCGCCACCGCCGTGCCCGCCAGCAGCAGCGCCGCGCAGGCGGCGATCACCGCTGGCCGTCTCCAGACCCGCCGCTGCCGGGGTGGCTCCGCGGCGGCTTCCAGCACGGCCGGGTCCACACGGCCCAGCGCCTCGTACAAATCCTGCCCCCTCATTGCCAAAGCCCCTCCTCCTGTAAAAATACCCGCAGCTTTTTGCGGGTCCGGTGCAGCGACATTTTCACCTTGCTCTCGCTGACGCCGCAGGTCTTTGCCACCTCTCGCACGCTCTCGGCATACCAATAGCGCCGCAGGAAGAACCGCCGGTTCTCCTCTCCCAGCCCCGTCAGAAAGCGGCCCAGGGCCTCGCTCAGCGCCCGGCTGTCCGCCTCCCGCTCCCGCTGCCGGTCCGGGATGCACTGCTCCAGCTCCTCCGTCAGGGCCACCACCTCGCCCCGCCGCTTGGCGGCCCTCTCCCGCTCCAGGTATGTCAGGGCCTTGTTCCGGCAGATGGCGGCCAGGTAGGCGAACAGATACACCGGCTCCTCCGGCGGGATGGCATTCCAGGCGGCGAGGTACGTGTCGCTGACGCACTCCTCGGCGTCCTGGGGACAGCCCAGCAGCCGCCCCGCCAGGGTCCGCAGCCGGGCGCCGTAGCGCTCCTCCAGCGCCGGAATGGCCCCCTGGTCCCGCTGGCGAAGCAGCGCCAGGATCTCCCGGTCCTCCATGGCCTCACCTCCCTCTCACCCTTATAGACAGGATTTTACCCCGGACAGTCACTCAATGACGCTCAATTTTTTGCAGATTCCTCGCCCTTATGAAGCCGGGGCGTACATCCCGCGACCGCTCGGCAGTGCTCCGTTGACTTCGCATACCGCGTATGATAAGCCGGAGGCAATTACAGACGAACTTGTGAAGGAGGGCTCTGCCATGGGCTTGAAACCCGCCAGAGCCCTTCTGCTTGCTTTTTGCGGTTTGATGTGCATTTCCCTTCTGCTCTGTTCTGCCACCAAGGAAGTCTGGCTGGGATATCTGGGAATCGGATTTGCTATGATGGGCGCAGCCCTCTGGGTGATTTTTGGCCGCTGTCCCAGCTGCGGGCATTTTCTGGGGCGGGCCTATGTGCGATACTGTTCTCATTGTGGGGCGAAGATTCCGTGATAATCCCGCTGTTCTCTCTGACAAAGAAACCCCTCCTGACTGGAATGGCTTCCGTCAGGAGAGTCCTTTTTTTGCAGATTCTATGCTGTCTGCCTAAGTTCAGTTCAACGGGATCTCCACGTCCCCGAAGCGGAGGGCCGCGACTTTGCTCAGGTCCACCGGCATCCGCCAGTACCAGACGCTGCTCCACTGGGTATACGCCTCATCCCGGAAGCGGCTGTTACCGCTGGACCAATTCACCGTACTGCCATCCTCCAGCACCAGGGCACACTTGGAGGGTGTCCATTCCTGATCCTCCGCAGGCTGGACGTAAGAGATATCCGTGGCGGTGATCACGACCTCCCGCAGGGTGACGCTCTTGATCTCCCGGGTCTCCAGCTTCTGGGCGGGTACGGAAATTTCCTCCAGGGTCAACACGCTCCCAAGCTCCCCGGCCTCCAGGGGGAACGTCAGGGTCCAATGCCCCTCCGCCAAGGTCACATCCTCGTCGCCGCTCTCGGTCATATCATTGCAAACCAGGTCGTCCAGTAGCAGCGTGGCCTGCCGGGACTGCGTCAGCAGGGAGGTCTGCCCCGCAAGGTCAATGGTGTACCGGACCAGCAGGGTCAGCGCACCGTCCTCCGTGACGCCGCCGTAGGGAAATTCAAAGCCATACCCGCCGGGGGTCTCCACTTCGTCCGGGTCCGGGTCCAGCGTCAGGTCGATGCTGTCAAAGTGGTATCGGAGGGCGGAGTCCTCCGCATATTCCCCACTGACCTTCAGCAGCATCCAGACCGTGCTGTTCCCCACGGTGACGGAGTCAACCGTCACCGTGGTCCCATTCTGGGTGTCACTGACACCCACGGGCCGCGTCAATTTGTCGATCAGAGCCAGCTGCTCCGCGTCCATGGCCGTCCCGGTGGTCTCCTGCCACTCCTGGGCGAACCAGCCCCGCAGGGTCCCCGGCAAGCCCACGGCGGCCACCGCCGTGCCCGCCAGCACCACCAGCACCGCCGCGGCCAGCAGCGTCTTTTTGGGAAGGCGCCGCCGGGCGGGCCTTTGTTCCATCTTCGTCATCCGCGTTACCTCCTCACGCAAGCGGCTGGAGGAGCGCACCTCGTCAAACATCTCCCGATACTGTCGTTCCATGGTTCATTCCTCCAATTCCTGTTTCAGCTTCGCCCGGGCCCGGGCCAGCCGGGTCTGGACGGTGGAGGGATTCAGCCCCAACAGCTCCCCCACCTCCGCCACGGCGTAGCCCTCGAAGTAGTAGAGGTACAGGGGCAGCCTGTACTTGGCCGGCAGGGCCATCACCGCCTGATAGAGCTCGGACCGCTCCGGTGTGGAAAACGCCGGTTCCCGGCAGCTCTCCAGGGGCACCGTACGCTTGCGCCAGGGGCTTCGGGAGAAGTCCCGGCACACGTTCAGCGTCACCCGCACCAGAAAGCGGCGCAGGTGCTCCTCCCCCTCAAAGGCCGTGTCGATCCGCCACAGCCGCAGCATGGCCTCCTGGGCGGCGTCCTCCGCGTCCTGGGGGTGGCGGAAATAGTTCAGCGCGATGCGGTACACCATGTCCAGGTACCGCTCCGCGGCGCGGTGGAATTCCTGCTCGGTCAGCATGGGCGTCTCTCCTTGAAAAGCTTTTCACCTGTAATACGGAGGGAACGGGAAAAATATCTCACGGAAGTATGCGCGGAACCAAAAAAATTCCCTGCCCGGGTGGACAGGGAATTTTTTCAGGTTATGGAAGTAACTTACTTCAGCTCGACCTTGGCGCCGGCCTCTTCCAGCTGCTTCTTCAGAGCCTCGGCGTCGTCCTTGGACACGCCCTCCTTCAGGGTCTTGGGAGCGCCCTCGACAGTGGCCTTGGCCTCGGCCAGGCCCTGGCCGGTGATCTCGCGGACGACCTTGATGACCTTGATCTTGGCAGCGGCGTCGAAGCCAGCCAGGACCACGTCGAAGGAGGTCTTCTCCTCAGCGGCGGGAGCGGCAGCGCCGGCGGCGGGAGCAGCCATGGCGGCGGCAGACACGCCGAACTCCTCCTCCAGAGCGTGCACCAGCTCGCTCAGCTCCAGAACGGTCAGGGCCTTGATCTCTTCGATCATAGCAGTAACTTTCTCAGACATGTTAGTTAGCCTCCTGATTGTAAAATTTAAAAATAGATGTTGCCGGCCGGATTACTCGGCGGCGGGAGCGGGGGCAGCCTCCTCGGCGGGAGCGGCCTCCTCGGCAGCGGGCTCGCCGTTCTTCTCGGCGATCTGCTTCAGGACAACAGCCAGGCCGGTGATGGGCGCCAGCATGGTGCCCAGGAACTGAGCCTGCAGCACGGGCAGAGCGGGAATGGAAGCCAGGGACTGGATAGTGGCCAGGTCCACGGGCTTGCCCTCCATGAAGCCGCCCTTGATCTCAAACTTGTCGTTGAGCTTCTTGGCGTAGTTGCTCATGACGCGGGCGGGAGAGACGACATCACTGTCGCACAGGGCCAGAGACGTGGTGCCGTTGAGCAGACCGTCCAGCTCGCTCAGGCCGGTGTTGTTGAACGCGAAGCGCAGCAGCGTGTTCTTCACAACGGCGTAGTCGATGCCGTTCTCGCGGCACTCCCGGCGCAGCGCGGTGTCTTCTTCAACGGTAATACCCTTGTAGTCGACAATCACGCCCGCCTGGGCCTTCTGGATCTTCTCGGTCAGCGCGGCGACGATGGCCTGCTTCTCGGATAAGACCTTTGCGTTGGGCATTCTTGTGTTCACCTCCATAGGAATTGTAGGTGCGTTCTAAAAAGGAAACCGTCCTTATGCCGCAAAGACACAAGGACGGATAGCAAATCATGTTTGCCGCCCTCGGCAGGACTTACGAGGGTCACCCCTCACCTGCTGTCTTTGGAACGCATCTGATATTATATTCAAGGGCATCACAAATGTCAACCCTCAAATATCATTTTTCCCCAAAAAGTTCCCGCAAATCGGGAAAAGGGGCCAGGGGAAAACCTACGGTTTTCACCGGTTGATTTGCCGAAGGCAAATCAAGAAATTCAAATCATTTTCGGCAGGACACCCTCCAGAGGGGGCCTCTCTTGCCCCGTTGGGGCAATTCACCTTCTGCGCCTGCCGAAAATACCCCGGCCCGCGCGCCCGAGGGGCGCTCACACCAGTGACCGACGTCACTGGTGGTGGGGTGGTTCGGAGGGGAGCCTGCTCCCCTCCGAGAGTCCTCAGATCAGCTTCGCAGTGTTCATCTTCACGCCGGGGCCCATGGTGGAGGCGGCGACGCAGCTGCGGATATACTGGCCCTTGGCGGCGGCGGGCTTGGCCTTGACGATAGCGCCCATGAGGGCGTTGTAGTTGTCGGTCAGCTTCTCGGGGCCGAAGGACACCTTGCCGATGGGGCAGTGGATGATGTTGGTCTTGTCCAGGCGGTACTCGATCTTACCGGCCTTGACCTCCTTGACGGCCTTGGCCACGTCGGGGGTGACGGTGCCGGCCTTGGGGGAGGGCATCAGACCCTTGGGGCCCAGGACCTTACCGAGACGGCCCACCACGCCCATCATGTCGGGGCTGGCGACCACCACGTCGAAGTCGAACCAGTTTTCCTTCTGGATCTTCTCCACCATGTCCATATCGCCCACGTAGTCGGCGCCGGCCTCACGGGCGGCGTCAGCCTTGTCGCCCTTGGCGAACACCAGCACGCGGACGCTCTTGCCGGTGCCGTGGGGCAGCACGATGGCGCCGCGGACCTGCTGGTCGGCGTGCCGGGAGTCAACGCCCAGCTTCACATGCAGCTCGACGGTCTCGTCGAACTTGGCGCTGGCGGTCTTGCAGATGAGAGCCATGCCGTCGGCAGCATCGTACAGGGTGTTCTTGTCGATCTGCTTGGCACTTTCCTGATATTTCTTGCCTCTAAACAATGTTACTTCCTCCTCATAGTGGTTCTTCGGAATTGTTTCCTCCCACTGTATGGAGCGGCTGGAACCCGCCGCTCATTGGGTTGATGTCAGATCTCAGTCGCCCACCACGACGCCCATGGAACGGGCGGTGCCGGCGATCATGCTCATGGCAGCCTCCAGGCTGGCGGCGTTCAGGTCCTTCATCTTGATCTCGGCGATCTTCTGAACGGAAGCCTTGGAGATGGTGGCCACCTTGGTCTTGTTGGGGACACCGGAGCCGGACTCGATGTTGCACTCCTTCTTGATCAGGACGGCGGCGGGCGGCGTCTTGGTGATGAAGGAGAAGGAACGGTCGGCGTACACGGTGATGACCACGGGGATGATCATGCCGTTTTCATTCTTGGTGCGCTCGTTGAACTCCTTGGTGAAGGCGGCGATGTTCACGCCGTGCTGGCCCAGAGCGGGACCGACGGGGGGCGCGGGAGTCGCCTTGCCAGCGGGGATCTGCAGCTTCACATAACCAGTAATCTTCTGTGCCACTTCAGTAGCACCTCCTAAATCTATAAATGTGGTGTGGGACAGGATGTCCGTCCTTGGCGGGGCTTGAGGCCCCTCCCACTGTTGCCGGGACCGCCCGGCGGCGGCGCCCCGTAGGGCGCGGGATGCTCAAAATTTGCGTCAGCTCTGGACCTCGACCTGGTCCAGCTCCAGCTCCACCGGGGTCTCCCGGCCGAACATGGAGACCATGACGCTGACCCGGTTCTTCTCGGGCTCGATCTCCTCCACCACGCCGGTAAAGCTGGCGAGGGGGCCGTCCACGATCCGGACGTGGTCGCCCACATTATAGTTGACCACGATCTCGTGCTTCTCCATACCCATGGCAAGCACCTCTTCCTCCGTCAGGGGGATGGGCTTGTTGGCGGAGCCCACGAAACCGGTGACGCCGCGGACGTTGCGCACCAGGTGCCACGTGTCGTCCGTCATGACCATCTTCACCAGCACATAGCCGGGAAAGACCTTCCGCTCCACCTCTTTGGTGGTGCCGGACTCCGTGACCTCGGTGACCGTCTCCAGGGGGATCTCGATCCGCAGGATCATATCCTCCATGCCGCGGCCGTTGACGAATTTTTCAATGCTGGTCTTGACGGCGTTCTCATAGCCGGAATAGGTATGAACGACATACCACTTCGCGCTGTCTGACATACCGTCCGCTCCTTAACCCAGAACGCTGATGATCATCTGGACGGCGGTGACCGCCACGAAATCGAAGATCCAGATGCAGGCGCCGATCAGCAGGGAGCACAGCAGCACCGTGCCGGTGTTGGCCATCACGGTCTTGCGGGTAGGCCACACGACCTTCTTCAGCTCGCTTTTCATCTCGCGGAACCAGAGGCCGCGGTCCTTCTTCTTCTTGACTTCTTCTGCCATTTACGTTACACGCCCTTTCCTTTTTTCGTAAGTGGGATCACTTGGTCTCGCTGTGGAGCGTGTGCTTCTTGCAGAAGGGGCAATACTTGTTCAGTTCCAGCTTGTCCGGCGTGTTCTTCTTGTTCTTCATGGTATTGTAGTTTCTCTGCTTGCACTCGTTGCATCTCAAAGTGACTTTCACGCGCATCTAACGGCACCTCCTTATTATTGGTATCCTTCCCGGCTGGCCGGGGATACCGACTGCCTCCCTGCGTTGGAAAAGGCGCCTCTTGCCGCGGCTGAAAAGCGAAAAAAGCGCACAACAAAAAAGCCCTTTTTCACAGGTAACAAAGATTGTAGCACAGTTCCCGCCGCCGGTCAACTGTTTTTTCCGAAAAATTGTCAGACTTTTCAGGGTCTTTCCAGAGGGCCGGAAAAGTCCGCCAAAACCGCCTCTACCTGCGGACGCGGCAGCGTGTCCAGGGGCACCGGCGGCAGCGGAGACGCCCCCCGGGGCGAGAGCTCCCTTACGTACCACAGCACGTCGTGCCAGTCTCCATTTTTATAGCCTGCCCGGTCCTGCACCGCCAGCAAACGAAAGCCCATGGCAGTGTGGAGGGCCTGGCTGGCGGGGTTGGGAGAGGTCACCAGGGCGTGGGCCGTCAAGACTCCCTGCATGGTCAGAAGTTCCATCAGCGCCCCGTACAGCCGCTGCCCCAGGCCCCGGCGGCGGACCGCACGGTCCAGGTACACCGACAGCTCCGCGTTCCACTGGTAGGCCGCCCGCTCCATGTGGCGGTGGGCGTAGGCGTAGCCCAGGATCTGCCCATCCTCCTCCCACACCAGGTACGGGTATATCTCCAGGATGCCCGTGATCCGGGCGGCGAATTCCGCCTCGGTGGGCAGGGTATATTCAAAGGTAATGGATGTATCGATATACTGGCCGTAGATGGCCAGCAGTGCCGCCGTGTCGGCGGCGGTTGCCATGCGGATGCCCATGGGCGGGTCCTCCCTTTCCACACATGAAAATATACTTCCCCGTTTTACCACAGTCCGGCCGCCAATGCAAGCGTCTTGCACCGGGGCGGGGGGTGTGGTATCATGAAACCGACCTACCCGCGCCCACTGGAAAGGAGGCCCGCCATGAGACGGCACATCCTCCCCCTGCTCCTGGCCGCCGCGCTGCTGGCGGCCGGCGGCTGCGCTTTGCGGGCCCCCGCTCCCCCGGAGCCGGAGGAGCCCGCGGAAATCATACAGGATACGCCGGAAATCCCGCCGGAGCCGGCTGATCCCGCGCCGGATGCGCCAGAACCCGGCGACTTCGTGCGGGTCCGGGACTACCTGCCCCAGGTGGGCGTGGACCTGCGCTACGCCGGGACGGACAACTTCACCGGCCAGGTCATCTACGGGTTCACCGACGCCTGCCTCCGGTACGGCACCGTGGAAAAACTCTCCCGGGCCCAGGAGGCCCTGGAGGAACAGGGGTTCTCCCTGCTGATCTGGGATGCCTTCCGGCCCGTGGAGGCCCAGTTCCGCCTCTGGGAAGTCTGCCCCGACCCGGTGTACGTGGCCGATCCTGAGACCGGCTTCTCCTCCCACAGCCGGGGCAACACCGTGGACGTGACCCTGACGGACCTGGAGGGGAACGATGTGGAGATGCCCAGCGGCTTTGACGACTTCTCCCCTCTGGCGGACCGGGATTACAGCGATGCCTCTCCGGCCGCCGCCGCCAACGCAGCGCTGCTGGAGGACGTGATGGAGGAATGCGGCTTCCGGCCGTACAGCGGCGAGTGGTGGCACTTCACCGATACCGACGACTACCCCGTGGAGGAGGACTTCTCCCCGGGCTGAGAAAGGAACGAGCAACTATGCGCATCATGGCCATCGACTACGGCGACGCCCACACCGGCGTGGCCGTCTCTGACCCCACCGGCTTCCTCACCGGCTTCACCACCGTCATTGACGCCTACCGCCCGGAGGCGGTGGCGGAGCGGATCGCCGCCCTGGCGGCGGAGCACGGGGCGGAGGAACTGGTGCTGGGCCACCCCATCAACATGGACGGCACCCGGGGCCCCCGCTCCGAAAAAGCCCATGCCATGAAGGCGCTGCTGGAGCAGGCCACCGGCCTGCCGGTGGTGCTGTGGGACGAGCGGCGCACCACCATCGACGCCCACCAGATCCTGATGGGCGCCGGCAAAAACGCCAAAAAGCGCAAAAAGGTGGTGGACGCCGTGGCGGCGTCGCTGATCCTGGAGGGATACCTCACCTATAAAAAGAGCCACGGATAAGGAAGAGCGGCGGCCCGCTGGGCCGCCGCTCCGTCTGTTTTTGCCCGTACCGCGAGGCTCTCACATCCGCTTCTCATAGTAGAGGTTGGTGCCCAGCAGGATCAAAAACGCCGCCAGCAGCACCAGACACAGCGTCAAAAGCGCCGCGGCCACCAGCTGGGAGCGCCAGAGCCCGTAGGCCGCCATCAGCGCCACCGCCGCCAGCATGCAGCCATCCACCAGCAGCTGATACGCCCGCCAGGCGCTTTTGCGGCTTACCGCCCGGTCCCGCTCGTCAGGCGCCGCGGCACGGCACATCTGCCGGTCCGCGGAGCGGACGAAGTCCGCCCATCCCAGCGCCAGCATCAGCACCATGCTCACCGCCAGCTTCACCGAGACGCCCCGCAGCGCCATGGTCACGCCGCAGGCAGCCGCCAGGATCACGCATATCAGTCCCCCGACAAAGCTCCTGCGGTCACAGATCTTCTTCATATTCCCGGTCCTCCCGTTCCCTGTTCTCCGCCAGGCAGTACAGATCCTCCACCGTGGTGCCGAACAGCTGCGCCATCCGGTAGGCCAGCAGCAGCGAGGGGTTGTACTGCTCCTTTTCCAGGGAGATGATGGTGCGGGCGGACACATGGACTGCATCCGCCAGCTGCTGCTGGGTCATGCCCGCCGCCGTGCGCAGCTCCCGCACGCGGTTTTTCACGGCGCATCCCTCCCCTTTCCCTGTTTATGAAGTTTCCTTCACGTGAAGTTTGCTTCATATTACACCCATACCGCCTTTCTGTCAAGCCCCGGAGCGACGCGGCCGGACAGAAAAAAAGGCCGCCCGGCGGGCGGTCTTTTTCTCTCATGATCTCAGGCGCTCCGGTCCCGCTGCCACAGCAGCGGTTCGAACATCCGCTCCAGGGCCTTCACCGCCTCGGCGCCGCCCTTGACCAGCACGTCTCCCTGCCCCGGCAGGCTGCTGAGCATGACGCTCTTCTCCACGTGCAGGTCCGCCTTGAGCTGCTCCAGCATGGTCTGCCGGGAGGCGGACTTCTCGTAGACCTTCAGATAGCTGAACCCCGGGTACTCCGGCGCCGCGTCCAGCCGCACCTTCACCTGCTCCGTCAGGCCCGCCGCCGCCAGGGCATCGTACAGGGCCCGGATCCTCTCTGTCCGGTCCACGCCCATGAGGTAGAGGATGGGGCACTCCTGAAAGTACTCCCGGCTGACATAGTTGCGGTAGGGGGACACCCGGCACTTCTCGTACACGTCCCGCTCCGCCTCGTTGCGCAGCTCCCCGTAGTAGATCAGCAGCACGTCGTCCTGGACGCCGTTGAGGAAGCAGTGGACCCCCTGCTCCTCAAAGACCCGGCAGCAGGCCATGGCCAGGTCCTGGGGCAGCAGCAGGGTGTGAAGAAAGGTCTTTTTTTCCAGGTCAAACATGGCGGCGCCGTCCATGACGATCACCGGCAGCCGCAGCCGCAGACCCTGGGCCGCCTCCCGGACGGAGGCGGGGGTCCGGACCGTGGACACGGTGAACAGCAGACCGGCGTCCAGCATCCGGTTCAGCCGCACCCGGCTGGCGGGCGCCAGGGTCTCGCCGCCCACATCCATCAGCACCCCGTCCAGCCCGGAGACAAACAGGGTGTCCCGGCACTTGCGCCGGGGCAGCTGGAAGGCGTTGACGCCGATGCCCACGGCGATGCCCAGCAGGGTCTCCACCACGCGGTTCCACACGAAGATCCATGGGTTGGGGTCGGTGATGTGGGTGACGGTGATGCTCAGCAGCACCACGCAGGAGAGGGACGCCGCGTTGGCCGCCTTCAACGCCACGGACCCCCACAGGGTGGGCAGGATCAGCGCCGCGATCAGCACATAGCCCGCCAGGGTCCCCCGGATGTCCAGCAGGTAGACCTCGATCAAAATGGCCAGAGCGCCGGCGGCGGAGCCGATGAAGGTGCCGGTGATCCGCTGGAGAGCCATGCGCCGGGTGTCCTCCACATAGGGCTGGACGCACAGCAGCGCGGCGATGGAGGAGTAGATCCGCATCTCCTCCCGGTTCACCAGCATGGACACCAGCAGGCAGATCAGTACCGCCGCCGCGGACTTCACCATCCGCAGTCCCACATGGGGCAGAGCGTGGTCGTGCATAGGCCCTCCCTTCTCTCAGTCCTGGTCCCGCTCCACCTTCTCCGGCGGCCGGTCCAGCTGCCAGGGGTCGTGGAGCAGGGCGTGGAGGCAGCGCATGGCGGCGGCGTAGTAGAAGCCGTCCACGATGCGCTCGTCGGTGACGTAATTGCAGTCCACATACTTGCGCAGCACCACGGTGCCGTCCCGCCGGGTCTCGTAGACCTTGCGCTTGCGGCCCATGGAGCAGAACACCGGCACGTTGCCGAAGTCATAGAGATGGTGGTAGATGGGCGGGATGCCCAGCGACGCCATAGAGGTGATGTACAGCGACCCGTGGAAGGGGGACAGGTCCGTCAGGGACCGGGGCAGGCAGCCGAAGTAGTCCGCCGTCTGCAAGATCGCTACCAGGGCCTTCAGCGCCAGTCCCGGCACCAGGTTGAAAATGCCTGCCAGGGCGTCGAAAGAGGTGTCCTGGGGGGCGTTTTTCACCTCCAGTACCTTTTCGTGGAACCGGCGGTAGACGGTCTCCGCCGTGTCGGCGGCGTCAAAGGTCACCTTGATGACCGTATCCGGGGAGTCCGTGGACATCTCCTTCTTCACAGTCATGTTCACCTGGATCTCCCGGTCCCGGGCGTAGATCTTCTGCCCGGCGATGAAGCGGTTGAGGCCCGGATAGGCGGCGCAGGTGCGCACGTAGGCCGCCAGCAGCGCGTGGAGCAGGCCGAAGCCCTCCAGTCCCGCCTGGCGCTTTTCCTGGATGTAGCGCTCCAGATTGGTGACCTCCAGGGTGTCCTCCAGGAAGTTCTGGGAGGTGTTGCGGGTCTTCATGATGTAGGGGGACACGGAAAAGATGGGCGACAGGGTCCGCACCCGGCGGCCGTCGCTGCGGTCCCCGAAGCGGCGGACATACTCCCCCTCCGCCGGGATATGGCGCTGCATCCCCAACGAGGCGCACAGCAGCGACGCCATGCAGCACAGCACGCTGACCTCCGGCAGCCACGCGTGGAGGGGCCAGCCCTGCTTGCCCAGCAGGTCCTCCACGATCAGGTGGTACAGCAGCGGCAGGCCGAAGAGGAACCAAAGGGGGATCTGGGTGGGCACCCGGCCCGTCACCGTGGCGGTGTACAGCACGGCCACCAGGGCATACAGGCACAGGCACAGCACCGTGTGGATGAGGGAGGGGAACGTGAACGCCTTGACGGCGAAAAACACGCACCCCAGCCACACCGCCGCGGCGGTGCGGTAGATCCGGTCCCGTCCGGAACCCAGAAGCGTCAGCACGAACAGCACGTTTGCCGCGATAGGCAGGAGGATTTGGAGCCAGAGCGTCGGGCGGGAGACCGCGACCTCCCCGCAGGCCCAGACGATGCGCACCACTGCCGAACAAACCATCAGCAGCGCCGACAGGACCGCCGGGAAACTCTGCCCCGGCAGCCGGTAAACCACTCGTTTCGACATATTCATAAAAGTATTATATCACAATCTGGGAAATTTGGGAAGAAAGGAGAGGCTCCCTCTGGCTTTTTTGCGCCGGGCGCTGTATAATATCCCACGGCGGCCCGCCCCGCCCCTGATCCAAACACCGGAGGGATGACCCATGGATATTCCGCTGATCCTGTATATCTTCATCTGCATCACGGCCGCCTTCATCATCAAGGGCCTGGTGGGCTTCGGCGATCCCCTGCTGTACACGCCGCTGCTGTCGGTGTTCCTGCCCAACAGCACCATCACCCCGGGCATGCTGCCGGTTTCCCTGGTGCTCAATGCCCGGGTGGTATGGAAAAACCGCGCCCACTTCTCCCCCCGGCTGGTACTGCCCATCGCCGCCTTCGTGATGCTGGGCATCATCCCCGGCACGCTGCTGCTGCGCTACGGCTCCCCCTCCGTGCTGAAGCTGCTGCTGGGTCTGGTGATCATCGCCATGGGCGCGGAGATGCTGACCCGGAAGCCCGGGACCGGAAAGCCCAGCGCCCTGCTGCGCAGCGTCATGTCCTTCCTCTCCGGTGTCACCGCCGGGCTCTTCGGCATCGATCTGCTGTTTCTGGCCTATCTGGAGCGGGTAACCCAGCGGCGGGAGGAGTTCCGGGGCAATGTGTGCTTCGTCTTTATCATCGAGGGCGTGTTCCGCACCGTCCTGTACATCTGGAGCGGGATGTTCAGCCGGGAGAGCCTGCTGCTGAGCCTGATCGCCCTGCCGGCCTCCCTTCTGGGCATGGGGATCGGCGCGCTGCTGGACAGACGGGTCAGCGACCGGCTGTCCCACCGGTTCATCATCTATGTGTTCATTCTGGGCGGCGTCAGCACCTCCGTGTACGCTCTGCTGCAGCTGCTCTGATAAAAAGAAAAGAGGGCCCTGCGGCCCCGGTAAAACAGCGCGCCGTTCCGAAAGGAACGGCGCGCCTCTTTTTATTCCTTCACAGTGCCGTCGGCGTTGAACACCGGCAGCTTCTCCAGGAAGCGGATATCGGAGCGGTCCGCCGCGGCACCCTCGGCCAGCACGGCCACCCGGCCGGTCACGGTGCCGCCGGCCTGCTCTACCAGAGCCTCCATGGCATGGAGGGAGCCGCCGGTGGAGATCACGTCGTCCATCAGCAGGACCCGCTTGCCCCGGATCAGGTCCGCATCGTCCCGGCCCAGGTACAGCGCCTGCTCACCGGCGGTGGTGATGGACTTGTCCACCACCCGCAGGGGATCCGGCATATAGGCCTTGGGGCCCTTCCGGGCGATGAAATACTTTGCCGCTCCGGACTGACGGGCCATCTCATGGATCAGGGGGATGCTCTTGGCCTCCGCCGTCAGCATGTAGTCATAGCTGTCCGCCGGGACCAGCTTCAAAAGTTCCCGGGCACAGGCCACGGTCAGCTCCGCGTCGCCGAAAACAATGAATGCACCGATGTACAGATCATCGGTGACCTTACAGATGGGCAGTTCCCGTTTCAATCCCGCCACCGTCATGGGATAGGTATGCATAGCCGATCCTCCCTCAATGTGTTTCCTAACAGAACATAGGGCGCCCGCAGGCTGCCAGAAATATTATACAATGCCTGCCGGGAAAGTCAAGGATGAGCCGTGGGAATCTCACGCAGCCGATGTCTGTTGTCTGATGCCAGCAGATTGCACAAAACAACAGGTTCTTTTTTTCTGCCAAACGGCATGTAATTGTTTGATTTGCCGAAACCAGCCCTTGTTTCCGGTTAAGATTCGTGCTAAACTATCTAATAGAAGGTTACAGGAAAAACGTGCGCGACCAGCAATCGCCAAATTTGAGGAGGTTATCGCATATGAACGCATATCTGTCCAGTGTGATTGAGAACGTCAAGACCAAGCATGCGGGCGAGCCTGAATTTGTCCAGACCGTGGAGGAGGTCTTTTCCTCCCTGGAGCCTGTGATCGAAAAGCACCCGGAGTATGAGAAGGCCGACCTTCTGAACCGGATGGTGGAGCCGGAGCGGATGTTCACCTTCCGCGTGGTGTGGATGGCCGACGACGGCTCCTGGCATACCAATATCGGCTACCGCTGCCAGTTCAACGGTGCCATCGGCCCCTACAAGGGCGGCCTGCGGTTCCAGAAGAACGTATACCCCGGCATCATCAAGTTCCTGGGCTTTGAGCAGATCTTCAAGAACTCCCTGACCGGCCTGCCCATCGGCGGCGGCAAGGGCGGCTCTGACTTCGACCCCGCCGGCAAGTCCGACGCCGAGGTCATGCGCTTCTGCCAGAGCTACATGCAGGCCCTGTACCGCTACATCGGGCCCGACGTGGACGTGCCCGCCGGCGACATGGGCGTGGGTGCCCGGGAGATCGGATATCTTTACGGCGAGTACCGGCGCCTGAAGGGCAGCTTTGAAAACGGCGTCCTCACTGGTAAGGGGTTCTCCTACGGCGGCAGCCTGATCCGTCCCGAGGCCACCGGCTACGGCGCGGTGTACTATCTGGAGAACGTTCTCAAGCACGAGGGTGAGGACATCAAGGGCAAGACCATCGCCTGCGCGGGCTTCGGCAACGTGACCTGGGGCATCTGCAAGAAGGCCACGGAGCTGGGCGCCAAGGTGGTCACCCTCTCCGGCCCCGACGGCTACATCTACGATCCCGACGGCGTGGCGACGCAGGAGAAGATCGACTATCTGGTGGAGATGCGCGGCAGCGGCCGGAATCTGGTGAAGGACTACGCGGACAAGTTCGGCGTGGAGTTCCACCCGGGCGAGAAGCCCTGGGGCGTGAAGGTGGATATCTGCATGCCCTCCGCCATGCAGAACGACGTCCATATGGAACACGCCCAGAAGATTGCCCAGGCCGGCGTGAAGTATTACATCGAGGTGGCCAACATGCCCACCACCAACGACGCGCTGAAGTTCCTGATGGACCAGCCCGGCGTCATCGTGGCGCCCAGCAAGGCCGTCAACGCCGGCGGTGTGGCGACCTCCGCCCTGGAGATGGCCCAGAACAGCGAGCGGCTGGTGTGGACCGCCGAGGAAGTCGACAAGCAGCTCAAGCAGATCATGAACACCATCTATCAGATGAGCGTGGACGCCGCCGAGAAATACGGCCTGGGCTATAACCTGGTGGCCGGCGCCAACATCGCGGGCTTCCAGAGAGTGGCCGACGCCATGATGGCCCAGGGCATCTTCTAAACGCTTCCCCCAAACCTGTTATGGACCGCAGCCGGGCCGCCCCTTTCGGGGCGGCCCGGCTTTTGTACGCCTCTTGTCCGCCGATCCCCCGGGGCGTCCTGTGACTTTGTCACGGTCCCGGACGGAGGCGGGCGCATATAATGGGACCATCAAGTTTGGGAGGGCGTTTATGGAGACGAGACAGCGGAGACGGCGGAAGGCCTTTGTGGAGGAGCGGGACTGCGTGGCCTGCGGGTGCTGCGTGAAGGTGTGCCCCCTGGGGGCCATCTCCGTGCGGCGGGGCGTGGCCGCCCAGGTGGACGTGGAGAAGTGCGTGGGCTGCGGCAAGTGCGCCCGGGAGTGCCCCGCCTCCGTCATTTCCATTCAGGAGGTGCAGGTATGAGCAGGCACTGGTACGACTACCTCTGGATAGCGTCTCTTACTTACCTGGTTTTGGGCTTTTTCAACATTCTCTTCGCCTGGCTGGGACTGCTGTGCTTCTTCATCCCGCTGCTGATCGCCCTGGTCAAAGGCAGCAAGGGCTACTGCAACCGCTACTGCGGCCGGGGACAGCTGTTCGCCCTGCTGGGCGGGCGGCTGGGCCTGTCCCGGAAGCGGGATATCCCCGGCTGGATGAAGAGCAGATGGTTCCGCTACGGTTTCCTCATCTTCTTTTTCATCATGTTCTTCCAGATGCTCTGGACCACGTATCTGGTCTTTTCCGGCGCGGCGGACCTGCGGCAGGCGGTGACGCTGCTGTGGACCTTCCGTCTGCCCTGGCACTGGGCCTATCACGGCACGCTGCTGCACCCGGGCGTCGCCCAGTTCGCCTTCGGGTTTTACAGCGTGATGCTGACTTCCACGGTGCTGGGTCTGGTGACCATGGTGCTGTTCAAGCCCCGCAGCTGGTGCGTCTACTGCCCCATGGGCACCATGACCCAGCTGATCTGCAAGGCAAAGAGCGGAAAACAGTAACGCTCTATACACAACAAGGAAGCGGGCGGTCCGCCGGGGACCGCCCGCTTCAAAAACGCCCCGGGGCGCCTTTGCGTCCCGGGGCGTTCGGTTTATTCCACCACCACGCCGTGCTCGGCGAAGGCTTTGAGCAGCAATTCCATGTCGGAGGGAATGGAGATGGGTTCCCCGGCGGCCTTGATGGCGTTGGCCACGTCCTTGAGGCCGTTGCCGGTGACCACGGACACCACGGTGTCGTCCTTCCCGATAACGCCCTGCTCGCAGAGCTTCTTCACACCGGCGGTGCCGGTGACGCCGGCAGGCTCGCCGAACACGCCGCAGGTCCGGCCCAGCAGCTGCTGGGCGGCCATGATCTCCTCGTCGGTGACGTTGACGGTGAGACCATTGGACTCCCGGATAGCCATGAGGGCCTTGTCGGCGTTGCGGGGCACACCCACGGCGATGGAGTCGGCCAGGGTGTTCTCCTCCATGGGATGCCAGGGCTCCCCGGTCTCGATGGCGCGGTTCAGGGGGCAGCAGCCCGCCGCCTGGGCGGAGATCAGCCGGGGCAGGCGGTCGATGAAGCCGATGGCGTACAGGTCCTTGAGGCCCTTCCAGAGACCGGCGATGGTGCAGCCGTCGCCCACGGAAATGGCGATGTAGTCCGGCACCTGCCAGTCCAGCTGCTCCATGATCTCCAGGGCCACGGTCTTTTTGCCCTCAGAGAGGTAGGGGTTGATGGCGGCGTTGCGGTTGTACCAGCCCCACTTGTCGATGGCCTGCTTGGACAGTTCAAAAGTCTCCTCGTAGCTGCCCTGGACGGAGATGACGGTGGCGCCGAAGGTCATCAGCTGGGCCACCTTCCCCTTGGGGGCACGGGAGGGCACAAAAATATAGGTCTTGAGACCTGCCGCCGCGGCGTTGCCCGCCAGGGACGAGGCGGCGTTGCCGGTGGAGGAGCAGGCGATCACCTTGGCCCCGGCCTCTCTGGCCTTGGCCACGGCCATGGCGCTGGCCCGGTCCTTGAGGGAGGCGGTGGGGTTCTGGCCGTCGTCCTTGACCCACAGCCGCTTGAGGCCCAGCTGCGCCGCCAGACGGGGCTCCTCATAGAGGGGGCTCCAGCCCACCCGCAACGGCGTGGGCTCGGTGGTCTCCTCGATGGGCAGCAGCTCCCGGTAGCGCCACATGGTCCGCTCCGCCCGGGCCGCCAGCTTCTCCTTGGTCAGCTGAGACTTGATGTAGTCGTAGTCGTAGGTGATATCCAGGATGCCGCCGCACTCGCAGGTGGTGAGGTCCGGCGTGGCCGGATAGGTCTTGCCGCACTTGACGCACTTGCCGTATAAGACGTTTTTCATAAGGTTACTCCTCTTTTATAACTCGCTCATCTTCCGGAAAATTTTTGAGTGGATTCGTATGCTGGAAAGTACCATTTCTTATTCTGTAAGCGCATAAATGCGCACCACGCCAAGGCAGGTACCGTCAAAACCAGCCAGCACAGTGCCCCAATCCGGGCCTTATCCTGCTGTTCCTCCGTCGGTACCGATTCAAATGAGCCGTGAAACAACCAAATCAGGCCAAACAGCACCACAAAGCCAACCAACATGATGGAGACATCCCAGAAGGCCCGCTTCCACGGCATTCTCCTCATACATACTCCTTCCTCCAAAAGAAGCAGAGGGCGGGGCAAAAGCCCCGCCCCTGAGGCGTTCTCTGTGCGCTTTTACAGGTTCTTCAGCAGTCCGGTGGCCTCGTTGAACTCGTTGATGAGGTCATCCAGATCCTTGGCCTGCTTGTGGACGGCGTCCCAGGTGCCCTCGGTGTCGTACCACAGGGCGTTGAGCTCCTTCACGTCCCGGGCCTGCTGCTCCACCCAGGTGTAATACTTGAGGTTGTGGACCCGCTTGCGGTCGGCATAGGTCAGCTCCATCAGGTTGTCGGTCTTGAGGCCCAGCATATGCAGGGCGTGGTCCAGGGCCGCCTCGTGGGCGTTGTAGGCACCGTACTGCTCGTTGAGCTCGTCGATGCGGCTGCGGTACATGACCGCGGAGTCGGTCAGGACCGTGCCCACCACATCGTGCTCGGTCAGCTCGTAGTACTTGGCCATCTTGATGCAGCACAGGACATTGGCAATGCCGGAGATGCCAAGCCACGTGAGCTTCTCGATCAGCGCGGGGTCCAGCTTCAGAACATCCTTCAAATAGGCCTGGCCCTCGGGGGTGTTGAACAGGCGCAGCAGGCGCTGGGAGTCCTCGTCGTCGATGGCGATGGCCATGTCGGTGTTCTTGACGTTGTGGATCCAGGGGATGTGCTTGTCGCCGATGCCCTCGATCCGGTGGCCGCCGAAGCCGTTGTTGAGAATGGTGGGGCACTGGAGCGCCTCGCCCACGGCCAGCTTCAGGTGGGGATACTTCTCCTTGAGCAGGTCGCCGGCGCTCATGGTGCCGGCAGAGCCGGAGGTGAAGGCGGCGGCGGCGAACCGGTCACCGGGGCGCTTGATGGCCTCGAACACGTCCGCCAGGGCGTTGCCGGTGACATTGTAGTGCCACAGGGGGTTGCCCATCTCCTCGAACTGGTTGAAGATCATGTACTGGGGATCCTGACGCAGCTCCCAGGTCTTGTCGAAGATCTCCTTGACGTTGGACTCGCAGCCGGGAGTGGCGATGACCTCGGCGCCGATCTCGTGGAGCCAGTCAAACCGCTCCTGGCTCATCTCCGCGGGCAAAATGGCGACACCCTGAGCGCCCAGCAGCGCGGAGTTGAAGGCGCCGCCGCGGCAGTAGTTGCCGGTGGAGGGCCAGACCGCCTTGTGGATGTTCACGTCAAACTGGCCGGTGACCAGACGGGGGGCCAGGCAGCCGAAGGAGGCGCCAACCTTGTGGCAGCCGGTGGGGAACCACTTGCCCACCATGGCAATGATCCGGCAGGGCACGCCGGTCAGCTCGGAGGGCAGCTCGATGTAGTTGGGCACCGCCTGGAAAAGGCCCCCGCTCTCCTTGGCCTCGTTCTTCCAGGTGATACGGAACAGGTTCAGAGGATTCACGTCCCACAGGCCCACGCTCTTGAGCTTTTCCTGGATCTTCTCGGGGATGGTCTCCGGGTGCTCCATCTGCGCGATGGTAGGAATGATGATGTTGTTCTCCTTCGCCTTGGCAAGGTTGTGCTCCAGGCCCGTCTTGTTGATAGTCAGATCGATCATACTTCACTTGCCCTCCTGTTGTTTCGTGTCGATATAGGAATATAAGGTGTACTTGGAGATGCCGAAATACTTGGCGATCTTGTCGCCGGACTTGGTGATGAGGAATGCCCCGTTTTCATTGAGGAACCGGATGGCCTTCACTTTGTCCTCCTTGTTCATCAGCGCCGCGGGCTTGCCCACCAGCGACACCGACTGCTGGATCAGCTCCTCCAGCAGGTCGTTGACGTTGACGATCCGCTCCGGCTCCGGCTGGGGCTGATCCCCCGTGGAGACCAGATCGTGGAGCGCGTCGTCCACCATCAGCAGGCGGGAGATGTCGTAGTTGATGGCCAGGATGCCGGACACCTTTCCCTTGCTGTTGCGGATATAGATGGTGGAGGATTTGAGGATCTTCCCATCCGGGGTCTTGGTCAAATAGCACAGGTGGTCCCTGGGCTGGGGATCGTTGGTGGCCAGCTGTTCGATCACCACATAGGAGGCCCCGTCGCCAACCTTCCGGCCGGTGACGTGCCCGTTCTCGATGGCCACGATGGTATGGTCCGCATGACGGCTCAGGTCGTGGACCACCACCTCGCAGCTGCTGCCGAACTGCGCCGCGATGCCCGCCGCCACCTGCTTGAGCAGTTCCAGTTTTCCGCTTTCTATGGAGCTCCCCTCCTTTCCGTGTTTTTTCGTAAAATACATCCAATAAACCATTTTCATCATACCACAGTTTTTTCGGAAATCAACCACTTTTTCAAAAAAATTTTTTGGTTTTCAAATTTTTTGTTTGACAAGTGAATTTCTTATGCTATGATAGAGACAGATAGAGGAAGAACCAACCAGGGACAAACCATACATACATTATTTTAATGGAGGGCAGCGTTATGGATTTCGAAGCGATCAAGCGTGCGGCAGAGGGCTACAAGGCGGAGATGTCCCGCTTCCTGCGGGATATGATCTCCCACCCCAGCGAGAGCTGCGAGGAGAAGGACGTCGTCATGTGCATCAAGGCCGAGATGGAGAAGCTGGGCTTTGACAAGGTCGAGATCGACGGCCTGGGCAACGTCATCGGCTGGATGGGCGACGGCGAGAAGATCATCGCCATCGACTCCCACATCGACACCGTGGGCATCGGCAACATCAACAACTGGGAGGCCGACCCCTACAAGGGCTACGAGACCGACGACGTGATCTACGGCCGCGGCGGCTCCGACCAGGAGGGCGGCATGGCCTCCGCCGTGTACGGCGCCAAGATCATGAAGGATCTGGGCCTGATCCCCGCCGGCTACAAGATCATGGTCGTGGGCTCCGTCCAGGAAGAGGACTGCGACGGCATGTGCTGGCAGTACATCGTCAACAAGTACTTCTCCAGCAAGGAGGAGGCTCAGAAGAAGATCGAGTTCGTCATCTCCACCGAGCCCACCGACGGCGGCATCTACCGCGGCCACCGCGGCCGTATGGAGATCCGCGTGGACGTGAAGGGCGTCTCCTGCCACGGCTCCGCTCCCGAGCGCGGCGACAACGCCATCTACAAGATGGCCGACATTCTCCAGGACGTCCGCGCCCTGAACGAGAACGACGACGCCGACGCCACCGAGATCAAGGGCCTCGTCAAGATGCTCAACCCCAAGTACAACCCCGAGCACTACGAGGACGCCCGCTTCCTGGGCCGCGGCACCTGCACCACCAGCCAGATCTTCTACACCTCCCCCAGCCGCTGCGCCGTGGCGGACAGCTGCGCCATCTCCATCGACCGCCGCATGACCGCCGGCGAGACCTGGGACTCCTGCCTGCAGGAGATCCGGGACCTGCCCTCTGTCAAGAAGTACGGCGACGACGTGAAGGTCAGCATGTACATGTACGACCGTCCCGCCTGGACCGGCACCGTCTATGAGACCGAGTGCTTCTTCCCCACCTGGATCAACAAGGAGAGCGCCGCTCACGTCCAGGCTCTGATCGACGCCCACCACGCCCTGTACGGCGACGAGCGCATCGGCCACGCCGACGCCGAGCCCAAGTACGACGCCATGCACCTGCGTCACCGTCCCCTGACCGACAAGTGGACCTTCTCCACCAACTGCGTGTCCATCCAGGGCCGGTACGGCATCCCCTGCGTGGGCTTCGGCCCCGGCGCCGAGTCTCAGGCTCACGCCCCCAACGAGATCACCTGGAAGCAGGATCTGGTCACCTGCGCCGCCGTGTACGTGGCCGCTGTGAACCTCTACAAGGAGGAGAACAAGACCGCCGACGTCACCGAGTTCCGCCAGAGCCTGACGGATAACGTCATCCAGTGAGACGTTCTCGAGGGGGAGCAGGCTCCCCCTCGACCTCCCCCACCACCAGTGACGCCGCGTCACTGGTGTGTGCGCCCAAGGCGCACGGGTCAATGGATTTTTGCCACGTACACGCCGCGGCAAAAATGATTGAACTCCCTTGATTTGCCTGCGGCAAATCAACCGGGAGAACCCTTAGGTTCCCCCTGGCCCCCCTCCGGAGAAAACGGGGCGGAGATCCACATACCGGCCATTTGCTGTAATATTCACTGTAATTACATACTTGATAAGGAGAGCTGACTATGTCTAAGACCATCGAGCTGGCCAAGCATCTGGAAACCCTGCACATCAACAACATGTACAAGTCCGACTTCTACTGGACCTGGGACAAGACCGACGAGGAGCTGGACGCCATCTTCACTGTGGCCGATGCCCTGCGGGACCTGCGTGAGCGCAATAAGTCCACCCGGATCTTCGACTCCGGCCTGGGCATCTCCATCTTCCGCGACAACTCCACCCGCACCCGCTTCTCCTTCGCCTCCGCCTGCAACCTGCTGGGCCTGACCGTCCAGGATCTGGACGAGAAGAAGAGCCAGATCGCCCACGGCGAGACCGTCCGTGAGACCGCCAACATGGTCTCCTTCATGGCCGACGTCATCGGCATCCGGGACGACATGTTCATCGGCGAGGGCCACAAGTATCAGAAGACCTTCATGGACGCCGTGAAGGAGGGCTACCGCGACGGCATCCTGGAGCAGCAGCCCACCCTGGTGAACCTGCAGTGCGACGTGGACCATCCCACCCAGTGCATGGCCGACATGCTGCACATCATCCATGAGTTCGGCGGCGTGGAGAACCTCAAGGGCAAGAAGATCGCCATGACCTGGGCCTACAGCCCCTCCTACGGCAAGCCCCTGTCCGTGCCCCAGGGCGTCATCGGCCTGATGACCCGCTTCGGCATGGACGTGGTCCTGGCCCATCCCGAGGGCTATGACGTCATGCCCGAGGTGGAGGAGATCGCCAAGAAGAACGCCGCCGCTACCGGCGGCAGCTACAAGAAGGTCGCCACGATGGAGGAGGCCTTCGACGGCGCCGACATCGTCTATCCCAAGTCCTGGGCTCCCTTCGCCGCCATGGAGCAGCGCACCAAGCTGTATCAGGCCGGTGACCAGGCTGGCATCGACGCTCTGGAGAAGCAGCTGCTGGCTCAGAACGCCCAGTTCAAGAACTGGAGCTGCACTGAGGAGATGATGAAGCGGACCAAGAACGGCAAGGCCCTGTACATGCACTGCCTGCCCGCCGACATCACCGGCCTGAGCTGCAAGGAGGGCGAGGTGGACAACTCCGTGTTCGACCGCTACATCAACCCCCTGTACAAGGAAGCCAGCTACAAGCCCTATGTCATCGCCGCCATGATCATGATGAGCAAGGTGAAGGACCCCGTGTCCGCCCTGATGGCTCTGGACGGCGCCGACAAGCGCAAGCGCTTCTAAGATTCTGAAATATTTTCGAGACTTTTCGGTTTTGGCGGGAATAGCATGCTTATTCCCGCCAAAACTATCAGATAGTCTGACTATGTAAAGGGGATACACCATTATGGGCAAACGGATCGTCATCGCCCTGGGCGGCAACGCCCTGGGCAACAACCTGCCGGAGCAGATGGCCGCCGTGAAGCACACGGCCAAGGCCATCGCCGACCTGATCGAAGAGGGCCACGAGGTCGTGGTGGCCCACGGCAACGGCCCCCAGGTGGGCATGATCAACATCGCCATGACCACTCTGTCCCGCGAGGACAAGAGCCACCCCATCGCCCCCATGTCCGTGTGCACGGCCATGAGCCAGGGCTATATCGGCTACGACCTGCAGAACTCCCTACGGGAGGAGCTGCTGGACCGGGGCATCCACAAGCCGGTGGCCACCATCCTGACCCAGGTCCAGGTGGACCCCCAGGATCCGGCCTTCCAGAACCCCACCAAGCCCATCGGCACCTTCATGACCGAGGAGGAGGCCGAGGAGATGCGCCGCCGCGGCAACGCCGTGATGGAGGACGCCGGCCGCGGCTGGCGCCGCTGCGTGGCCTCTCCCAAGCCCAAGGCCATCGTGGAGATCGAAACCATCCGGGCCCTGGTGGACGCCGGACATGTGGCCGTGGCCTGCGGCGGCGGCGGCATCCCGGTCTACAACACCGAGGGCAACCACCTCAAGGGCGCGGGCGCTGTCATTGACAAGGACTTCGCCTCTGAGCTGCTGGCGGAGGAGCTGGACGCGGACGCACTCATCATCCTCACCGCCGTTGAAAAGGTGGCTGTCAACTTCGGCAAGCCCGACCAGCAGTGGCTGGACCACCTGACCCCGGCCGAGGCCAAGAAGTACGAGGCGGAGGGCCAGTTCGCCCCCGGCTCCATGCTGCCCAAGGTTCAGGCCGCCGTGAAGTTCGCCGAGTCCAAGCCCGGCCGCACGGCCCTGATCACCCTGCTGGAGAAGGCCAAGGACGGCATTGCCGGAAAGACCGGCACCTCGATCTCCCAGTGATCTGCGCCGCCCTCCGGGCGGAAAGGTCGATCTGTGAGATTTCTACAAGGAGAGCGGATCATCCGCTCTCCTTTTTTGTTTTTTCAATTTGTTTTTTGTCGATTTTTAACAAAGGTTAACCTATCTGAACGGATTTTTTATGGTCCATCCAACGATAAAAACCAAAAATTTAGTTGAATTTTTTTCCGGGAACTTGTATGATGTCAGTAGGCAAAGTCATCCCTGTAAGTCCCTACAAGCTGTTCCAACGATTTTGAAGGAGGAAAACAGAATGAAGAAGTTTCTTGCACTGCTTCTCGCCCTGCTGATGGCGCTCTCCCTGGTAGCCTGCGGCGGCGGGGACGACACCGCGACTGAGGAAGAAACCACTACGGACGACACCGCCACCGAGGAGACCGCCGTCGACGTGAAGATCGGCCTGATCTGCGTTCACGACATCAACTCCGGCTACGACGCCGCCCACATCGAGGGCCTGACCGCCGCCTGCGAGGCCATGGGCATCGACGTGGACAGCCAGGTGATCATGAAGTACAACATCGCCGAGGACCAGAACTGCTACGACGCCGCCGTGGACCTGGCGGAGCAGGGCTGCAACATCATCTTCTCCGACTCCTACGGCCATCAGACCTACATGCTCCAGGCCGCCCGTGAGTACAGCGATATCACCTTCGTCTCCTGTACCGGCGACCAGGCCGGCGTTGCGGGCCTGGACAACTTCAAGAACATCTTCCCCTACACCTATGAGTCCCGCTATGTCTCCGGCGTCGTGGCCGGCATGAAGCTCAAGGAGCTGATGGACGCCGGCACCGTCACCGATCCCTATGTGGGCTACGTGGGCGCCTTCCCCTACGCCGAGGTGGTCTGCGGCTACACCGCCTTCCTGCTGGGCATCCAGTCCATCGTCCCCGAGGCCCACATGGACGTGCAGTACACCAACTCCTGGTATGATCCCGTGGCTGAGGGCGAAGCTGCCAACACCCTGATGGCCCGCGGCTGCGTCATCATCGGCCAGCACGCCGACTCCACCGGCGCTCCCTCTGCCGTCCAGGAGGCTCTGGACAAGGGCACCGTGGCCTACTCCGTGGGCTACAACATCGACATGCTGTCCGTGGCTCCCACCGCCGCCCTGACCTCCGCCCAGAACAACTGGTCCGTCCTGTACCAGGCCACTCTGGAGAAGTTCGTGGCCGGCGAGGAGATCCCCGCCGACTACGCCACCGGCATTGCCGACGGCGCCGTCATGATCTCCGCTCTGGGCGAGAGCTGCGCCGAGGGCACTCAGGAGGCCGTCGACGCCGCTTGGGCCGGCATTACTGACGGCAGCCTGAAGGTGTTTGACACCTCCAAGTTCACCGTGGGCGGCGAGACCGTCACCGAGTATGAGGTCAACTTCTCCATCATCGACTTCGCCACCGGCGACGTGGTGTTCGAGGGTCCCACCGAGAACGTCATCGCCGACGGCGCCTTCCAGGAGTCCGTGTACCGCAGCGCTCCCTACTTCGACCTGCGCATCGACGGCATCACCGAGCTCAACAACAACTAAATTCCGACCGAAAAGGGGGCTGCCCTGGGGCAGCCCCTTTTTCCAAACTCCCTTCGCGGCAGGCAGGCCGCCGGGGTCTTTTCCCTTTTCTTTTCCCTCCGGAGGGCACGCCTGAACTAAAAGAAAGGAAGATTCGCTTGGAACAAACCTACGCCATTCAAATGAAGCACATCACCAAGCGGTTCGGCAAGGTGGTCGCCAATGACCACGTCTCGCTGGACATCAAACGAGGAGAGATCCTGTCTCTGCTGGGCGAAAACGGCAGCGGCAAGACCACCCTCATGAACATGCTGGCCGGCATCTACTTCCCCGACGAGGGCGAGATCCTGGTGAACGGCCAGGCCGTCACCATCGCCTCCCCCAAGGACGCCTTCGACTGCGGCATCGGCATGATCCACCAGCACTTCAAGCTGGTGGACGTGTTCACCGCCGCGGAAAACATCGTCCTGGGCCTGGAGGGCAGGCAGAAGCTGGACCTGAAGGCCGCGGCCGCCAGGATCAACGAGATCTGCGACAAATACGGCTTTGTGATCGACCCCAATAAAAAAGTCTACAATATGTCCGTCTCCGAAAAGCAGACCGTGGAGATCGTGAAGGTTTTGTACCGGGGCGCGGACATTCTGATTTTGGATGAGCCCACCGCCGTGCTGACCCCTCAGGAGACGGACCGGCTCTTCGACGTCATGCGCAACATGAAGGCCGACGGCAAGGCTATGGTCATCATCACCCACAAGCTCAACGAGGTCATGGAGGTCTCCGACCGGGTGGCGGTGCTGCGCAAGGGCCAGTACATCGGCGACGTGGCCACCGCCGACACCAATCCCCAGAAGCTGACCGACATGATGGTGGGACACGCCGTCACGCTGAACATCGACCGGCCCCTGGTGGAAAACCGCCATCTGCGGCTGGAGGTCAAAGACCTGACGGTGCTGAGCGCCGACGGGGTCAAGGCCCTGGACCACGTGTCCTTCGAGGCCTTCGGCGGCGAGATCCTGGGCATCGCGGGCATCGCAGGCAGCGGCCAGAAGGAGCTGCTGGAGGCCATCGCCGGCCTCCGCCCCACCCAGCCCGGCTCCCACGTCATCTACCATCCCCCTGCACCCGACGAACCCATCGCCGGCACCCATGCCCCCGTGGACCGCGCGGGCGAAGATCTGCTGGGCAAGACCGCCCGGCAGATCCACAGCATCGGCGTGTCCATGGCCTTCGTGCCGGAGGACCGGCTGGGCATGGGCCTGGTGGGCTCCATGGGCATGGTGGACAACATGATGCTCAAGACCTACCGCTCCGGCGCCGGCCCCCTCCTCAACCGCAAGCCCCCCCGGGAGCTGGCGGAGAAGGTGAAGACGGAGCTGGACGTGCTGACCCCCAGCCTCAACACCCCTGTCCGCCGCCTCTCCGGCGGCAACGTGCAGAAGGTGCTGGTGGGCCGGGAGATCGCCCAGGAGCCCTCCGTGCTGATGACGGCCTACGCCGTCCGGGGCCTGGACATCAACACCTCCTACACCATCTACAACCTGCTGACGGCGGAAAAGCTCAAGGGCGTGGCCGTAGTCTACGTGGGCGAGGATCTGGACGTGCTGCTGGAGCTGTGTGACCGGATCCTGGTGCTCTGCGGCGGACAGGTCAGCGGCGTCGTGGACGCCCGGACTACTACCAAGGAGGAAGTGGGTCTGCTGATGACCAAGTTCAGAAAGGAGGGCGCGGCGGTATGAGCCAGGTCAAGCAACACAAGGAGCCTCTGCTCCGCATCGCCAAGCGGGACGCCATCGCCACGCCCAAGGCGTGGGGCATCCGCGTGATCGGCGTGATTTTGTCCCTGGTGGTCAGCGGCCTGTTCATCTTCGCGGTCACCAAGCTGAACCCCGTGCAGGTGTATGAGGCCATCTTCGACGGCGCCTTCGGTACGGAGCGCCGGTCCTGGGTCACCATCCGGGACGCCATGATGCTGCTGTGCATTGGCGTGGGCCTGGCCCCCGCCTTCAAGATGAAGTTCTGGAACATCGGCGCCGAGGGTCAGATCCTCATCGGCGGCGTCATCACCGCCGGCATCATGCGGGCCTACGGCAGCGCGCTGCCCACCCCCGCGCTGCTGGTGGTCATGGCGGTGGTGAGCCTGCTGTGCGGGTGCCTCTGGGGCGTGATCCCCGCCGTGTTCAAGGCCGTCTGGAACACCAACGAGACCCTGTTCACCCTGATGATGAACTACGTGGCCATCCAGATCACCAGCTACTGCGTGGCCATGTGGGAAAACCCCATCGGCTCCAACACCGTGGGCGTCATCAACCAGATGACCGGCTACGGCTGGTTCCCGGCGGTGCTGGGCCAGAATTACGGGCTCAACGTGATTTTGGTGCTGGCCCTGACCGTGGGCATGTACATCTACCTCAAGCACTCCAAGCATGGCTATGAAATCTCCGTGGTGGGCGACTCCGAGAACACCGCCCGCTACGCCGGCATCAACGTCCGGAAGGTCACCATCCGCACCATGGCCATCTCTGGCGCCATCTGCGGCCTGGCTGGCTTTATGGAGGTGGCGGGCGTCAGCCACACCATCTCCACCGCCACTGCCGGCGGCCGGGGCTTCACCGCCATCATCGTGGCGTGGCTGGCCAAGTTCAACACCTTCGTCATGATCCTGATCTCCTTCCTGCTGGTCTTTTTGCAGAAGGGCGCCATCCAGATCGCCTCTCAGTTCAACCTCAACGACTATGCCTCCAACATCATCACCGGCATCATCCTGTTCTTCATCCTGGGCAGTGAGTTCTTCATCAACTACCGGGTCATCTTCCGTGGCAGAAAGGAGGCCGAGGAAAAATGAATGAAGTGGTCATCCGTCTGCTGCAATCCTCCATCTGCTTCGGCACCGTCATCATGTACGGCGCCATCGGCGAGATCCTGACGGAGAAATCCGGCAACCTGAACCTGGGCGTCCCGGGCATCATGTACCTGGGCGGCATCTCCGGTCTGGCGGCGGCCTTCTTCTACGAGGGCAGCACCGCCTCTCCCTCCGCCATCCTGTGCGTGCTGATCTCCCTGGTGGCGGCCTTCGCGGCCTCGGCCCTGGGCGGCCTGCTGTACAGCTTCCTGACCATCACCCTCCGGGCCAACCAGAACGTCACCGGCCTGACCCTGACCATCTTCGGCGGGGGCCTTGCCAACTTCTTCGGCGGCAGCCTCAACACCATGGCCGGCGGCGTGGGCCAGATCTCCGTCTCCGCCACCAGCGCCGCCTACCGGGCCACCATCCCCGGCCTGTCCGGCCTCGGGGTCGTGGGAAAGCTGCTGTTCAGCTACGGCTTCATGGTGTATCTGGCCATCATCATCGCCGTCGTCATGCACGTGTTCCTCAACCGCACCCGCCGGGGCCTGAACCTGCGGGCCGTGGGCGAGAACCCGGCCACCGCCGACGCCGCCGGCATTGACGTCACCCGCAACAAGTACCTGGCCACCTGTATCGGCGCCGGTATCTCGGGTCTTGGCGGATTGTACTACACCATGGACTACATCAAGGGCACCTGGGCCAACGACGGCACCATCGAGTCTCTGGGCTGGCTGGCCGTGGCCCTGGTCATCTTCGCCACCTGGCGCTCCGTCAACGCCATCTGGGGCTCCTATCTGTTCGGCTTCTTGTTCTGGGTGTACCTCATCATCCCCGGCCTGGCCCGGAAGGACATCGAGCTGTTCAAGATGCTGCCGTACCTGGTCACCATCGCGGTGCTGATCATCACCTCCCTGCGGAAAAAGCGGGAGAACCAGCCCCCCGCCAGTCTGGGCCTTGCCTACTTCCGTGAGGAACGCTGACCCACGCAAAAGAGAGCCGCCGCAAGCGGCTCTCTTTTTTTGCGCCAAAGGGGTTAAAACCGCCGGGCGCCGGGCATCCTCTCTTCAGGACTGTTCAAAACGTTCACAATTTCTTTGCGGATTGTTCACGGAGCCGCCGGAAATCTGTGCTACCGTAGAGAAAAAAAGGAGGGGACACCATGAAACGGCTGCCGGAACGCAGGCTCGCCTATCTGCGGGAGCTGCGCTATGCCCTGTGGGTACCGGTGTATCTAATCTGCTTCTTCCTGCTGGAGCGGCTCATCACCGACGGATACTGGGCCACTCAGCTGCCTCTGGACCGGCTGATCCCCTTCTGCCCGGTCTTTGTGGTGTTCTACTGCCTGTGGTATCCCCTGCTGGTGGCCGTGGGCCTGTATCTGCTGGCGGCGGACCGGGCCGGGTTCCGGCGGTACATGGCCTTCCTGGCGGCCAGCTTTTTCCTGAGCCTGCTGATCTGGTTCCTGCTCCCCAGCGGCCAGGACCTGCGGCCGGACCTGACGGGCCGGACGGATCTCTTCTCCCGCTGGATCGCCGCGCTGTACACCGTGGACACCAACACCAACGTGTTCCCCTCGGTCCATGTGGTGGGGTCCATCGGCGCCGCCTGGGCCGTGTGGGACTGCCCCTCCCTGCGGCGCCGCCGGTGGCCCGGCGTCGCCGCCACGGCACTGGCCGTGTTGATCTGCCTGTCCACCGTGCTCATCAAGCAGCACTCCCTGCTGGACGCCGCGGGCGGCGCGGCTCTGGCGGCGGCGGTGGGCGCGGCGGTCTACCACCGCCAGCTGGTCCGGATCCGGCGGCGGGTCCGCGCCAACCTGCGTCTGCGGCGGGCGGCGGACGGCGCATGACGTCCTCCCCTGTTCCGATCCCGCATCCTGCGGCGGAACGGAGGCTGTATATAGAAAGAAGCGGCTGACGATCTCGTCAGCCGCTTCTTGTTGCCTGTTCTCCCTCACGCCCCGTGATTGCGGGCGGCGGTGAGGATGTTGGCCATCAGCATGGCCCGGGTCATGGGTCCCACGCCGCCGGGGACCGGGGTGATGTAGGAGGCCTTCTCCGCTACGGCGGCGTAGTCCACATCGCCGCAGAGCTTTCCCTCGGCATTGCGGTTCATGGCCACGTCGATGACCACGGCGCCCGCTTTCACCATATCGGCGGTGACCAGGCCCACCCGTCCCACGGCGGAGACCAGAATGTCCGCCTCAAGGGTGACGGCCGCCAGGTCCGGCGTCCGGGAGTGGCAGACAGTCACGGTGCCGTCCGCCTGGGTCAGCAGCATAGCCATGGGCTTGCCCACGATGTTGCTGCGGCCCAGCACCACGCACCGCTTCCCCGCCGGGGAAATGCCGTACTCTCTCAGCATCTCCATGACGCCGGCAGGGGTGCAGGGCAGAAACACCGGTGCGCCGATGGACAGCCGCCCCACGTTCACCGGGTGGAAGCAGTCCACGTCCTTGTCCGGGGCGATGGCGTTCAGGACCGCCTCCTCATCCAGGTGCTTCGGCAGGGGAAGTTGACATAAAATCCCGTCCACCGCATCGTCCCGGTTGAGCCGGTCCACCAGGGCCAGCAGCTCCTCCTGAGAGGTGCCGGCGTCCAGCTTGTGCTCAAAGCTGAGGAAGCCGCACTGGGCGCAGTCCCGCTCTTTTCCGTTTACATAAACACGAGAGGCCGGGTCGTCTCCCACCAGGATCACCGCCAAGCCGGGCCGGCGCCGCAGGCCCTCCGCCGCGGCCGCTGTCCGCTTTTTGACCTTCTCCGCCAGGGCCTTTCCGTCAATGATGGTCGCCGCCATGGGTGCCCTCCTTCTCCCGCTCGTCCGCAGAGTCGGCGGGGATCTCCTCCGCTTCGCTCTCCGGGGCCTCGGAGATCTCCTCCGCGGGGACCGCCGCCTCGCCGGAGATCACCTCTTCTTTTGCAGAGGACGGCTGATCCGCCTGGGTGGAAGTCACCTCCGTCTCTGCAATCACACCGACGGGGTCGTTCTCACCGGCCTCCATGGCTCCGGCCACCTCAGCCTCCAGGGCGGCTTCCTCCGCCGCACGGGCCACCACGTTCACCAGCAGGTCCTCGGCGCTGCGCTTTTTGATCTTGATGTTGTAGAACAGCATCACCGCCGCCACGACCACCATGACCATGCTCAGGGCCTGGGACACCCGGATGGGAGAGCCCATAAAGGTCCAGTCGAAGAGGTACAGGCTGTCGGTCCGCAATCCCTCGATCCAGGCCCGGCCCAGGCCGTACCACAGGAAGTAGAACCAGGTGTTCTCGCCGTCGAACCGGCGGCCCTTGGAGATGATGAACAAAATCAGCATCAGCCCCACGAAGTTCCACAGGCTCTCATAGAGGAAGGTGGGGTGCACCTCGATGGACTGATAGCTGCTGATCCAGATCTTCATCCGCCAGGGCAGGTCCGTCAGTCCGCCGAAGGCCTCCCGGTTGATGAAGTTGGCCCAGCGGCCGATGCACTGGCCCGTCAGCAGTCCCAGCACCGCCAGGTCCGTCATGGCCCAGAATTTCAGCTTCTTGTGCCGGGTGTAGAAGAAGGCCACCAGCACGCCGGCGATGACCGTGCCGTAGATGGCAAGCCCGCCGTCCCAAATGGCGATCATCTCGCCCCAGTTGAGGCTGCCGTCGGCGTTACGGTACAGGTCCAGGTAGAAGATCACGTAGTACAGCCGGGCGCCGATGATGCAGCAGGGCACCGCCCAGAGCACCATGTCCAGCACATTGTCCTCCGTGAGCCCGTAACGCTTGGCCTGCTTCATGCACAGCAGCAGACCCGCCAGCATGGCGATGGCCAGAATGATGCCGTACCAGTAGATCCCGTGGCCGATGTGGATGGCGATGGGGTCCGGATTGAACTCCCAGTCGCCGAATAGGCCCGGGAAACTGATGGGCATGTCCGTTAAACCTTTCAAGATCAAGTTCCTTCTTTCTCTGTGTCTGCGCCGTCTCTGGGCACGATCTCACTGAGGACCGCGCGGTCCTCGGTGATGTTGCGGGCCAGGAAGTCCGCGATGTCCTCCTTGCCGATGGTGTCGAACACCTGGGGGAAGCGGAGGGGATCGTAGCCGTGGAAATAGCCCTCGGTCAGCGTCACGGCGATGTTCTCAAAGGAGTTCAGGCCCCGCAGGTTCTCGCCGAAGGCGGCCTTGCGCACCCGCTGGTAGAAGTCCTCGTCGATGCCCTCCGCGGTGAGCCGCCGGGCCTCCTTCCGGATCTCCGCCGCCACGGTGCGGGCGTCCTTGCTGTCGCCGCCGGCGTAGAGGTAGGCAACACCCGGCATCATCTCGAAGGCGCCGCCGAAGCTGGTGTTGATGAGGCCCTGGTCATAGAGCCGGTGGTACAGGGGGCTGGAGTCCCCCAGCAGGATGTCGCAGGCCATATCGCCGATGGCGGCCAGGCGCAGATACGCCTCCCCCTCCGGCGCCGGATCGCACTTGAAGCCCGTGAGGAACTGGGGCGCGGCCACCTCCATGGCCATGGCCGTCTCCTTCTCCGCCACGGCGGCGGGCTCCTGGCCGTAGTCCCGGGGGATCACGGGGCCGCCCTCCCGGGGCAGGATCCGCCGGGCCAGGTCCACCACGTGGATGGGATCCACGTTCCCCACCACCGTCAAAATCATGTTGGAGGGGGTGTAGAAGGCCTTGTGGCAGTCGTAGAGGGTCTGGGCGGTGATGTGGGAGATGCTCTCCACCGTGCCGGCGATGGACTCCCGGGCGGCGTGGGCCTGATACAGGGCCTTCATCATCCGGGTGTAGAGCTGCCAGTCGGGGTTGTCCTCGATCATGCGGATCTCCTGGCCGATGATGCCCTGCTCCTTGGCCACGCTCTCGTCGGTGAAGTAGGGGATGGAGACGAAGGAGAGCAGGATCTCCAGGTTCTCCTCGAACTTCTCCGTGGAGTCGAAGTAGTAGCCGGTCATGGCGTTGGAGGTGAAAGCGTTGGGCTCCGCCCCGTTCTGGGCCAGCTGCTGGAGGGCGTTGCCCTCCTTGGTGTCGAACATCTTGTGCTCGAGATAGTGGGCAATGCCGGCGGGGGTATCCAGCCACTTGCCGTCCAGGCAGAAGCGGGTGTCCATGCCGCCGTACCGGGTGGCGAAGAAGGCGTACTTCCGGGCGTGCTCCGGCTTTGGCACCACGCAGATCTGGAGGCCGCTCGGCAGCTTCTCCCGGTAGACGGACTCGCCGATCCGCTCGTAAAAGGTCTGCTTCATTCCGCGGCCTCCTTTCCCTTGAGGAAATACACGGTGTCCAGCCCCACGGTCTCCATGGCCCGGAACACCCGCTCGTCGGTCACGTCCCGCAGCTGGGCCGCCAGGTCCTCCGGGGACTCGGTCTGCCCCGTGGCCGCCTGGCCCAGGTAGAAGTTCTCCAGCTTGCCTTGGGAGTCGCCCATGGAGGCGTAGGCATTGAGGAGGGTGGAGCGGGCGCCGCCCATCTCCCAGTCCTCCAGCCGGCCCTTCTGCACCGCCTCCAGCTGGCGCAGAATCTCGTCATAGGCCCGCTGGTAGTCCGCGAACTCGATGCCGGAGGACACGGTGATGAGCCCCTTCTGCCGGTGATAGGCGGAGGAGGCGTAATAGCACAGGGACAGCTTCTCCCGCACGTTCAAAAACAGCTTCGAGTTGCTGCTGCCGCCGAAGAGGGTGTTGCCCAGCAGCAGCGCGGTGTGGTCGCTGCTGCCGCAGGTGAAGCCCATGCACAGCTTGCCCTGGGTCACGTCCAGCTCCTCGGTGATGGTGCGGACCTCCGCCCGGGCCGGGTGAGGCGCGGCGGCGGCGATGTCCCGGATGCCGTCCCGGGGGAGCGTGGCAAAGGCGTTGGCCAGAGCCCGGCGAACCCGCTCCAGCTGGGCGCTGCCGATATAAAAGAGCTCCAGCCGGGCGGTGGAGATCAGCTCCCCGTACTGGGCGTAGAGCTTTTTCATCTGGAGCTTCTCCGCCGTTTTCTCGTCGCCCAGGCGGCTGACGCCGTAGGGCTCCCCGGCGCACATCTCCTGGAGCAGCCGGGCGGCGGCGTAATCCCGCTTGTCGTTGATCTGGCTGCGGATGGCGTCGATCAGGTTGGTCTTTTCGCTGTCAAAATAGGCGCCCACAAACCGGCCCCGCTCGGTGACCGGGTCGCAGATCAGCTCGCCCACCAGGTCCGCCGCAGGCTCCAGCAGCTTCTCCCCGCCGGGGGCGAAGCTGTCGTCGATGAAGCTGGCCACAAAGCCCACGCACTGGTTCTCGCCCTTTTTGCGGATGGTGTACTCCACGCTGGCGCCGTACAGCCGGTCCAGCTGGGCGGACAGGGTCTCCAGGTCCGGATAGCGGACCGTGCCCCGGCGCAGCACCGCCGGCAGCAGCGCCCAGGCGGAGGCAGTCTCCTGCCGCAGGGGCGTCACGAACTGGGCGGAGAGCAGGCTGGTCTTGAATTTTCGCGCCGGCAGGTACGTCAGATAGACGCCGTCCGCCAGCTGCACTCTCGTTGCTTGCAAGGTCTCAACTCCTTTGGGGAGGGAAGGGCCCTCCCGTTTCAACAGGGATTTCAGAACATATAGACGATATTATAGTATATCTTCCCTGATAATTCAAATTCTATTTTTCCGCGTCCCCCGGGGCTTGACGCCGGGCCGGCTTTCCGCTACAATAGCACCCGGGAATGAAGTTCTCCCGCGGCGGGCCGATGGCCCCCGGAACCGCTTTTGAAAGCTGATGACTTCTGTGATGATTTTCGTCGCAGGAGGCATCGGCTTTTTGCGTCGTAAGGGAGGAAATTTGATATGGTCACATCTCTGGCGCTCATCTTTTTGCTGGGCCTTGCCGCGGCGGCGGTCTGCCGCCGGGCGGGGCTGCCCCGGATCATCGGGATGCTGCTGGCGGGCATCGCCCTGGGCCCCTTTGCCCTGGACGCCCTGGCCCCCAACCTGCTGGCGGTGTCCGCAGACCTGCGGCAGATCGCTCTCATCATCATTCTCCTGAAGGCGGGCCTGTCCCTGGACCTCTCAGAGCTGCGGGCGGTAGGCCGGCCGGCGGCCATGATGTCCTGCGTGCCAGCCTCCTGCGAGATCCTGGCCTTCGTGCTCTTCGCCCCGTCCATCCTGGGCGTGGACCGGGTGGAGGCCGCGGTCATGGGCGCTGTGCTGGGGGCGGTGTCCCCGGCGGTGGTGGTGCCCCGGATGGTGGAGCTGATGGAGGCCCGCCGGGGCACCGGCAAGGGTATCCCCCAGATGATCATGGCGGGGGCCTCCTGCGACGACGTGTTTGTCATCGTGCTGTTCTCCACCTTCCTGGGGATGGCCCAGGGCGGCGCCGCCGACCTGGGTGCTCTGGCAGATATTCCGGTGTCCATCGTTCTGGGCATCATCCTGGGCGCCGGAGCGGGGTGGCTGCTCAGCGCCTTTTTCGAGACCGCCTACGCCCGCCGCAACTATGTCCGCAACAGCATGAAGGTCATCATCGTCCTGGGCGCCGCCTTTTTGCTGATGGCGGTGGAGACCTGGGCAGAGCCCGTCGTCTCCGTCTCCGGACTGCTGGCAGTGGTGGCCATGGCCTGCATGCTGCGAATTCGGTGTCCCCAACCGGTATCCCGGCGGCTGTCGGAAAAGTTCGGCAAGCTGTGGCTGGCGGCGGAGGTGGTGCTGTTCGTGCTGGTGGGCGCCGCCGTGGACGTGCGCTATACCCTCGCCGCCGGTCCCGCCGCCCTGGCCATGATCTTCCTGGCTCTGGCTTTCCGGTCCCTGGGGGTGCTGGCCTGCGTGGCGGGCACGGCGCTGAACCGGCGGGAGCGGCTGTTCTGCGTCATCGCCTACCTGCCCAAGGCCACGGTCCAGGCGGCCATCGGCTCCGTGCCGCTGGCGGCGGGCCTGCCCTGCGGAGCGCTGGTGCTGTCCGTGGCGGTGCTGGCCATTCTGGTGACGGCGCCTTTGGGCGCCCTGGGAATGGACATCGGCGCGCCCCGGCTGCTGACGGTCAGCCCAGAAGCCGCAGGAAGTTCTCCCGGGCGATCAGCGCCCGCTCCCGGGCCGTCAGACCCATCCGCTCCAGACAGTCCAGCAGGTTCCTGACCTGCCCGGCGTCCTCCACCCCCTCCGCCGACTCGTTGCCGGGCCCCATGAAGTGGCAGAAGTCGAAGCCGCAGCCCACGTGCTCCACCCCCATCACCTCGATCATGCGGGCCGCGTGGCGGGCCAGGGTCTCCACGGTCTGTCTCTCCCGGTCGGCGTGGACAAAGCCGTGGTAGCTGTTGAGCCCCACCACGCCGCCCCGGTCCCGGATGGCCCGGAGCTGGTCATCGGTCAGGTTCCGGCGGACATCGCACAGCGCCCGGCAGTTGGAGTGGGAGGCGATCACCGGTCCCTGGGCGGCCTCCAGCAGATCCCAGAAGCTCTTCTCCCCCAGATGGGACACGTCCGGCACCATGCCCAGGCGCTCCATCCGCCCCACCGCCTGCCGTCCCAGGGCCGTGAGGCCCGTGTCCGGCGCCCCGGCCCCTGCGGCCAGGGCGTTGGATTCGTTCCAGGTCAGCATGGCGGTGCGGACGCCCAGGGCGGCCAGGCGGTCCAGGCCGCTCAGGTCCGTGCCCAGGGGCGCCAGGCCCTCCACGCCCAGAAAGACGTAGATCTGCCCGGCGGCGCGGGCCTCTGCCGCCTCCGCCGCGGTGCGGACCAGCCGGACCTCCCCGCACTCCGCCATCTCCTCCCGGGCGCAGGAGAGCATCACCTCCAGCCGCTGGGGCGCCGCCTCCGGCGCGGCCCAGGCGGTGTCCCGCCAGAAGGTCTGGCCCTGACCAATTCCCGTCCAGAGGGACAGCACCAGCCCCTCCACCCCGCCCCGGCGGAGCCGGGCCAGATGATACCGCTCCAGCACGCGGCTCTCCCCCGCAAGGCGCCGGCAGGTCACGTCGTACAAAAGATCCGAATGGGCGTCAAATACCATGGTCTCCCCTCCTGTTCCGCTCCATTCTATGCCGCCTCTGCCCTGCCCGCAAGATTTTTTCAGGCGGGCAGAATTTTTTTGGATTTTTCCCCACTTTCCCCTTGACTTTTCTGCCGGTTTCCTGTAAACTGATTGTCGTTGTAAAGCGGTATAACTTTACAGAAGGAGGCGGTCCCATGAAAAATCAGACCTACCGCATGACCATGCTCTTTGATTTTTACGGGGAACTGCTGACCGAACGGCAGAAGGAGTTCTTCGACCTCTATTACAATGAGGACCTGTCCCTGGCCGAGATCGCGGAAAACGCCGGCATCTCCCGTCAGGGCGTCCGGGACGTGATCGTCCGGGCGGAGGGCATCATGCAGGAGGTGGAGGACAAAACCGGCCTCATCCGCCGGTTTGAGGCCCAGCGGGCCCATCTGGACGCCATCGCCGCCGCGGCGGCGGAGATCCGCACCATCAACTACCGCCAGTACGAGGACCAGCGGCTGTCGGAGCTGACGGATCAGATCCTGGAACAGACCAGTGCGTTGAAGGAGTAACCCATGGCATTTGAGGGACTGACCGAAAAACTGAATGCCACGTTCAAGCGCCTGCGGGGCAAGGGCCGCCTGACGGAAAACGACGTCCGGGAGGCCATGCGGGAGGTCCGCCTGGCCCTGCTGGAGGCCGACGTCAGCTACAAGGTGGTCAAGGAGTTCGTCTCCACCGTCACCGAGCGGGCCGTGGGCTCCGATGTGCTGGACAGCCTGACCCCCGCCCAGCAGGTGGTGAAGATCGTCAACGAGGAGCTGACGAACCTCATGGGCGGCGGCACCGCCCGGCTGGCCTCCGCCAATAACGGTCCCACCGTTGTGATGATGGCGGGCCTCCAGGGCGCCGGCAAGACCACCACCACCGCCAAGCTGGCGGGTTTATTGCGGCGGCAGAACGGCAAGCGGCCCTTGCTGGCCGCCTGCGACGTGTACCGGCCCGCCGCCATCGAGCAGCTCAAGGTCGTGGGCGGACAGCTGGACCTGCCCGTCTTTGAGGAGGGCCAGGGAGACCCGGTACAAATCGCGCAGGACGCCCTGCGCCACGCCCGGGACCACGGCAACGACATCGTCTTTCTGGATACCGCCGGCCGTCTCCACGTGGACGAGGAGCTGATGGACGAGCTCAAGCGGATGAAGGCCGCTGTCCATCCCAATGAGATTTTGCTGGTGGTGGACGCCATGACCGGCCAGGACGCCGTCAACGCGGCCGCCGCCTTCGACGAGGCGCTGGGCATCGACGGCGTGGTCCTCACCAAGCTGGACGGCGACGCCCGGGGCGGCGCGGCCCTCTCCATCCGGGCCTCCACCGGCAAGCCCATCAAATTCGTGGGCACCGGCGAGAAGCTGGACATGATTGAGCCCTTCCACCCCGACCGGATGGCCTCCCGGATCCTGGGCATGGGCGATATGCTCTCCTTCATCGAGAAGGCCCAGCAGAACTACGACGAAAAGCAGGCCGCCAAGCTGGAGGAAAAGCTCCGCAAGAACCGCTTCACCCTTCAGGACTACTACGAGCAGCTCCAGCAGCTGCGGGGCATGGGCGACCTGAGCCAGATCGCCGGGATGCTGCCCGGGGGCCTGGGCAAACAGCTCTCCGGCGCCAGCATCGACGAAAAGCAGATGGCCCACACCGAGGCCATCATCCTCTCCATGACTCCCCTGGAGCGGGAAAATCCCCAGATCCTCAACGCCAGCCGCAAGCGGCGTATCGCCGCCGGCTGCGGGCTCCAGGTGGTGGATGTGAACCGCCTGCTCAAGCAGTTCGAGATGATGCAGCAGCTGACCAAGCAGCTGTCCAAGGGCGGCCGGTTCCCCGGGATGCCGGGGCTTGGCAGCCGGATGCACGGCTTCGGCCGGAAGAAGCGGTTGAAATAACAGCGGTCCCCTTTGATACGGATATAAGTGCTCTCGCATTTATAGATACAAAAACTTTTTTACATTTCGGAGGTAACAATCATGGTTAAGATCAGACTGCGCCGCCTGGGCGCCAAGAAGGCTCCTTTCTATCGTGTCGTCGTCGCCGACTCCCGCTTCCCCCGGGACGGCCGCTTCATCGAGGAGATCGGCACCTACAACCCCTGCGTCTCCCCCGCTGAGATCAAGATCGACACCGAGCGGGCTCAGGCCTGGATCAAGTCCGGCGCTCAGCCCACCGACACCGTCAGAGCTCTGCTGAAAAAAGTAGAGGTCCTCTGATCCGGAGGGCGGATCATGAAAGACTTGCTGCTCTATATCGCCAAAAACCTGGTCGACGATCCCGACGCCGTCTCCGTTACGGAGGTCCAGGGCGCGCAGGAACTGACGTTGGAGCTGCGCGTCGCCCCTGACGACATGGGCAAGGTCATCGGCCGGCAGGGCCGCATCGCCAAGGAGATCCGGACGGTGATCCGGTCTTACGCCCAGCGCACCGGCGTAAAGGTTTCCGTGGATATCGTGGACTGAACCAATCTGTCCGGCCCGTTTTCGTCTCAGCCGGACGCGGAAGGAGGGCGCCCCAGGCACCCTCCTTTTCTCACTTTTCCCTGCCGCAGCCGGACCGCACACGCCTCTCCTCCCCTTCCGGCGCGCCCACCAGTTTCCTCCATTACCTGCGGCGAGAGGATCGTTTTTTGAGATCCCCGCCGGATCGGAGGCCCCATTGTCTACTGAAAGAAAGAAAAAATTCATTGTGGATGTCCTGTATCTGGCGCTGATCCTGGCACTGGGCTACCTTTTGCTGCAGTATGCGCTGCCGCTGCTGACGCCCTTTGCCCTGGCGTTCGTCATCGCCTATCTGCTGCGGCGGCCCATCGTGTTTCTGTCCCGGACGCTCCATGCGCCAAAGGGGCTGACGGCGGTGCTGCTGGTGGTGCTCACCTACGGGATCATCGGCCTGCTGCTGACCCTGGCGGGTATTCGGATCGGCATTGCCGTCACCTCCCTGGTCCAGCAGATCCCCTCTCTGTATACCTCCTACATCCTCCCGGAGCTGACCGATATGTTCACCTGGCTGGAGGACCTCTTTGCCCGGCTGGACCCCTCCCTGCGCTCGGCGCTGGAGGAGCTGCAGGCCCAGCTGATGGATGTGCTGTGGCAGCTGGTCTCCGGCCTTTCGGTGCTGGTGATGGGCGGCGTGTCCGCAGCCACCTCCCTGGCCGCCTCCCTGCCGGGCTTTTTGATCCGGCTGCTGCTGATGGTGATTTCCACCTTCTTCATCGCCGTGGACTATGACAGGATCGTGGGATTCTGCCTGGGCTGCCTTCAAAGCAGCACCCGGCGGGTGGTCCTCCAGATCAAGTCCTATGTGGTGGGCACGCTGTTTGTGTGCATCCGCTCCTACGCCCTCATCATGTGCATCACGTTTTTGGAGCTGTCCGTCGGCCTGAGCCTCATCGGCGTGGAGCGGGCCATGCTGGTGGCTCTGCTGATCGCCATTTTCGACATTCTCCCCGTGCTGGGCACCGGCGGCATCATGATCCCCTGGGTGATCCTCTCGGCGCTGCAGGGGAACTTCTCCCGGGCGCTGGCGCTGCTGGTGGTGTATGTGGTCATCACTGTCATCCGCAACATCATCGAGCCCAGGATCGTGGGCAAGCAGATCGGCCTGCATCCGGTGCTGACGCTGATGAGCATGTTTGTGGGCACCCATCTTTTCGGCGTGACGGGCCTGTTCGGCCTGCCGATCCTTCTGTCCCTGCTCCGCTACCTCAACGACACGGGGACCATCTCTCTGTTCCCCGTTTTCGCCGAGGCGGACGCCGCCGGGGATGAGGCTCCCTAGGAAGCGCGCAGGCGGGGCGGTTCGCCCCGCCTGCCGTTGCCTTCCGGGCGCCGCCGCTCCGGCCTCCACCTTTTGTAAAGGAGTATCCCATGAAACTGGAAATCATCAACGTCGGCCGCATCGTCGGCGCCCACGGTATCCGGGGCGAGGTCCGGGTCCAGCCCCGGGACGGGGACCCGGCCTTTCTCACGCAGTTTTCCACCTTCCTGCTGAAGGGCCAGCCCGTCTCCCCCACCGCCAACCACGTCCACAAGAGCCTGGTGCTGATGAAGTTCCCCGGTGTGGACGACATGAACGCCGCTCTGGACCTGCGGGACCAGGACCTGTATATCCGCCGCGCCGACGCCCACCTGCCTGACGGCGAGTGCTTCGACGACGAGTTGCTGGGCATGACCGTCTGCGACGCCGCCACCGGCGAAGCGCTGGGCGAGCTGGTGCGGGTGGACCCCTACCCCGCCCACAAGGTCTACACGGTCCGTGGGACCCGGGAATACCTGATCCCGGCGGTGAAGGGGGCCTTCATCCAGTCGGTGGATCTGGAGCAAAACCGCATGGAGGTCCATGTGTGGGAGGGGATGGCGTCCGATGAGAATTGATATCCTGACCCTCTTCCCCGACTCCGTGGACGCCATGCTGAACGTCAGCATCCTGGGCCGGGCCCAGGAGCGGGGCCACATCGCCATCCAGTCCCACCAGATCCGTGCGTATACCACCAACAAGCAGATGCAGGTGGACGACTACCCCTACGGCGGCGGTCGGGGCGCCGTCATGCAGGCGGACCCCCTGTACCGCTGCTGGGACCACGTGGTCACCACCTACGGTCCCGGCCGGACCATTTTCATGTCCCCCTGCGGCCGGACCTTCACCCAGGCGGTGGCCCGGGAGCTGAAAGAGCGCTACGACCACCTGATCCTGGTGTGCGGCCACTACGAGGGCGTGGACCAGCGGTTTTTGGACGAGTGCGTGGACGAGGAGATCTCCATGGGCGACTTCGTCCTCACCGGCGGGGAGATCCCCGCCATGGCAGTGTGCGACGCCGTGTGCCGCATGGTGCCCGGCGTCCTGCCGGACGAGGAGTGCTTCCAGGAGGAGTCCCACTGGAACGGCCTGCTGGAGTACCCCCAGTACTCCCGCCCCGCCGTGTGGCACGACCGGGCGGTGCCGGAGATCCTGCTCTCCGGGGACCACGGCAAGGTGGCTGCCTGGCGGAAGAAGGAGAGCTACAAGCGCACCATGGCCCGGCGGCCGGACCTGTTCGCCCGGTTTGACGAGAGCCAGCTGACCACCAAGGCGGAGCGGAATATCCTGGCCGAGGCCAAGGCGGAATTTGCCGCGGAGCAGGAAGCAGCGCCGGAAGAGGTCTGATTCCCCCTCTTCCCATCCAAATATTTAAAGAGGCGGAGCCCAATGCTCCGCCTCTTTTTTGTACTAAAATTATTTACAAATATTTAATCGTTTTCTATTAAATTTTCCATATCTTTTCATAAGTTATTGACAGAGAAGCAAAAGAACGCTATCATCAGGGAAAAAGCGCCCCGCGCCGCGGGGCACTCAAGGGATAAAAGGAGGACTCTCCATGGATCAGCAACTCCATCGGATCGGAATATTGACCAGCGGTGGCGATGCCCCCGGCATGAACGCCGCCGTCCGGGCCGTGGTGCGGACGGCCCTGGACCAGGGCATCAGCTGCGTGGGCATCCGGCGGGGCTGGAACGGCCTGATTGCCAGCGACTTCGTGCCCCTGGACGCTTCCAGCGTCAGTCATATCATCGACAAGGGCGGCACCATGCTCTACACCGCCCGCAGCCAGGAGTTCATGACGGAAGAGGGCCGGGACAAGGCCCTGGCCACCTGCAAGCTGCTGGGGCTGGACGCCATCGTGGCTGTGGGCGGCGACGGCACCTTCCGGGGGGCCCTGGCCCTGAGCCGCCAGGCCGCCGCCAGAGGGTACGGCAGCCTCCGGGTGGCCGGCATCCCCGCCACCATCGACAACGACATCGGCTGCTCCCACTACACCATCGGCTTCGACACCGCCTGCAACACCGCCGTGGAGTGCATCGACAAGCTGCGGGACACCATGCAGTCCCACGAGCGCTGCTCTGTGGTGGAGGTCATGGGCCGCCATGCAGGACATCTGGCGCTGTATGTGGGCATCGCCGTGGGCGCCACCGCCGTGCTGATCCCGGAGCGGCCCGTGGACTTTGACGCGGACATCGTGGAGAAGATCCGCCGGGCCCGGCTGGCCGGCACCACCCATTACATGGTGGTGGTGGCGGAGGGCGCCGGCAGCGCCGCCGAGATCGGCGCGCGCATCCACGAGGAGCTGGGTCTGGACCCCCGGGTGACCGTGCTGGGCCACATCCAGCGGGGCGGCTCCCCCACCGTCCGGGACCGGGAGACCGCCAGCCGCATGGGCTACGAGGCGGTGATGGCCCTGGCAGCCGGCAAGGGCAACTGCGTCATCGCCACCAAGGACGGCCGGATCGTGGATCTGGACATGGAGGAAGCCCTCCAGATGAAAAAGCCCTTCCCCATGGAGCGCTACCAGGTCCTGGAGGCCCTGACCCTCAGCGGCAGCCGCTGACAGCGCCATACATAATAAAAAAGGAAGGCCGCGTATGCGGCCTTCCTTTTTTGCGTTCATCAGACGGTGGGATACTCGCCGTCCCACAGTACCTTGCGGAACTTCATGGGGTCGGTGTTGCCCTCGGTGGAGAACAGCAGCACCTGGCTGAACCGGTCCAGGCCCAGGTGATCCCGCAGGTCCTTGTACTCGTCGGTCTCCATGATGGCAGCCAGCAGACCCATGCCCACGGCGCCGGACTCGCCGGAGATGACGGTGGGATCGCCCTTGACAGGCACGCCCAGCATCCGCATGCCCCGGGCGCTGACCCAGTCGGGGCAGGAGACGAAGGCGGAGACGTGGTTGCGCAGGATGTCCCAGGAGAGGATGTTGGGCTCGCCGCAGGCGAGGCCCGCCATGATGGTCTGCAGATCGCCGTCTACGATGCGGGGCTCGCCGTCGCCGGCCAGAGCGCCCTGGTACAGGCAGTCCGCCGCCCGGGCCTCCACCACCACGAACTTGGGGGGATCATTGGGGAACAGGTTGGTGAAGAAGCCCACCACGGCGCCGGCCAGAGAGCCCACGCCCGCCTGGACGAACACGTGGGTGGGGCGGTTGATGCCCATCTGCCGCAGCTGATCGGCGGCCTCGCCGGCCATGGTGCCGTAGCCCTGCATGATCCAGGAGGGGATCTCCTCGTAGCCCTCCCAGGCGGTGTCCTGCACCACCACGCCGTGCTTAGTCTCGGCGGCCTCGGCGGCAGCCATGCGGACGCAGTCGTCGTAGTTGACCTCCTCGATGGTCACCTGGGCGCCTTCCTTGGCGATGTTGTCATAGCGGGGCTTGCTGCTGCCCTTGGGCATGTGGACTACAGCCTTCTGGCCCAGCCGGTGCGCAGCCCAGGCAACGCCACGGCCGTGGTTGCCGTCGGTGGCGGTGAAGAAGGTGGCGTGGCCGAACTCCCGGCGGAAAGCCTCGCTGGTGAGATAGTCATAGGTCATCTCGCTGACGTCCCGGCCCATCTCCTTGGCGATGTAGCGGGCCATGGCGAAGGAGCCGCCCAGCACCTTGAAGGCATTGAGGCCGAAGCGGAAGGACTCGTCCTTCACGAACAGGCCGCCCAGGCCCAGATACTTGGCCATGCCGTCCAGCCGGGCCAGGGGCGTGATGGAGTACTGGGGGAAGCTGCTGTGGAAGAAGCGGGCCTTGGCCACATTGGCCAGAGACATCAGCTCCAGGTTCTTGTCCTCGCTCTTGGGCATGCGGTTGGCGGTCCATTTGATCTGCTCTTTCATCGTCATCACCTGCATACAAAAATTTTTAGCCAGAAAAACTTTTTGTTTGATTTCTTAAGGCCATCATACCACAGTTCCCTTGGAAGTCAAGGGCTTTCGGGAATTTTTCCCGATGGGAGGAGAAGATTTTTCCCGGGGCTTGACAAATACCCCCCAGGGGTATATACTGCGTCTCAGATAAAATACCCCCCAGGGGTATTCCCTGGAGATTGGAGGTCCCCATGCGGGAAGAGCGCTATGACATCAGCGGCATGCACTGCGCGGCGTGCAGCGCCTCGGTGGAGCGGGTGACCCGGAAGCTGCCCGGCGTGGAGCGCAGCGATGTGAACCTGACCACCGGCGTCATGACCATCTGCTACGATGAAACGCAGGTGACGCCGGAGCAGATCGTGGCCAAGGTGGAGAAGGCCGGCTTCGGCGCCGCCCTGAAGCCGGAGCGGCGGGCGGAGGCGGCGGCCGCGGCCCCTGCCAAAGAAAGCAGCGAGGAGGCGGAGCTGAAGCGGCGGAAAACGGAGCTAATCGTCTCCGCTGTGCTGTCCGCGGCGCTGCTGTACGTGTCCATGGGTCAGATGCTGCCCTTTGGCCTGCCGGCCCTGCCCCTGCCGGACATCGTGTCCATGCACACCCACGGCGTCAACTTCGCCCTGGTGCAGCTGCTGCTGGCAGTGCCGGTGCTCTACTGCGGCCGGCGGTTTTTCACGGGCGGCTTCAAGGCGCTGTTCCACGGCAATCCCAACATGGACTCCCTGGTGGCCATCGGCTCCGCCTGCTCCTTTGTGTACAGCGTGGTGATGACCTTCCTGATCTCCGACAATCCCGGGCAGGTCCACAACCTCTATTACGAGTCCGCCGCCGTGGTGCTGACCCTGGTGTCCCTGGGCAAATTCCTGGAGAGCCGGAACATGCAGAAAACCAAGGGCGCTATCACCGCCCTCATGCGCCTGGCGCCGGACACCGCCATCCTGGCGGACACGGGCCGGGAGGTGCCCACCTCCTCCCTCCAGGTGGGCGACGTGGTGCTGGTGAAGCCCGGCGCCCGGATCCCCGCCGATGGCGCCGTCACCGGCGGCGAGAGCAGCGTCAACGAGGCCATGCTGACCGGCGAGAGCCTGCCGGTGGAAAAGGGAACCGGCAGCGAGGTCATCGGCGGCAGCGTCAACCTCAACGGCGCGCTGTATGTGAAAGTCACCCGCACCGGCGAGGACTCCACCCTTGCCCGGATCATCCGCTTCGTGGAGGACGCCCAGGGCCGTAAGGCCCCCATCTCCAAGGTGGCGGACCGGGTGGCCGGGGTGTTCGTGCCGGTGGTCATGTCCATCGCACTGATCGCCGCCGTGGTCTGGGCCATCGCCGGGCAGGAGCTGCCCTTCGTACTGCGGGTGTTCACCTCCGTGCTGGTGATCGCCTGCCCCTGCGCGTTGGGTCTGGCCACGCCCACCGCCATCATGGTGGGCACGGGACTGGGCGCCAAACACGGCATCCTGATCCGCTCCGGCGAGATCCTGGAGATCACCCACAGCGTGGACACGGTGGTGCTGGACAAGACCGGCACCGTCACCGAGGGTACCCCCGCCGTGACGGAGGTGGTGCCGCTGGGCGGCGCGGAGGCGGAGCTGCTGGAGGTGGCCGCGGCGGTGGAGGCCGTCAGCGCCCACCCGCTGGCCGCCGCCATCACCGCCTACGCCCGGGAGAACGGCTTCGTACCGTCCGTCCGTCCGGAGGACTTTGAGAACCTCTCCGGCCGGGGCCTCCGGGCCCGGCTGGACGGCGCGGAGGTCCTGGCGGGCAACCGCCGCCTCCTGGAGGAGGGCGGCGTGGACGTCTCCGCCCTCGCGGAGCAGGCGGACCGCCTGGCCGCCCAGGGCCAGACCCCCATGTACTTCGCCCGGGACGGACGGCTGCTGGGCCTGATCTCCGTGGCGGACCCGGTGAAGGACACCAGCGCCGCCGCCATTGCCAAGATGAAAGAACTGGGCATCCGCACCGTGCTCCTCACCGGCGACAACCGGGCCGCCGCTGACCACATCGGCGCCCTGGTGGGCGTGGACGAGGTGATTGCCGAGGTGCTGCCGGAGGAGAAGGCCGGAGTGGTGGAGCGGCTCCAGGCCCAGGGCCGCACGGTGATGATGGTGGGCGACGGCATCAACGACGCCCCTGCCCTCACTGCCGCCACCGTGGGCTGCGCCATCGGCAGCGGCAGCGACATCGCCATCGAGTCCGCTGATATCGTGCTGATGCGCTCGGACCTCCAGGACGTGCCCCGGGCCCTGCGGCTGAGCCGTCTGACCCTGCGGGACATCAAGGAGAACCTGTTCTGGGCCTTCTGCTACAACACCGTCGGCATCCCCATCGCGGCGGGGCTGCTGGTCCCCTTCGGCGGCCCCCTGCTCTCCCCCATGTTTGCCGGAGCGGCCATGAGCCTCAGCTCTGTCTGCGTGGTGGGCAACGCCCTGCGGCTGGGCCGGGCCAAGCTGTGACGCCGCACCTTGGAGAAAAAAGGAGGTTCACTATGGAACATGAGATCACCGCCCCGGCGGAGGAGTGCCTCTGCCGCCACAAGCACCGCCAGCAGGCGGAATACGACGCCCTGATCCGGCGCCTGAACCGCATCGAGGGCCAGGTCCGGGGCGTCCGGGGCATGGTGGAGAAGGACGCCTACTGCGTGGACATCCTCACCCAGGTGTCCGCCATCCAGTCCGCCCTCAACGCCTTCTCCCGGGAGCTGCTCAGCAGCCACATCCACACCTGCGTGGTGCAGGACATCCAGTCCGGCAAGCTGGAGGTGGTGGACGAGCTGGTGACCACCATCCAGCGCATGATGCGCTGAGCCGCGTTTCACCGTCATTCATTTATTTGATATAGGAGGAATTTCAAATGACTGTCATTTCCGTCCCCGACATGATGTGCGAGAACTGCGTCAAGCGCATCACCAACGCCCTGACCGCCGCCGGCCTGAAGTTCCAGGTGAGCCTGGAGACCAAGACCGTCACCATCGACGGCTGCGACAACTGCGTCAAGACCGCCCTGAGCGAACTGGAGGACCTGGGCTTCACCCCCACCGTGGCCTGACCCGGTCCCTCCTGCCGCCCCGACAGAGTCGGGGCGGCTTTTTTCGTTTCCAGGTGTTATTTTTTTGTTACACTTTTGTATTTTTGTGGAAATCGTTTTTGAGAAGGAATTGTCGAAAAAGTGTCCGAGGTGGGAGACATAACATCTGTTTCCCGGCAAAAACTTGACAAGAGTGGGAGTTGGGTGTATACTAACCCCAGTTTTCCAAACGGTAACAAAAGTTACAAAATGTTTTTTCTCTGAGAGAGCCTTGTATGGGCTCTCCTCATTTGGGAAAAAATGAGAGAGAGGAAGACCATTCAGGAGGTAACACTTTGAACAGAACAAACCTGCTCAAAAAACTGCATCACCTCAAGCGGCGCTATGGCCTGCCCCTGTTTGTGGCGGCCACGGTGGTGAGCGTCAGCTGGATCACCATGGATCACGCCAACGCTCTGTATATTCTCACCGGCGCCGAGGACTCCGCCATCATTCTCGATGACGCGTCCTCCCAGGTCAGGGAGATCTCCTCCCAGCTGGTCTACTTGTCCAGCGGGCAGGAGGGTTACGATCTGACCCTGACCTCCAAGCAGACGGTGGTGGTCCGCCACAACGGCGAGGTCCTCACCACCCAGGCCCGAAGCGAGACCGTCTCCAAGCTGCTCAGCCGTCTTCACATCACCCCCGGCCCCCTGGAAATGGTGGCCGTGGATGTGTCCGGGGATCAGGTGGAGGTCACCGTGGGCTCCGAACTGACCTACTACGAGGAGGTCACGGAGGATGTGCCCTACGAGACCATCCGGGTGGCCAACCCCTCCATGAAGGAGGGCACGGAACAGGTGGTCCAGGAAGGCGCCAACGGCGTGCGCACCTCCATCTATGAGATCGTCTGGTCCAACGGCCAGGAGCTGTCCCGCCAGTTCGTGGAGGAGCTGGACAGCACTGTGGTCAATGAGATCATAGAGTACGGCACCGCCTCTGAGACTGCTGTCAACGTCAATGAGGGCATCGCCAGCGTGGCAAAAAATGCCGACGGCAGCGGTACCCTGACCCTGACGGACGGCACCGTCCTCTCCTTCTCCGGCGTCAAGTCCATGACCGCCACCGCCTACACCGCCGGACACGGCGGAGCGGACTACACCACCGCTACCGGCACCTTCGTGCGGGTGGGCACCGTGGCCGTGGACAAGAGCGTGATCCCGCTGGGTACCCGGATGTATATCGTCTCCAACGACGGCTCGGTGGTCTACGGCCTGGCCGTGGCCGAGGACACCGGCGTCCGGGGCAACATCGTGGATCTGTACTACGAAACCTATCAGGAGTGCATCAACTTCGGTCGGCGGGGCTGTACCGTCTATATCCTGGAGTGATCCTCCCCGATGCAGTTTTCTCCCCGGCAGCTTTGGCTGCCGGGGAGTTTTTCTGTCCGCGGCGCTATGCAACCGGCTCCGTTTCTGGTATACTGTACTCAAACAGTCAACTTTGCGGAAAGGCGGAACCTCACCATGAACCTCTGTGACCGCGACGAGATCCGGGCCCTGCTGGGCCGCCACGGATTTCATTTCTCCAAATCCATGGGCCAGAACTTCCTCATCGACCCGGCGGTGCCCGCCGCCATCGCGGAGGCCTCCGGCGCGGACGGGAGCTGCGGCGTGCTGGAGATCGGCCCCGGCATCGGACCCCTGACGGCGGAGCTGGCCCAGCGGGCCGGAAAGGTGGTGGCCGTGGAGCTGGACCGGACGCTGCTGCCAGTGCTGGCGGAGACTATGGCCCCCTTCCCCAACGTGGAGATCGTGCCGGGCGACGTGCTGAAACTGGACCTCAATGCCCTGGCGGCGGAGAAGTTCGCCGGCCTGACCCCCATGGTCTGCGCCAATCTGCCCTATAACATCACCACGCCGGTGCTGGAAAAGCTGGCACTGACAGACTGCTTCCGCGCCGTCACCGTCATGATCCAGCGGGAAGTGGCCCAGCGGCTGTGCGCGTCCCAGGGCTCCGGCCAGGGCGGCGCCTTCTCCTTGTTCCTCCAATACCGGATGGAGACGGAGTACCTCTTTGACGTACCGCCGGAGAAATTCCTGCCGCCGCCCAAGGTGACCTCCGCCGTCATGCGCTGTGTCCGCCGGGACCAGCCCGCCGTGACCGTGGCCGACGAGGACTTCTTCTTCCGCTGCGTCCGGGGCGGCTTCCTGCTGCGGCGCAAGACCCTGGCCAACTCTCTCTCCTCCGCCCTGCCCGGCATCAGCCGCCAGCAGGTCCAGCAGGCCCTGGCGGAGTGCGGCCTTCCCGCCGACGTCCGCGGCGAGCGGCTGACTTTGGAGGAATTTGCACGTCTATCGGAGATTTTGTCAAAATTTTTGATATAATCACGAAAGCAATCGTTTTTTTGCTTGCATTTTTAGGAAATCCGCTGTATAGTAAGTTTTAACTATCGAATTTCCAAACCTTAGAAGGAGGAGTTGTTATGTCTACCAAAGCCTATTATCCCAGAACCGAGATCGGCCCCGGCAAGGTGGGGTTCTCCAAGACCCGCTCCATCATCGAGGCCCCCTTCTACGGCAACAACGTCATCAAGGTCAACACCCTGCGTGAGGCCTATGAGCTGGCAAAGAACTCCCCCGGCACCGTGGTCACCGACATGCCCGTCTACCGGGGCGAGGAATTCGGCCTGGAGCCGGACGCCAAGGTCCTGCTGTTCAACGACGGCTCCATCACCGGCCGGTACGCCCCTGCCCGTCGGATCACCGGCAAGGAGGGTGTCATTACCGCCGCGCTGGACAAGATCCTCATGGACGCGGTCTACGACACCCGCTGGAAGACCATGTACCACGCCCAGGTCTACATCGGCCTGGACCCGGAGTTCATGGTGAAAGCCCACCTGCTGATCCCCGAGGGGGAGGAGAACCTGCTGTACAACTGGATGCTGAACTTCCAGTACATGTCCGATCAGTACACCAAGATGTACAAGGCCTCCAAGCCCATCGGCGACGGCAAGGAGCCCGACGTGTACATCTTCTCCGATCCCCAGTGGACCGGCGCCCCGGGCCAGGAGGCCGTGTGCGACCCCAAGTGCCTGTGCTACTTCAACACCGATACCAACTGCGCCGCCATTCTGGGCATGCGCTACTTCGGCGAGCACAAGAAGGGTACGCTAACGCTAGCCTGGGCCATCGCCAACCGCAACGGCTACGCCTCCTGCCACGGCGGCCAGAAGGAGTACACCCTGGACAACGGCAGCAAGTACGTGGCGGCGGTGTTCGGCCTCAGCGGCTCCGGCAAGTCCACCCTGACCCACGCCAAGCACGACGGTAAGTACCCCTCCATCAAGGTCCTCCACGACGACGCCTTCATCATCAACACCGATACCTGCGCCTCCATCGCCCTGGAGCCCACCTATTTCGATAAGACCTCCGACTATCCCGTGGACGCGCCGGACAACAAGTATCTGCTGACGGTGCAGAACTGTTCCGCCACCCTGGATGAGGACGGCAAGGTCGTCTGCGTCACCGAGGACATCCGCAACGGCAACGGCCGGGCCATCAAGTCCAAGCTGTGGTCCCCCAACCGGGTGGATAAGATCGACTCCCCGGTCAATGCCATCTTCTGGATCATGAAGGATCCCACCATCCCCCCCATCGTCAAGCTCAAGGGCGCCTCCCTGGCCTCCGTCATGGGCGCGACGCTGGCCACCAAGCGCTCCAGCGCCGAGCGGCTGAAGGAGGGCGTGGACCCCAACGCCCTGGTGGTGGAGCCCTACGCCAACCCCTTCCGCACCTATCCCCTGGCCAACGACTATGAGAAGTTCAAGAAGCTGGTGGCGGAGAAGAACGTGGCCTGCTACATCATCAACACCGGCGACTTCATGGGCAAGAAGGTCCAGAAGGAGGACACTCTGGGGATCCTGGAGGCCGTGGTGGAAGGCAAGGCCCAGTTCAAACCCTGGGGCCCCTTCGAGGATATCGAGATCCTGGAGTGGGAGGGCTTTGTGCCGGACCTCAGCGACAAGGACTATGTGGCCCAGCTGAAGGCCCGGATGCAGGACCGGCTGAACTATGTCACCGGTCTGGAGAGCGCCGAGGGCGGCTTCAACAAGCTCCCTGCCGACGCCGCCGACGCCATCCGCAAGGTGGTGGACGAGGCCAACAGCCTGTAATTCAAACGCCCGCCCCGAGCGCTGCGCGCTCAGGGCGGGCGTTGTGCATACTTTGGACGAAAGAGGGGATCGCCCATGGAATTTCTGAAACGGCCGATCTGGCGGGTACCGCTGGTGCTGTGCGCCACCGGGCTGCTGTGCCGCCTGATCACCTACCTTTACAGCTTCGTTTCCGTGCGGATTCAGATGGCACAGGGACCGGACCCTGTCACCGGCGCGTACAGCATCTCCTCCGGGCACGCCACGGTGGTCCTCAGCGCAGTTGCCTTCCTCCTCTTCTGGGCCGCCGGGTGGAAATTTGTCCGAGGCCTGACCCGGAAGCAGATCTTTCTCTCCGCCACCATCATGGTGGTATGGCTGGGCGTCCTGCTGGCCTGGGAGCAGCTGAGCCAGGCCGCGGGCGGGTACTCCATGTGGGTCTACCGGCTCTATGCCACCCAGGAAGCCGTGACCTGGGCCGTGCAGCTGCTGGTGCGGATCTTCGGTTCGGTCTCCGTACCCGTGGTGCTCCCCTCCATCCTCACGCCCTACTGCTATCTGCTTCTGGGCCGGAAAGAGCCCGCCTCATGAACGAAAAGAGCCGCTCCGGCTTGCGGAGCGGCTCTTTCTGTTCTTTAGGGCTTCAAGCCCCGGCGGCGGTCCGCCGGGCGTCCAGGGCCTGCTCCATCTCCTGGATCAACCGGGCGTGGAACCAGCAGGCGGTGTAGCACACCGTCAGCACCACGTCGAAATCGAACCAGGCCACCAGGCACTCGGTCCCGGCCTCCAGGGTCTCCTCCGCCGCCACCTTCTCCAGGCGGTCGGTCCGGGCCGCGCCAAAGAAAAAACCCGGGCCGGCGCTCTCGCCGGTGTCCAGTCTCCCCGTGCCCCGGAGGAGGCACCCGATGCGGCCCCGGGTATCCCGGCGCTGCCCCGGAGCCAGGGTCTCAAATTCCAGGTCAAAGCAGCTTTGCAGCACCTGGTCCGCCCGCTGGGGCATCCAGGGAAAGCAGCCGCTTGAGGCAAATACAGACGCTTCTTCCATGGCCGCTCCTCACACCCGGTCGGGGAACTTGGCGCAGAGCCGGTCCAGCTCGTCGATCAGTTCCGACAGCTGCTGCCGGGTGAGGACGCACTCGATCTCGGCGGTGTCCTCCCCGTCCATGGTGTTGGGCAGGAAGAAGCGGACCCAGGTCCGGAAGGCGTCCTCTCCCTCCGCCCGGAGGTCCAGGGAGAAAAAGGGCTCCACGAAGTCGCTCTCATAGGCGGTCTTGATGCCCGCCCGGACCACCTTCAGCCCGGCGGTCATCTCCCGCAGCTCGTAGGTCAGCAGACAGCTGTTGGAGTCCTTGCGGATGTCGCCGTCCTCGGTCCAGGTGCAGCGCAGCACCAGCCAGTTGCGGTCGTCACTGTCGGGGGCGCCGCCGTCGGCGGGCATCTCATAGTTGAATACCTCCAGCTTCAAACTGGAGTCCTGATTTTGAAACAGCATGGGGGCTCCTTTCGCGGGTCAGTCGTTGTGGTGGACGGCGTAGAATTCGTCGTAGTCCTTCAGCATCTTCTGCAGCAGGGCCGGGGTGTCCAGCCCGTAGGGGCAGCGGGACTTGCAGGCGTCGCAGTGGATGCAGTTCTCAATTTGGTGCATCTTGGCGTGCCACTCATCGCTCATGTAGGGCTGATAGGGAGAGCGGCGCAGCAGGGCGCTCATCCGGGCGGCCTGGGGGATGTCGATGCCGGCGGCGCAGGGCAGGCAGTAGCCGCAGGAGCGGCAGAAGTCCCCGGCCAGCTCCTGCCGGTCCTTGTCGATGACTGCCTGGAGCTCCGGCGTCAGGGCCGGGGGATCGGCGGCCAGAGCCAGCCACTGGTCCAGCTCCTCCTCCCTCTGGATACCCCAGATGGGCACCACGGTGGGATACTGCTCCATGAAGGCGAAGCAGGCGGCGGCGTTGTTCAGCAGGCCGCCGGAGAGGCCCTTCATGGCGATGAAGCCCATGTCCGCCGCCTTGCACTGCTCCACCAGCTCCAGATCCTGGGGCGCCGCCAGGTAGCAGAAGGGAAATTGCAGCGTCTCAAAATTGCCGGAGGCGATGGCCTCCCGGGCCACGCCCAAGCGGTGGTTGGTGATGCCGATGTGGCGGATGTAGCCCTTCTGCTTGGCCTCCAGCACCACGGAAAAGACGCCGTCGGGGTCGTTGATGTCCGGCAGAACGGCGGGATTGTGAAACTGGAACAGGTCGATGTAATCCGTGCGGAGGCTCCGCAGGCTCTGCTCAATGTGGGCTCGGACCGTTTTCTTATCTTTTCCGGCACTCTTGGTGGAGATCACCACCTGGTCCCGGATGCCGTTCAGGGCCTCGCCCAGCTTTTCCTCGCTGTCGGTGTACATATTGGCGGTGTCGAAGTAGTTGATGCCGCCATCCACGGCCCGGCGGACCAGCTTCACCGCGTCCGCCTTGGGGATCCGCTGGATGGGCAGGGCGCCGAAGGCTGTCTTGGTGACGTACAGCTCCGTGCGGCCCAGTCTGACTTTTTTCATGGTTCTCTCCTCTCTCCGCCGCCGGGCGGCGGTGTTCCCCTCTGGATGCCGCCCTCTCCGGACGGCTGCTTGACAGTTGTTATTCTATCATATTTTTCGGCCTTTGCAAATTGGCCTCCGTGTGATAAGATAAAAAAAGAGCCCGGTCCGGGCGGAGAAAGGGAGGGTATCCCATGGACAAGGACCTGCATCTGAAGCTGACCATCCGCATGTACACCGACGACAACCAGCGCTGCTTCGGCCCCGGCATCGCCACGCTGCTGGAGCGGGTGCGGGTACACAAGTCCCTGCGGGCGGCGGCGGCCTCCATGGAGATGGCCTACTCCAAGGCCTGGCGCATCATCCGCACGGCGGAGGGCGTGTTCGGCTGCAAGCTGCTCTCCTCTACCATCGGCGGCAGTCACGGCGGCGGCGCCGTGCTGACTCCCCAGGCAGAGCGGCTCCTGGCGGCCTATGCGGACTACCAGGCCCAGGTGGAGGCCTTTGCCCAGGAGAAGTTCCGGGAGTCTTTCGCCTTTTACAAGGAACTGGACAAGGATCTGTGACGGCAGAAACGGCCGGCCCTCTTTTGAGGACCGGCCGTTTTTTGTTTTGGGCTGCGCTCAGCCTTGGGTGGGATCCACCTCAGTGGGGCTGGAGATGGGATGCTCCTTATGGGCCACCATAGCCTGGATCAGCTCCACGGTACGGCCGAGACCCAGATAGCTGCTGTTGATGCAGAAGTCGTAGCTGTCCACGGCGCCCCACTTCTGAGAGGAGTAATACTCGTAGTAGGAGGCGCGGCGCTTGTCGGTCTTGATGATCAGCTGGCGGGCCTTCTCCGGCGTCAGGTTCTGACGCTTAGCCACCCGTTCGATCCGGTCCTCCAGAGGCGCGCAGATGAACAGGCTCAGCAGATTGGGATTGTCCGCCAGGGCATAGTCCGCGCTGCGGCCAATGATGACGCAGGGGCCCTGCTCAGCGATGTGGCGGATGGTGTTGAAGGTGGCCAAATACACCTGCTGCTCCAGAGAGTCCCCGGCGCCGGCGCCCGGCAGGGAGAACATATAGGAGTCCATGGCGATGGAGTACAGCAGGCTCTTGGGCCGCTCGTCAAAATTTTCAAAGATCTTCTCGCACAGACCGCTCTTCTTGGCCGCCTCCTGAAGCAGCTCCTTGTCGTAGAAGGGGATGCCCAGCTCCTTGGCCACGCGGATACCCACTTCCTTGCCGCCGCTGCCGAACTGTCTGCCGATGGTGATGATGGTTTTCATAGAGAACCCTCCTCTCTTCAGTTTTATTATAATCCTTTTGGCGGGAGCCGTCAAACAAAAATGGGGAGGCCCCTTCCGGGGGCCTCCCCTGTTGAACCGTTTCAGCTCTGGGGCAGTTCCTTGCCCAGGCGCTTGTACATGGTCTTTTTCACCGCCCGCAGGATGTTCTCATAGCCCGTGCAGCGGCACAGGTGTCCGGAGAGCAGCTTGCGCAGCTCCGCGTCGGTGTACTCCTTCCCGCTCTCCAGGATCTCCCAGGCGGTCAGGATGAAGCCCGGGGTGCAGAAGCCGCACTGGATGGCCGCCTCCTCCACGAAGGCCTGCTGAATGTCGGAGAGCTCGCCGTTGGGCCCCAGAAGGCCCTCCAGGGTGGTGATGTGCTTGCCCTCGGCCCAGACTGCCAGATAGATGCAGGAGTTGAAGGCCTCCCCGTCGATGATGACGGTGCAGGCGCCGCACTCCCCCACCTCGCAGCCCTTCTTCACAGAGGTCATGCGGTAGTCGTTCCGGAGCATATCCGTCAGGCTGGCCCGGACATCCACCGTCCGCTCCACAGCCTTGCCGTTGAGGGTGAAGTGGACCGTCTGATACTGCATCACATGATTTTCCATTACAGCGCACCTCCCGCCCGTTTCACCGCTTCAATAAAGGCCCGCTTGGCGCTCTCCACGGCGATGTGCATCCGGAAGTCTCTGGCGGCGCGCCAGGAATCCCGGGGATTGATGTCCTCCTTCACGGCCTGGCCGAACCGCTCCGCCAGGTCCTCCGAGACCATCTGGCCGGCGGCCAGGGCCTCTGCCGTGGCCGCCCGCAGGGGCACGGGGCCCGCCACGCCGAAGGCCACTCTGGCCCGCTCCACCGTCTTTTTGTCGGCGGAGAGGCGCACGTTGACGGAGGTCCCCAACGTGGCGATGTCCATGGCGTTGCGCATGGCATACTTGATGTAATAGCCGTGGGTATTCTCGTAGCTCTCCCTGGGGATCAGGATGGCGGTCTGGATCTCCCCCTCCCGGATATCCACCTTGCCGGCCTTGATGTAGAAGTCGTGGATGGGCTGGCGGCGGACGCCGTCAGGCCCGGTCAGCTCCACGATGGCGTCATAGGCGTGGAGGGTGGAGGCGGAGTCGGCGGAGGTGACGCCGTTGCAGGTGTTGCCGCCGATGGTACCGATGTTGCGGATCTGGGGGCCGCCCACCTGGTCCACGGCCTCCCCCAGCACCAGCAGGTACTGCTGGATGAGGGGGTCCCGGGTGATGTGGGAGAAGCTGGTGAGCGAGCCGATGCGGATGGTGCCGTCGGCCTCCATGGTCACGCCCCGGAGCTCGTCAAGGCCGTAGATGGAGATCAGCTCCTTGCCGGCCCGCTTGCCCTCCCGCATCTGGACCAGCACGTCGGACCCGCCGGCGATGATCTGGGCCTCGGGATGGGCCAGGCGGAGGGCCACGGCGTCGGCCACAGACTGGGCCTGATATAGTGCTTTCATGTCATACATACGTGGTTCCCTCCCTTATTCTGCAATGAGTCCGGCTTCCTTGAACTTCCGGTACAGCACATGAGGCGTGATGGGGCAGGCGTCGAAGGCAACGCCCGTGGCGTCCAGGATGGCGTTGCGGATGGCCGGCGCCGGCGAGCAGGCCGGCGGCTCGCCCAGGGCCTTGGTGCCGTAGGGGGACGTGGGCTCCGCATTCTCCACGAAGCCCGCCTGGAGCGTGGGGTGGTCCATGAAGGTGGAGAGCTTGTAGTCCAGCAGGTTGTTGTTCAGCGGCTTGCCGGTCTTTTCGTCGAACTTCAGCTCCTCGCTGAGGCCGTACCCGATGCCCATGGACATGCCGCCGTGGACCTGGGCCTCCGCCAGGGCGGGGTTGATGAGACGGCCGCAGTCGTGGACGTTGACGATGTTCAAAAGCTTCACCTTGCACATGGGGATATCCACCTCCACCTCGGCAAGAGAGCAGCCGAAGGAGTAGGCGTTGGACTTGATCTGGGCCGTGGTCTCGGCGGTGATGTGCTGGCTGTGCTCCGTAGAGTACAGGCTCTCGGTGGCCAGGTCTCCCAGGGACTTGAGCACCCGGCCGTCGCTCTTGCGGACGATCTGGCCGTCCACCAGGTCCAGGTTGCTCACCGGCATCCGGGTCTGCTCGTGGGCGATGTCCAGAATCCGCTCCCGCAGGGCCTTGGCAGTCTGGACGATGGAGAAGCCGCCGATGTAGGTCTGCCGGGAGGCATAGGCGCCGGTGCCGTAGGGCGTGATGTCGGTATCCTGGGAGGAGACCACGTGGACGTCGCTCAGGGGCACGCCCACCGCGTCTGCCACCATCTGGGAATAGGCGGTGTCGCAGCCCTGGCCGATCTCCGTCTCGCCGGTCTGGAACTGGAGGGAGCCGTCCTGGTTGAGCACCATGCGGCAGGAGGAGGACTCCAGAGAGATGGGCCAGACAGCGGTGTTATACCAGAACACCGCCATGCCGATGCCCCGGCGGACGGGGCCGGTCTGGTTTTTATACAGTTCATGCTTACGGTGGTAGTCGATGGCCTCCATGCCCTTGTCCAGGCACTGGTTGAAGGTGTCGCTGTACAGCTCGTTCTTGGAGAAGGCGTCAGTGTAGCCCACGGGCATCAGATTCTTCCGGCGGAAGTCCTCCGGCTCCATGCCGATGGCCTTGCAGATATCGTCGATGTGGCTCTCCCCGGCAAACATGGCCTGGGGGATGCCATAACCCCGCATGGCGCCGGCGGCGGGGCGGTTGGTGAACACGCTCCAGCAGTCGCACTCCACATTGTCGCAGGGGTAGAGCTGGGGGAAGGCGCCCATGCCCTTGGCCACCACGCCGTGGCCGTGGGAGGCATAGGCCCCCTGGTTGGAGAAGGCCTCGAACTTCCGGGCCACCAGGGTACCGTCGGGGCGGACGTAAGAGATGATATGGGTGCGGATGGCGTGGCGGACGCGGTTGGAGACGAAGGTCTCCTCCCGGCTGCACTCCAGCTTCACAAGGCGGCCGCCCACCTGGGTGGAGAGCCACGCGCACAGGGGCTCGTACAGCGCGTCCTGCTTGTTGCCGAAGCCGCCGCCGATGTAGGGCTTGATGATGCGGACCTTGCCCCAGGGGATGCCCAGGGCCTGGCCCACCACCCGGCGGACGATGTGGGGGATCTGGGTGGAGGTCACCACCACCACGCGCCCGGCCTCCATATAGGCAAAGCAGCCGTGGTTTTCGATGTGGCAGTGCTGGACGGTGGGGGTATCGTACCAGCCCTCCACCTTGATGAGGCCCGGCTCCTGGCGGGCGGTCTCATAGTCGCCCTTGCGGATGCCGGTGTGGGCCAGGATGTTGTTGGGGTACTTCTCGTGGAGCTGGGGCGCGCCGTCAGCCATGGCCTTCTGCACGTCCAGCACGAAGGGCAGCTCCTCGTACTCCACCTTCAGCGCCCGGACCGCCTGGGCGGCGGCCACCTCGTCCTCGGCCACCACCGCGGCCACCTCGTCGCCGTAATAGCGGACGTGGCGGTTCAGCAGCAGCCGGTCGGCCACATCCTGATGGGCTGGGTCTGTGGACCAGGGATGGCCCGCCGTGGGGAAGGGGATGTCCGGCACGTCAAAGCAGGTGAGGACTTTGACCACGCCCGGAACGGCCTCCGCCGCGGCGGTGTCGATGGACTTCACATAGCCGTGGGCGATGGTGGAGTGACAGATCTTCACTACCAGGGCCTCCCGGCCGCAGAGGTCGTCCATGTACTTGGCGCGCCCGGTGGCCTTTTCATAGGCGTCCACCCGGACGGCGCTTTTGCCGACACTGTTGCTCATAGGGGTTTCCTCCTTTTTCAATGGGAAGTTTCAGCCTGGCCGTTGACTGGGCCGGGCGAAAGCGGATATACTAACACCAGCGAGGTGAGGTACACGATGGAGCAGAGGCTGAAACTGGGCTGCGTGGTCATGGCCGCCGGCAGCGCCACGCGCTTCGGAGCCAACAAGCTGGCCGCCCAGCTGCGGGGCCGCCAGCTGATCCTGCGGAGCCTGGAGGCCGTGCCGCCGGAGGCCTTCTACAAGACCGTGGTGGTAACCCAGTACCCGGAGATCATGCGCCTGGCGGCAGATTTCCACTTTGCGGCCATCCTCAACGATCAGCCCCAGGAGGGCCTCAGCCACACCATCCACTTAGGGCTCACGGCCCTGCGAGACTGCGACGGCGTGCTGTTCCAGGTGTCGGACCAGCCCCTTCTGCGGCGGGAGAGCATCCTGGCGCTGACGGAACAGTGGCGCCTGCGGCCGGAGGGCATCGCGGCCCTGGGCCACGGCGGCGTGCGGGGCAACCCCTGCATCTTCCCCGCCGCCCTCTTTCCGGAGCTGATGGCGCTCACCGGAGACCGGGGCGGCAGCGCCGTGATCCGCCGCCACGAGGAATTGCTGACGCTGCTGGAGGTCGCCGCGCCGGAGCTGAGCGACGTGGACACCGCGGCGGCGCTGGAGGCGCTGGAGCGCAGATCGGTCGATTAAGGGAGCGGACGGGAGGTTTCCGTCCGCTCCCCAATTTTGCAGCTATTCCAGCAGAAGCGACATATAACCGGGGATGCCGGCAAGCACCATGGGAAGCTCCGCCAGAACTGCGATCATATTCACCGCCGCGATCAGCCAGGGCAGCCGGTCCCGTTTCCGGCACCGCCGTCTCATCCTCCACAGCCAGACCGCGCTCATGACCGTCCCGGCACCCATCAGCGGGAGCACCAGGACCGAGAGGACAAACATGCCCTCGCCGTTGGACGCGGCAGACCCGCACAGGAGAAAAAACAGCACCCATGCCAAGGGGACCACGCAGGCGCTGGCCGCTCCCCAGCACAGAAACCCCTTTTGGCTCATACCGGCAGCATCACTTCCGGCTGTACGGCGTCCCCTCCAGAGGCAGGGAGTTGCGGCGGATGCCGTCGTAGCGGTAGTAGGCGTCCGCAATGGCGGGAGCCGTGGGGATGGAGGTGATCTCGCCGACACCGATGGCGCCCATGGCCACGTTCAGTCCGGCCTTCTCCACCACGATGGGGGTCAGCTCGGGGATCTGATTGGCCTTGAACAGGCCCAGCGTACCAAATTTGGCGGTGGGCTTGCAGTCCGTCAGGGGGTATTTCTCCGTCAGGGCGAAGCCCATGCTCATGACCACGCCGCCCTCGATCTGGCCCTCCACGGACAGGGGGTTCACGGCCTTGCCCACGTCGTGGGCCGCCACGATCTGCTTGATGCGGCCGTCGTCGTCCAGGATGCAGACCTGGGTGGCGTAGCCGTAGGCGATGTGGCTGACGGGGTTGGGCACGTCGGCGCCCAGGGGATCCGTCTTGCCCAGGTACTCGGCGTAGAACTCCCGGCCGTTCAGCCCGTCCAGTCCGCCGCTCTCAGCCAGGGCCGCCTTCAGGTCCTGGCAGGCCCGGCGGCAGGCCTCGCCGGTGAACAGGGTCTGGCGGGAGCCGGAGGTGGTGCCGGAGTCCGGCGCAGCGTAGGTGTTGGACCGCTCGTAGACGATCCGCTCCGCGTCAATGCCGGTCTGGTCGTAGACGATCTGGGTCAGGACCGTACCCAGGCCCTGGCCGATGCAGGAGGCACCGGCAAAGATGTGCACCTTGCCGTCCTCCACCACCAGCCGGACGCGGCCGGTGTCGGGAATGCCCACGCCCACGCCGGCGTTCTTCATGGCGCAGGCCAGGCCTACATATTTGTTGGCGTCCACATAGGGCTTCACGGCCTCCAGGGTCTCCACCAAACCGGTGGACTCGTCCACGATCTGCCCGTTGGGCAGCTCCTGGCCGGGACGGATTGCGTTGCGGTAGCGGATCTCCCAGGGGGAGATGCCCACCAGGTCCGCCATCTGGTTGAGGAGGCTCTCGATGCAGAAGCAGGTCTGGGTCACACCGAAGCCCCGGAAGGCGCCGGCGGGGGGATTGTTGGTGTAGAAGGCCCAGCCGTCGATCTCGAAATTCTGATAGTTATAGGGTCCGGCGGCGTGGGTGCAGGCCCGCTCCAGAACGGGGCCGCCCAGGGAGGCGTACGCGCCGGTATCGGCGATGACCTCTGCCGCCACGCCCTGAATAATGCCGTTTTCATCGCAGCCGATGGAGAACTCCATCTCCATGGGATGGCGCTTGGGGTGGATCAGCAGGCTCTCCGCCCGGGTCAGCTTGACCTTGACGGGCCGCTTGGTCAGATAGGCGATCAGGGCGGCGTGGTGCTGGACCGTCACGTCCTCCTTGCCGCCGAAGCCGCCGCCCACCAGGCAGTTGCGGACCTTCACCAGCTCCGCGGGCAGGCCCAGCATACCCATGATCTCATGCTGGGTGTCGTAGGCGCCCTGGTCCGTGGAGAGGACCATGACCCCCTCCCCGTCCGGATACGCCACGGCGCACTCCGGCTCCAGGAAGGCGTGCTCCGTCCAGGGGGTGGAGAAGCGCTGGGTCAGGATGTGCTTGGACTTGGCGATGGCCTCCGCCGGGTTGCCCCGCTGGATGTGCCGGTGGGCCATCAGGTTCCCGTCCCGGTGGACCAGGGGCGCGTCGGTCATCATGGCTTCCCGGGGACTGCGGACCATGGGCAGCTCCTCATAGTCCACCTTGATCAGCGCCTTGGCCTGGGCCAGGATCTCCTGGCTCTCGGCGGCCACCAGGCAGATGGCGTCGCCCAGGTAGTGGGTGATATCGCCCACGGCGATCATGGTGTCCCAGTCCTTTTTCAGGTGGCCCACCTTGTTCTCGCCGGGGATGTCGGCAGCGGTCAGCACACATACCACGCCGGGCAGCGCCTTGGCCTCCTCCGTGTGGATGGCCAGGACCCGGGCCCGGGGATAGGCGCTGCGGACGGCGCTGCCGTAGATCATGCCGTCCAGATACACGTCGTCGGGATAGACGCCGGTGCCCGTGACCTTCTCCCGCACGTCCACCCGGGGGACCCGGGCGCCGAAGGACCAGTCCGAAGAGGCCTGGGGGATCTCCCCGGCCCGCAGCGCCTCCGCCGCCAGCAAAATGGCGTCGATGATCTTCACATAGCCGGTGCAGCGGCAGATGTTGTTGCGGATGGCATAGGCCGCCTCTTCCCGGGTGGGATTGGGGTTGCTGTCCAGCAGGGCCTTGGCGCACATGACCATGCCGGGGATGCAGAAGCCGCACTGCACCGCGCCGGCGGTGCCGAAGGCGTAGGTATAGAGATCCTTCTCAAAGTCGCTGAGCCCCTCCACGGTGAGGACGGTCTTTCCCTCCAGCTTGTCGGTCTGGGGGATGCAGGCCCGGGTGGGCTTGCCGTCGATCAGCACCGTGCAGGTGCCGCAGGCACCCTCGCTGCAGCCGTCCTTGACGCTGGTCAGGTGCAGCTCGTCCCGCAGGTAGCGGATCAGCTTCTGATTCTTCTCGACCGATACGGTTCGGCCGTTTACGGTAAATGTCGCCATGGCAAAATACCTCCTAAACTGCCCGTGCCCGCCCTCGGTCCCACGGTCCTGCTGTTGGAAAGGTCGACCTTTCCTGTGTCCTTATTATACAATAAAACAGGGGGCGATGCAACAAAACTTTGGGCGGTACGCTATTCTATCTAGGGGATAACGTCTCGGCCGGCGGCAGCTGCCATCCCACTGCCAGAGCCCCCTGCCGGACGGTAATCCGGGCCTTGGGCTCCAGGATGTGGTTGCTGACGCCCAGGGGAAACGCCGCCGTCAGCACGGCGTCCCGCAGGGGATACTGGACCCCCTCCTCGTCCACGCCGGAGGCGTCCGCCCCCAGGCAGAAGGCCGACAGCAGGCCCCACTCCACCGTCCGCTCCACAGTCAGGGTCTCGTTTTCGATCACGGTCCAGAGAAAATCCCGGTCGTACATCCACCCCCGGGCACCCCGGCGCCGCAGATACAGCAGCGACTGGAGGTTGGCCAGGGTGTGGTCAAGCCGGACGCCGCCGGTGCCGCCGTAGAGGAACACCTCCCGGCAGCCCTCCTCCAGGGCAGTCTTGACCGCCAGCATGGTGTCCGTGTCATCCTTCTCCACCGGGGAGCGGACCACATTGGCAAAGTCCGCCGGCTGCTCCATGGAGTCAAAGTCCCCCAGCAGCAGATCCGGCGTGATCCCCGCCGCCCGGCAGGCCCGGTAGCCGGCATCGGCGGCGATGACCAGATCGCCGGGTGCAGGGCGCCGGCGCAGGCCGTAAAAGGTGCCCGCGGCGAAAATAAAGCAGCGTCTCATGGCGTCACATCCTTGCATTCCGTTCTTTTGCAACAGTGTACCACAGTTTGTCCGCCGGAGCAATGAAAACGGGCCCCGCCGCAGCGGGGCCCGTCCGGCGCGGGGCTACTGGATGTGCTCTTCGCAGCAGTCGTCCAGCACCCGAAATCCCATTTTCTCCGGCGGAGCCACCGGGAAGGTGGCCACGGAGGCGTCGTCGAAAATGGGGCAAAGCCGCCTTTCCGGCTCCAGCCGCAGACACGGCATCAGTCCGGGGCGTTTTTCCGGTTTCTTCAAGGCACTCACCCCGAAAACAGTGTGCGCCCTTTTTGTCGATTTATACAAAACAGCGCCGGCGGCACAGGAGCCGTCCTGCGCCGCCGGGCACTTCCGGCTCCGGTCTGTTCTCAGGTGCGCTCCATCAGGCGCAGTCCGGCCTCCTTGTCGCCGGCGATCAGCAGATGGGAGTCCTTCTCGAAACGGTAGGCGGGGTCCAGCAGGGGCACCACCTCGTCTCCGGTCTTGACGCCCAGGATATTGACGTTGAAGCGGCGGCGCACATCCACCTCCACCACGGTGCGGCCCTCCCACTGGCTCGGGGTCTCGATCTCGAACACGGCGTATTTGGGCGTCAGCTCGAAATAGTCGAACACATTGTTGGCGGAGAAGCGGATGGCCACCCGGTGGGCCATGTCCATCTCCGTGTGAATCACGTGATCGGCGCCGATCTTCTTCAAAAACTTGATCTGCTGCTCCCGGTCCGCCCGGGCCACCACATACCGGGCGCCCAGGTCCTTGAGGATGGCGGTAGCCTCCAGAGAACACTGAAAGTCATCCCGGACACAGACAAAGCAGGCGTTGAAATTCCCAATGCCCAAAGACGCCAGCACCTGCTCGTCCTGACAGTCTCCCACGCAGGCGGCCGTTACAGTTTTTGCCAGACGGGCCACCCGCTCCTCGTCCCGGTCCAGCACCATCACCTCATTGCCCAGCTCTTGCAGCCGAATCGCCAGATGGCGGCCGAAGCTGCCCAGGCCGATCACCAAAAAGGACTTCATATCTGCTTCCTCCCTATTTTATCCGATCAGGATCTTCTCCGGTACGTTGCGCACCTTGGCCTGGGGCCGGTCCCGGGTCATGGCCATGGCCACAGACAGGCTGCCCACGCGGCCGGCAAACATCAAAAGCGTGATCGCCACCTTGGAGGCGGTCTTTAAGGTGGGCGTCACACCGTGGGTCAGGCCCACAGTGCCGATGGCCGAGACGGCCTCGAACAGGGCGTCGTCCACACGCACCCCCTCCACACACAGCACCAGGCAGCCCAGCAGGCACGTCAGGCCGAAGATGCTGACTGAAGAGAACGCCTGCTGGATGGTATCCTCATCCAGGCGCCGGCGGAACACGTTGACATCGTCCTTGCGCAGCATCCTGGCCCGGATGCCCAGCAGCAGCACCGCAAAGGTGTTGACCTTGATGCCGCCGCCGGTGGAGCCGGATCCGGCGCCGATGAACATCAGCGCCATGCTGATCAGCACGCCCGCCTGGCTCAGGGCCATCAGATCCGCGGTGTTGAAGCCGGCAGTGCGGCAGGTCACTGACTGGAAGGCCGCCATCAGCAGCCGCTGCCCCGCAGGGACGCCGGCAAAAGCGTGGTCTCCCTCCACGACATAAAACAGCGCCGTGCCCACCACCAGCAGCACAGCGGTGCCGGTCAGCACCAGCTTGCTGTGGAGCCGGTAGCGGCGGAAATCCAAGCGGTGGACCAGCACGTCATCCCACACCAGAAACCCAATGCCCCCAGATATGATCAGTGCCATGATCACCAGATTCAAAAGGGGCTCACCGGCCTCCGTGGTCAGAGAGGCGCCGGTACCCAGCAGGTCAAAGCCCGCGTTGCAGAAGGCCGACACCGCATGGAATACCGACATCCAAAGTCCCCGCCCCACGCCGTACCGGGGACAGAACCAAAGGGCCAGCAGCACCGCGCCGCTGCCCTCGCAGGCGCCGGTCACCGCCAGAGCCCGGCGGGTCAGCCGCACCACGCCGCCCACCTGAAGAGCACCCACGGTGTCCATCAGCACGGAGCGCTGATGCAATCCGATGCGCCGGTGAAGCAGGATCGCCACCAGAATGGAGATCGTCATAAAGCCCAGGCCGCCAATCTGAATCAGCAGCAGAATCACCGCCTGGCCGAACAGGGTGAACTGGGTCCAGGTGTCGTAGAGCACCAGGCCCGTCACGCAGGAGGCGGAGGCGGACGTAAACAGCGCGTTGATAAACGGGATGGACTCCCCGGACCTTGAGGAGATGGGCAGCATCAGCAGCACCGCTCCCGCCAGGATCAAACAGGCGAAGCCGATGGTCAATGTCTGAACAGCATTGAGATGAACGCGGCGGCGAATCATAAGCACCTCCGAAAACGCGCAGAGCGCGTGTGGCCCCGATGCGGGGCGCGGGGACGGCGCGGCTATGCCGTCCCCTCTTTACACTGTGGGTATTATATCCCCCCGCGCATGGTTTTGCAATGATGAGACGCGTAAAAAAAACGCTCTCCCGAAGCGGCATATAAAAAAGAGGGCGGCGGGCAAGTCCCGCCGCCCTCCGCAGCTCACGGATCCAGATATTCCGTTCGGAGCAATTCCGTGGGGATCAGCACAAAGGGCGCCTGGTCCGGATCGTCCTGCCAGTATGGCATGCAGCAGATCCCCGCCTGAACGCCGAAAGCCTCCATCTGCGCCGTCAGGCTCCGCAGCTGATACTGGGAAACGCCCCGCACTTCAAAACGGTCCCTGTCGGGCAGCTTCTCCAGTAGCTTTTCCGCCATGGTCCGGGAATAAAAAAGCGGCACCACCGGCGGCTTTTCTCCCGGCAGAGCATAATAGGTCCCGGTGACCTCGTCCTTCCGTACCTCCATCAGTGTCCAAAAGGGCGCGCCGCGAACGGTTTTGTCCGGGAGAAAACCGTTTTTGATCACGCCCGCCACGATGGATGTGAAGGTGGGCAGATCTTTCTCCTCCAGCAGCTCGATCCCCTTTCCCCGGGCGTACTGCCGGGCGCCCGCCTGATAGCCGGACCGGGACACCATCATGCCGGAGACCCGGTTCAAATCCTCCAGCTTTCCGCAGAAATCCCGCACCTCTCCAACGGTGACCGGGGTGCGCCAGTCCTTGCACTCAATGGCCACGGCGTGCTTGAGATTGAGATGGGTAAATTCATAGTAGACGTCAAACTCATGCCGGGCGCCGGTCTTTCCCACAATGGAGACATTGGTGGACACCAGCGTCCCCTCCTCCATGAACTCCAGCAGTCTCTGATAGACGAACTGCACGTAGCTCTCCAGGGATCGTCCCGCTTTCATGGCCGCTCCTTCCCCGGGTCCCATCCGCCGCACTTCGGACGGGCACTCCGATCAAATTTTCTCATAGGCCTCCAGGTGCTCCCGCAGCCGTTCCACAGCGCCGCACATCCGCATCTGGCTCCATCCCAGACTGCTGCGGGCTTCTTCCAGGGAGTCCCGGTCCAGCAGGCAGCGGGCCAGGTCATGGAGGTCCCTGGGCAGACGAAACAGGAAATCCCGAAAGGCGGTGCCGTTGGTGAAATCCCCCTGCACCGGAAGAAAGTCACGGAGCGTGGCGCCTTGCTCCCCCAATGGGGCATCCATGGAGAGCATCTGGTAAAGATAGAGGCTGCGCACCCGCTTTTCCCGCTGGATGGCCCGGTTCATGCGGGAGACAGCACGAGGCCAGAACAGCGCTCCGTTCCAGGGCTGCCTGTGGCTTTGGTGCAGTTCCTCAAAGGCCTCCCAGGCGGCAGAGCGATACTCCGGATCTCTCGGATCAATGCAGTTTTCCGCGCAGAGATCGCTGACCAGACAGTCCACCCACTGGATCTCCAGCTGTGTCAGGCGGCGCATACGTCTCATCTCACGCCTCCTTCTTCTGCCGCTTGGCGGCGGCCTGCCGGGCAGGGCGAACCGGCGGCGCACTGAGCCCGTCATAGACGCCCAGCCACCCGTGCAGATCCTCCCGCCAGACAAACTGGTAGGAGATCGGCGGTTCCAGCTTCCGCTGCCGCAGCAGGTCCCCGAGAGGGTGGTGCATCCGGACACCGTTGGGCGTAAACGTTAAATTATAGGGCTCCTCCAGTCCCAGAAACAGCTGACGGCCGTCGGGGCTGATGCGCAGGCGGAAGCCCGGGCAGTCCTTGGTCTTTTGCCGGAAGGCCTCGTTCTGCATCAGCTGGTCCTCCTTGGAAATGGACAGCCGGCAGATGTTCTGGCAGGACTGGGGCGGCGGGACCTCTTCAAATGCCGAAAGGTCCGCGGGAATATCAAACAGCATATCGCGCAGCGCCTCCTTTCATCCAGAAGTGTAGCAGAGCGTGCGGCTGCGCGATAGGATGATATCGCATAAACTTTGTCAAAATTCCCGGAAAAAGGTCATGAAAAGAGGAAATGTATTTAAAATTTCAGAATTGATATAACAAAATGTTATGCTTTTCCCCTTACCAGCAATTGTCCACTTCCTGCCGTCGGCATATCTCCGGCAAAAATTCCGGGCTTTGTAGCACCGCAGTCTCCCCGCAGGTTTCCCCGCGGAAAAAAGATAAAACTTTTTAAAAAAAGTCCTTGACAAAAAGCTGCATTTCTGTATAATAATATCTGTTCGACAGGACACAGCGGGTTTGTGTAAAGGTAGCACAGCAGACTCTGACTCTGTATGTGAGGGTTCGAATCCTTCACCCGCTGCCAAGTAAGTTGACCGGCTTCGAAAGAAGCCGGTCAACTTTTTTCTGTCCAAAGTCAGGCAGGGCCGCCGGAGGATCCGATGCCCGCGGAAGATCTGTGCACGAGCGCCAAAAATGCCAGGAAGCAGGGAGCAGGGCGATATACGCCTGCTCCCTGCTTCCATTCTGTATGTACCCACTGAAAAAGCGCCGCGATGCGCAATGAAACCGCTTCACCGGTCTTTGCGGCCGCCGCCCAGGAGCCCCCGCAGGAAGCCGCCCTTTTTGCCGCCGGCGCCGGCCAGGCGGTCCGCCGCCTCCCGGGCGCCCTCGTAGTCCTGCTCCGCCGCGGCCGCGTACAGCTCCCGGGCGCGGACCGGATCCTGGGGCACACCCTTGCCGTGCTCATAGCACCAGGCCAGGTTGTACTGGGCCCGGGCGGAACCGGCCTCCACCGCCTGGGTGTACCACTTCACCGCGTCGGCCCAGCTCTGCGCCACGCCTACGCCGGTCTCATAGAGATACCCCAGGTTGCAGGCGCCCACCGGGTCCCCCTGCTCCGCCGCCTTGCGGTAGAGCCAGGCAGCCTTGGCAGTGTCCTTTGCAACGCCCCGGCCGAACTCGCAGCAGACGCCCAGGTTGCACTGGGCCCGGGAATAGCCCTGGTCCGCCGCCGCCTTATACCAGCGGGCAGCCTCGCCCCAGTTCTGCTCCACACCCCGGCCGGACTCGTACAGATAGCCCAGATTGCACTGACCGGCGGCGTCCTCCCGCTCGGCGGCCATCCGGTAGAGCTCCGCCGCCCGGGTCAGGTCCTCCGCCACGCCCTCGCCGTTTTCATAGCACACGCCCAGGTTGCACATGGCGGGGACGGAACCGGCCTCCACGGCCTTTTCATACCACGCCACCGCCTGGGCGGGGTTCCGCTCCACACCGATGCCGCGCTTGGCACACACGCCCATGCAGAACAGGCCCCGGGCGTCCCCCTGTTCCGCCGCCTCGGCGTACCAGTGGACCGCCCGCTTCTCGTTTTTCTCCACGCCCTTGCCGTGCTCGTAGCACCAGCCCAGGTTGCACTGGGCCCGGGGCATCCCCTGGCGGGCGGCGGCGCCGTACCACTTCACTGCCTCCGTCCAGCTCTGCTCCACGCCCCGGCCGATCTCATAGAGGAAGCCCAGGTTGCACTGGCCGGCGGCGTTCTCCCGGTCCGCGGCCTTCCGGTAGAGCTCCGCCGCCTTCTCCCAGCTCTGCTCCACGCCCTCGCCCCGCTCGTAGCACACGCCCAGGTCGCACATGGCGGCTGCGGAGCCGGCCTGGGCAGCCTTTTCGTACCAGCGGACCGCCTCGGCCGCATCCTGCTCCACACCCAGGCCGTAGTCATAGAACCGGGCCACGCTGAACAGGCCCCGGGCGTCTCCCTGCTCTGCGGCCTTTCGATACCACGCCAGGGCCTGGGCAAAATCCTGCTCCGTGCCCTTGCCGTTTTCCAGGCACCAGGCCAGATTGCCCTGGGCCCGGACGGAGCCGGCCTCGGCGCCGCGGCGATACCAGCTCACCGCCTCCGTCCAGCTCTGCTCCACGCCCTCGCCCACCTCGTACAGGTAGCCCAGGCAGCACATGGCGTCCTCGTCTCCCAGCTCCGCCGCGGCGCGGTAGAGCCGGGCGGCCTCAGTCTTGTCCACCGGGACGCCCCGGCCCCGCTCGCAGCAAAGCCCCAGGCACAGCAGGCCACGGGGATACTCCTGCTCCGCCGCGGCCCGGTACAGCCGGACCGCCGCCTCCAGGTCCTGTTCCACGCCCTCGCCGTGCTCATAGCACCAGGCCAGGTTGCACTGGGCCCGGGGATAGCCCTGCTCCGCCGCGGCCCGATACCAGCGGATGGCCTCGGCCCAACTCTGGTCCACGCCCTGGCCGCTCTCGTACAAAAAGCCCAGGCAGCACTGGCCCGGCGCATGGCCCTGCTCCGCCGCGGCGGTGTACCATTTCACCGCCTGGGAAAGGTTCTTTGCAATGCCGGTGCCGAACTCCAGACACCGCCCCAGCTCCGTCTGGGCCGCGGGATACCCCAGCCAGGCGGCAGACTGATACCACTTGGCAGCCTCCTGGTCGCCCTGGTCCACGCCGTCACCCCGGCGATACATCTCCCCCAGCAGGAACTGGGCCCGGGGAAAGCCCTTCTCCGCGCCCTTGCGGAAGCACTCCAGCGCCTTAGCCGGGTCCCGGTCCACACCGGTGCCGCTGAGATAGCAGTAGCCCAGATTCGTCAGGGCGGGCAGATAGTCCCGGGCGGCGGCCTGGGCGTACAGCAGCACCGCCTGGGTGGGGTCCGCCGGCACGCCGGTGCCGCTCTCCAGGCACCAGGCCAGATTGGTCAGGCCCAGCAGGTCGTCCAGAGCGGCGGCACGCTGGTAGCAGGCCAGGGCCTCGGTGCCCTTGTCCTCGTCCACGGCCCGGTTGCCCAGCTGCACCCAGTCGGCACCGGTCAGCTCCTCCTCCGGCAGGGAGAGAAAAAAGGTGCCCCCGCACCGGGGGCACACGTCCGGCTCCTCCTCCGCCATATAGCCGCAGTCGGGATTTTCACAGCGAAAATAATTCATAGACGTCACTCCTCGTTTCCATCGGCGTCCTCCGCCCCGGTCCCGCCCAGGGGATCACCGGGAAAGTTGTAGTAATCCAGGAAAGAATGGGCCGCGCCCCGGTACTTGAAGCCGGGAAAGGTGTCCAGCTGGACGCCGTGGACGGCCCGGAACATACTCTTTTCAATGTTGGGGTTGCCCTGCTTCAGCTGCCGCAGCAGCACCTTCATCTCCTGGCGCTTGCTGTCCCCCACGCCGTCCTCCGCGGCGTCCCGCCCCTCGGTGAAGCGGCAGGCGCACTGGAGGAAGCGCAGGTGGTTGTAGTTCTTCCAGGCGATGATGGCGTCCTCGTGGACGCAGTACAGCGGGCGGATCAGCTCCATGCCGGGGAAGTTCTTGCTGTGGAGCTTGGGGGGCATGGTCTGGAGCTGCGCCCCGTAAAAAAGGCCCAGCAGCGTGGTCTCCAGTACATCGGACATGTGATGGCCCAGGGCGATCTTGTTGCAGCCCAGCTCCCGGGCCTTGCTGTACAAAAAACCCCGGCGCATTCGGGCGCAGAGATAACAGGGGTTCTTCTCCACCTGGACGGTGACGTCGAAGATGTCGCTGTCAAAGATGGTGATGGGAATGCCCAGCCGGGCTGCGTTTTCCTCGATCAGCGCCCGGTTGGCGGCGTTGTACCCCGGATCCATCACCAGAAAGGTCAGGTCAAAGGGCTGCTCTGTGTGGCGCCGGAGCTCCTGCATCAGCTTGGCCAGAACCATGGAGTCCTTGCCGCCGGAGATGCACACGGCGATCCGGTCACCCGGCTCCACCAGCTCGTACCGCTTCACGGCGGCGATGAAGGGGTTCCAGAGGCTCTTGCGGTAGGTTTTGATGAGACTGCGCTCGGCGATCTCCTGAGGGGTCAGTTCTCGGGCCATGAGGTCCTCCGTTTTTCTCAAATCGTTCCCCAGCCCGCGGGCCCGGGGATATTACAGCCAGATGGCGAACAGCCGCAGCAGCGAGGCGAAGAACCGCCGCAGCCAGGGCCGCTTGTTCCACTCCTCCAGAGTGTACTGCGCGCTCTGGGCCATGACCTGGTCCAGATCCTCCAGCAGCTCCTCCACCACCGGCATGTGGTAGAGCAGCACGCCGCACTCATAGTGGAGCTGGAAGGTGCGGTAGTCCATATTGGTGCTGCCGATCAGGGCCACCTCCCGGTCCACCATGACGCTCTTGGCGTGGAGGAAGCCGGGTGTATACCGATAGATGCGCACACCGTGGCGCAGCAGCTCGCCCCAGTAGGTCTCCGCCACCACATAGGCGTACTTCTTGTCCGGCACCGCCGGTACCAGCAGCCGCACATCCACCCCGGCGTCCGCCGCGATGCACAGGGCCTGCTGCATGGACTCCTCCACGGCGTAGTAGGGCGTGGTGATATACAAAAACCGCTTGGCGGAGGAGATCAGCTGGAGATACGTCTCCTCGATGGGGTTGTCCGGATTGTTGAGAGGGCCGTCGGTGAAGGGCTGGCACCAGCCGGGGCCGCCCTCGGCCACGTGGCGGGGGCGGTAGTAGTCGTCCTCGTTGGGCAGGGTGCGGCCGATCATCTTCCACATCTGGATAAACTGGGAGGCAAAGCCCCAGGCGCCGGCGCCCTCGATGCACACGCCGGTGTCCTTCCAGTGGCCGAAGCGCACCACCAGGTTGGCGTACTCGTCCCCCACGTTGATGCCGCCGGTGTAGGCCCACTGCCCGTCGATGACAGCGATCTTCCGGTGATCCCGGTAATTGAAGTAGATTCGGTTTACATAACGATGCACCGGGTTGAATACCTCTACCTCGATGCCCGCATTCTGCATGGCCTGGAGGGTGTCGTCGGACAGCCGGGTGAGATTGCCGAAGTCGTCGAAGATGATGCGGACCTCCACTCCGGCGGCGGCGCGTTCTTTCAATACGGCGAACATTTCGTCCCAGATCCGGCCCTCGGCCAGGATGTAATACTCCAGGAAGATATAGACCTCCGCCCGCTCCATCCGGGCGATCAGGTCCCGGAAGAACTCCGCACCGTCGGAGAAATACCGGGCCCGGGTGTTGCGGTAGAGCAGAAAGCCCCGGCGCTGGAGATAGGAGGCCAGGCGTCCCCAGGCCGGGGACTGGCGGCTCAGGCGGGCCACATTGTTCCCGCTCTCCATCCACACGCTCTCCCGCTCCGTGGGCGGCGCGACCTTGCGCAGGCTCAGATTCTTTGCCTGGTGAGTTCCGCCCCACAGGCAGAAGAGGATCATGCCCGACACCGGCAGCGCCAGCAGCAGACACATCCAGGCCAGCTTGTAGGAGGGGCTGCCCGGCCTCTGGTATACCCGAATGGCCACCAGGGCACCGGCCAGGCCCAGCACGAAATAGGCATAGTTGGCCTGCTCCCGCAGGAACCGGGTCAGCAGCAGCGTGGTGGCGATCTGAGCGATCACCGTCAGCGCGCACATGGACAGGCTGGTGGCGGCGGAGATTCTCCGTTCGGTCCGCTCCTGGGTATGGGGCAGATTTCTATGCATGACCTTCACCTCCCGGTGTGTGCAGTCTCAGCAGCTTATCGTAGTATTATACCGAAAACGACGCTGCTGTTCAACCATGATTCTCAAACGAATCACCCCCGCGGGCCGCAGCATACGCGGTCCGCGGGGGCTCGGTTTCACCGGCTCTGGCGCAGCAGGGCCTGCTTGATGTCCCAGAGCTTCTGGCTCAGGTCCACATAGTAGGTGTGGGGATTCTCAAAGCGCTTCACCTCGTCCCACAGGGCATCCACCTGCTCCCGGCAATAGGCCTGGATCGCCTGGAGGGAGGGCCGCTCATAGACCAGCTTTCCGCCCTGGAACACCGGCACCTGCAGGGGCCGGACGACAAAGTCCGTATAGGTCTTGCGCTTCCAGGTGGCCCGGGGATCGAACAGCTCCAGAGGCTGCTTGTCGTCCACGGTCTCGTCGTACACGGCGATATAATCCGCCTCCGCCTTGCCGGTGACCCGGTCAAAGATGCGGTAGACTTTCTTGAAGTGGGGCAGGGTGATCTTGTCCACATTCTCGCTGACCTTGATCTTGGGAACGACGGTCCCCTTCTCATCCTCCACCGCCGCCAGCTTGTACACGCCGCCGAACACCGGCTCGCTGCGGGCGGTGATCATCCGCTCGCCCACGCCGAACAGGTCGATCTGCGCTCCCTGGCGCAGCAGGTCCTGGATGATATACTCGTCCAGGGAGTTGGAGGCGGAGATCGCGCAGCCGGTCCAGCCGGCCTCGTCCAGCATCCGCCGGGCCTCCCGGGTCAGATAGGCGATGTCGCCGGAGTCCAGCCGGATGCCGCACTTGGTGATACCCCGGGGCCGCAGGACCTCGTTGAAGGCCCGGATGGCGTTGGGTACGCCGGATTTGAGAACATTGTAAGTGTCCACCAGGAGCGTTGCGTTGGTTGGATAGATCTCACAGTACGTTTTGAAGGCCTCGTATTCCGACGGGAACATCTGGACCCAGGAGTGGGCCATGGTGCCGCCGGCGGGCACACCGAAGAGCTGGTCGGAGATGGTGCAGGCCGTGCCCTTGCAGCCGCCGATGAAGGCCGCCCGGGCGCCGGCAATGGCGCCGTCGGTGCCCTGGGCCCGGCGGGAGCCGAATTCCAGCACTGTCCGCCCCTGGGCCGCCCGGACGATGCGGTTGGCCTTGGTGGCGATGAGGCTCTGGTGGTTGATGGCCAGCAGGGTGAAGGTCTCGATCAGCTGGGCCTGGATGGTCGGGGCCCGGACCGTCACCACCGGCTCCCGGGGGAAGATGGGCGTCCCCTCGGGAATGGCCCAGATGTCGCCTGTGAAGCGGAAGTCCTTCAGATAGCGCAGGAATTCCTCAGAGAACAGTCCCTTGCTCCGCAGGAATTCGATGTCCTCCTCGTCAAAGTGGAGATCCAGAATATAGTCGATCAGCTGGTCCAGACCGGCGCAGACGGCAAAGCCGCCCTTGTCCGGCACGGTCCGGAAGAACACATCAAAATAGGTGATCCGGTCCTGGAGGCCCGCCTGGAAATAGCCGTTGCCCATGGTCAGCTCATAGAAGTCGCACAGCATGGTCAGATTCAGCTTGTCTTTGCTCTGCATGGTACGCACCTCGAATTTCTTCAGTGATGGGGATGCTGTTTTCTCGATTATAAGCGGACGGGGCGGGAATTGCAACGCTTTTCCCAAAAAACTCGTCAAAAATTTATCAATTTCCCGTTGACAAGCCCTCTCCCCTCCCCTATGATGAGAGCAGCAACAGGCGGTACAGCCGCCGGAAGGATGGGAATTTCATCATGGATGTGATTTTAGGCATTGACATCGGCGGCTCCACCACCAAGATCGTGGGGCTGGACACCCGGGGGAACGTGCTGTCCATGCTGCGGGTCCGGGCCGAGGACCAGGTCACCAGTCTGTACGGTGCCCTGGGCAACTACCTCACCAGCAACCGCCTGGCCCTGTCGGATGTCAAGCGGGTAGTGCTGACCGGCGTGGGCGCGTCCTATGTGGAGGGAGACATCTACGGCCTGCCCACCTATAAGGTGGACGAGTTTTCCGCCAGCGGCACCGGCGCCCTGGCCCTGTCGGGCCAGTCCTCGGCGGTGGTGGTCACCATGGGCACCGGCACCGCCTTCCTCCACGCGGGACCGGAGGGCGTGCGCCATCTGTGCGGCAGCGGCATCGGCGGCGGCACTCTGGGCGGGCTGTGCCACAAGCTGGTGGGCATGGAGCGCTTCGGCCAGATCAAGCGCCTGGCGGAGTGCGGCAATCTCAAGCAGGTAGACCTGACCATCGCCGATATCTCCAAATCCGCCGCCGACAGCCTCCACCCCGACATGACCGCCGCCAACTTCGGCAACCTGGCCGAGGACGCCTCCCCGGCGGACCTGGCGGCAGGGGTGGTGAACCTGGTACTCCAGGCCATCGGCACCATGACGGTGCTGGCCTGTCAGAGCAGCGGGGCCGATACGGTGGTCCTCATCGGCTCCATGACCACCCTGCCCCAGGCGGAGACCAACTTTCAGCTCTTTGAAAAGCTCTATGGCTTCCGCTATATCATTCCCGAAAACGCCACCTTTGCCACCGCCATCGGCGCGGGGCTGTGCAGCCTGCGGAAAAAGGCGGTGGAGTGATGGAGGAGCCGGGCCTGTGGCCCATCTACCACCCCCGGATCCCGCCGGTGCTGCGGCACCTGTCGGCCACGCCGCCCATGGCGCGGCTGCGCCAGGTGGGGATGAACTGCGGCTGCGAGTACACGGACTTCCCCCGGTTCCGCCATCTCGCCCCCTACTCCCGGTTCCGCCACAGCGTGGGGGTGGGACTCATCGTCTGGCACTTTACCCATGACGCTGCCCAGGCGGCGGCCGGTCTGCTCCACGATATCTCCACTCCGGTGTTCGCCCATGTGGTGGACTTTCTCCGGGGCGACCACCTGACCCAGACCGCCACGGAGCATGGCACCGCCGCCCTGATCGCCGCCTCTCCGGAGATCTGCCGGGTACTGGCGGCCTACGGTCTCACACTCGAGCAGGTCTGCGACTACCACCGCTACCCCGTCGCCGACAACGACGCCCCCCGCCTCTCGGCGGACCGGCTGGAGTATACCCTGGGCAACGCCGTGAACTACGGCTTTCTCTCCATGAACCGTGCCCGGGCCCTGTACCGGGACCTGACCGTGATCCCCAATGAGGACGGCGCGCCGGAGCTGGCCTTCCGCACCCGGTCGGTCGCCTCCGCTTTCACGGCGGCGGCGCTGAACTGCGCCCGGGTGTATGTGGCCGACGAGGACCGCTTCGCCATGGAGGCACTGGCGCGGCTGCTGCGCCGTGCCCTGGACCGGGGCGTACTGGATCCGGCGGACCTGATGGCCACGGAGCCGCAGGTCATCGCCAAGCTCCTGGCCGACCCGGTCTGCGGGCCGTTGTGGAGCCGGTTCCGGTCCTTTGCCCGGCTGCGCCGGGCGGCGGAGCGGCCGGCTGGAGGCGAGTGGTACCAGGTGGCGGCAAAGCTGCGGTGGATCGACCCCCTGGCCGCCGGCGCGGGCCGGGTCTCCCGGTGGGACACGGACCTGGCGGCGGAGATGAAGGCCTTCCGCCGGACGGATTTCAGTCCGTGGCTCTCCGGCGAACCGCAGAGGTAACCCCACATTTAGCAGTCAGCAAACGCAAAAAAGCGGCGGCGCCGAAAGGCGCCGCCGCTGATGGTTTCCGGATTATTCCTCGTCCTCGGGCTCCTGGGTCTCTTCCTCCATGCCGGTCAGATCGAACTCCAGCTTCTCGCCGCAGTTGGGGCAGATCACCTGGCCGTCCTCCAGCACGGACTCGTCGAAGTAGATGGTCTCCTCGCAGGTGGGGCAGGTGGTGGCGTAGCAGTCCTCGTCCTCATCCAGCTCGTCGTACTCGTAGTCGTCCTCATCCTCGTCGTCCTCATCCTCGTCGTCCTCGTCATCCTCGCCGAAGACCACGTCCTCCACGTCCTCCAGATCGTCGCTGACGGCGTCCAGACCGTCGCCCAGCTCCTCCTGAGCGTCCTTGAGATCCTCGATCTCCAGGGCCATATCGTCCAGCACGTCGATGATGGCGGAGAGCAGCTTGCCGATCTTCTTATCGGTATCCAGCTCCATGCCCTCGGCCAGGCCCTTGATATAAGCGACCTTCTCAGTGATTTCCATAGCGGTAGCTCCTTTCATATTCAAGCTTTGCAGGCACTTCGCCTGCGGTGTGGGAAAGGGGGGACGAAAGTCCCCCCTTTTTTACATTACTCCTTGCTGCGGCCCAGATACTCGCCGGTACGGGTGTCGATCTGGATCTTCTCGCCCTCGTTGATGAAGATGGGCACCTTGATCTCGGCGCCGGTCTCCAGGATGGCAGACTTGGTGACGTTGGTGGCGGTGTCGCCCTTCACGCCGGGCTCGGTCTCGGTGACCACCAGGTCCACGAAGTTGGGCACTTCCACGGTGAACACGCTGCCCTTGTAGCTGAGCAGAGAGCACATGGTGTTCTCCTTGACGAACTGGAAGGCGTCGCCCAGCACGTCCTTGTTCAGGGGGACCATGTCAAAGGTCTCGGGATCCATGAAGTAGTACAGATCGCCGTCATTGTAGCTGTACTCGGCGTTCTTCCGCTCCACAGCCACCTGCTCAAACTTGGCGCTGGGGTTGAAGGACTCCTCACGGATGGTACCGGAGATGACGTTCTTGTACTTGGTGCGCACAAACGCGGCGCCCTTGCCGGGCTTGACGTGCTGGAAATCCACGACCAGCATGGGCTTTCCGTCCATCTCAAAGATCATACCCTTGCGAAAATCGCCGGCAGTAATAGTAGGCATTGATTTTTCCTCCTCACAAATCTACGAGAAAACGACCTGCGGGAGGACATTTTCTCTGTTTTTTGATCGTTCTACAAAATACCGTAGATATTTTATCCTATGTTGTCCGCTATTGCAAGTATTTTTCAGCGGTTCTCCCGATTTTTTCCGCCGCTTTTTTCCATCCGGCGGCGGCAGACGGCCTTGAAGGGAGCCTGGAGGGCGTGAAGCACCTTCTGCCAGGCCGTCACGGCGCCGCCGGCAGGCTCCACCATCAGCGCCAGAACGCCGCAGCGGTTGGCGGCCAGCATATCGGTCAGCAGCTTGTCCCCCAGCATGGCAGTGCGGCGCCGATCTGCCCCGGCCCTGCGCATGGCGGCCTCCAGTCCCTTGGGGCTGGGCTTGCGGGCGTGGCCCTGATAGGGCACCCCCAGCTCGGCGCAGAACTCCGTCACCCGGCGGCCGGAGCGGTTGTTGGAGACGATCATGAAATCGATCCCCTCCGCCTCCAGGGCTGCGATCCAGGTCCGCAGGGCCTTGTCCGGCCGGCGGACGGACTTGGGCGCCAGGGTGAAATCCAGATCGCTGAGCAGCAGGGTGATCCCCTGCCGGGACAGCCAGGCGGGATCGACCTGGTCATAGCGGTCGAACAGATGGTCCGGGATCAGAGAAACGGGCATAGGCGGCTCCTTCATCGCATACTCTGCTTGTAGTATACCAGCTTCGCGGAAAAACCACAAGGGGGGAGATCGTTTGCAGGTGTATCTCGCCGTCACGCCGGGACAGCTCCAGGAGGCCGCCCGCCACTGCCGGAACCTGGCCCATGTGGCCTACCGGGTGGGAGAGGGCTCTGTGCTGCTGCGCCAGAGCGTGCTGCTCCAGGCCAGGGGCGGTCTGCTGGCCGTCACCGACCAGGACGCGCCGCCCATCGACGACCCGGAAAAGCTCTCCGCTGCGGCGGTCCGGGAGTGCGGCCGCCGGGGCTATACCGGCGTGCTGCTGGACTTTCAGTCCCGCTCCCCCGACCGCCTGGCCTTCGCCCGGCAGCTGGCCGCGGTCCTGACCCAGACCCGCCGCACGCTGTATGTGCCGGAGGAGTATGGCCCGGCGGTGCCCGGCGCCGTGACGCTGATCTGCACGGCCCTCTCCGGCGGGGACTTCGCCCAGCGGCTGCGGGAGGCGGCCTCCGCCGCCGGCGGCGCCGGGAAGCTGGCTCTGGACGTACAGCGGCTGCGGATGGACTTCACCCTCCCCGCCCGGACCGGTGAGGGCCGGCCTCTGACGGCGGAGGAATTCCAGGCCCTGACAGAACGGGAGGACCCGGCGGTGTTCTTCTCCCAGGAGCTGTGCGCCCGGTACTTCACCTACACCCACGAGGGGCAGACCCATTTCGTCCTCTTTGACGACGCCGGGACCATCCGGAAGAAATTGCAGACCGGCACCGCTCTGGGCTACGCCGCCGCCTTTTTGATGTTTCCCGAGGTCCGGGACCTGCTGGACGATCTGTTTCCCCTCCGTCCCGGGCGCTGAACGCCCGAAGCCGCGGCTCCTTCGGCGGCTCCTGTCCCGGCAGAATGAAACCCCTCCCCGCACTCTGGCCGGTGCGGGGAGGGGTCATTGCATGTATGGTCTCAGCCGTTCATCAGCATACCGCCGTCACAGTTGAGATTTTCTCCCTGGATGAAGCTGGCCGCGTCGGAGGCCAGGAACAGCACCGCGGAGGCCACCTCCTCCGGAGCCGCCGGCCGGTGGAGGGACATGGCCTCCAGGACTCTCTGCTCCTTTTCCTCCGTCAGGATGCTGACCAGGGGCGTCTTGGTATAGGCCGGGCAGAGGCTGTTGCAGTAGATGTTCTTGCCGGAGCCCGCCTTGGCGATGCTCTTGGTCAGGGAGATCACGCCCGCCTTGGCGGCAGCGTAGGCCGCAGTCCCCAGGTAGCCGCCGCCCACCTTGGCGGCGATGGAGGCCACGTTGACGATCCGTCCGCCGCCGTTTTGCGCCATGTGGCGGAAGAGGATCTGGCTGGCCAGGAACACGGCGGTCAGGTCGATGGCGATGACCCGGTTCCACTCCGCCAGGGTCAGCTGATCGAAGTCCGCCACACTGACGATGCCCGCGTTGTTGATGAGGACGTCCACCCGCTGCTCCTCCACGATCTGTCCGAACACCCGGGTCACCTGCTCGGCATCGCCCAGATCCACCGTGTAATACACCGCGTTTCCCAGCTCCTCGCAGGTCTTTTTTGCCGTCTCGGGATTGATATCCACGATGACCGCCTTTCCGCCCAGGTCCACGAACTGTCTGGCGATCGCCTTTCCGATCCCCTGGGCCCCGCCGGTAATGATCCCGGTCTTTCCGGCAAAGGACACGCCGCAAAGATCCATACTGATGCCTCGCTTTCTTTTTGATTGAATGGTTGAACCATTTGACAAAATAGTAGTCCAACATCGTTTCCCTGTCAATGCGCAGAATCCATGATTTCCGTCGTGTTTTCTGCACAAAATCACGAAGATCCGGTGCGAGCTCCCGGCGTCCGCCCCTTCCGCCGCGCCTTGACGGGGTTTGGAAAACATGGTACATTACAAGAAAAACGACGGAGACAGGGGGTAGCGGATACGGACATGCAGGCATTCTCTCCGGCGCAGACCCAGAAGGCGCCCGACGTGATCTATGACCAGATCTACCAGCGGATCGTCAGCGGAAAGCTGAAGCCGGGAGACCGGCTGCCCTCCGAGCGGGTCCTGGCCGAGCAGTTCCAGCGCAGCCGCCACATCATCCGGGAGGCCCTGCGGATGCTCCAGCAGGACGGGCTCATCACCATTGAGGTGGGCAGCGCCGGCGGCGCCATCATCCAGGGCATCTCCATCGACATGCTCTCCGCCCCTTTGAAAAAGTACCTCTCCAGCGGAGACCTGGACCTGCGGGAGCTGACGGAGTACCGCTATCTCAATGATTTCGGCTGTGCCCGTTTCGCCGCCCTCCACCGTACGGAGGCGGACATCCGGGCCATGGCGGAGGCCCTGGAACGGGTGAAGGCCAGCATCGAAAATGACGACGCCTTTTTGCAGCACGACATCGACTTCCACCATGCCCTGGCGGCGGCCAGCCACAACCGCCTGGCCATTCTGGTCAACGACGCCGTCATCCTCCTGGCCACCGAGCGGGTGGAGCGCTCCGTACGCACGGCCTCCCGTCAGCAGCGGGCGGAGCTGAACCGGAAGATCTACGAGAGCCACAACCGCATCTTCCAGGCCGTGGTGGCCGGCGATGTGGCGGAGGCCGGCCGCTGTGCGGACGCCGTGGTGGACCTGTTCCGCGCCCAGTATCCCTCCCCCGCTCAGGACGCTTGAAAATATGCCGGAGCGGCCAAGAAAGACATGGAAAGAGACACGACTTTCGTCGTGTCTCTTTTTTTCGACCTGTTGACAAAGTAGATCCCCCAGAGCAACGGAAGCAGGCAGTGATAGCAAAAAAGACGCCTCACGGCGTCACACGGTCCATTTGATCATCCGCTTCAGGTTCAATGCGGTCGCTGACAAGAGGCAGTGGTCTTCCGCTGCCTCTCGTCCTCGCCGCAGGAGCCGCCCCAACCTGTGCCCCCACTTCTGTGCTGCAAAAGTCCCCTCGCTCCAGATCTGCCGCTTGCGCAAGGCCCTCTGGTACGTCGGGCTGTCCAACTCCCTCAGATCCTCCCGGATCTCTCTCCAGAAGTAGCTGCGTTCCAGGCGTTTGGCCCGTCCCTTTCCCACGCATTGCTCTTTCAAGGGACAGGCGGCGCAGTCGCTCCTGTCCGCGAAATACACCCAGTGCAGTCCGCCCACGCTGCGGTTGAGGTTCCGCAGCCGCAGCGCCTTTCCGCCGGGACAGGTATAGAGATCGTTCTCCTCATCGTAGAGAAAGGGAGACCCGGGAGCTCCGCCCAGGGCCGCCGCGGAGCGGGGCATGGGCCGGACATAAAAGCGGATGCCGTGGTCCCGCAGCACCCGGTGGAACAGCGGAAGATCGTAGGCCGCATCCGCCACGGCCGCCCGGACGGGGAGGATCTCCCGATGGATATGCTCGATCTGCCTCAGATATGGCACCGCGTCGTTCACTTCCCCGGAGGTCACCGCCACATCCAGGATGATGCCGTGATCGCAGTCCACCGTCTGATGAGACAGATAATGGGGCCCCTTTGGCTTTCCGGGACGGTTCAAGTGCCCCGACTCCGGATCCGTGCGGCTGGCCCATTTCCGGTCGTACCGAAGAGGGCTTTTGACCTGCCTGCTCCGTCCCTTCTGTCTCCGTTTCCTGCCCGTCTTTCCCGCCTGGGTCCTCCGGTCCAGTTCCTCCAGCGCTTCTTCCTCATACGCGTCCAGCCGCTCCCAATACGCCCCCGGCTTCTGCACCGCCTCCACCAGGTGCTCCGAGGCCGGGGACGCGTTTGCCTTCACGTGGGTGGAGTCCGTCGCCACCAGCCGCCCGCTTGCCAGACCTTTGCTCACGCACTGCTCCACCACTTCCTCAAACAGCCGCCGGAACACCTTCCGGAAGGATGGTTTCCGTCTGCGAAGCTGCGAGATGGTGCTGTGATCCGGAACCCGATCCAGCAGATCCAGTCCCAGATACCACCGCAGGGCCACATCGGTCTGGATGCGCTGCTCGATCTGCCGCTCCGACGGGATGCCGTACAGGTATCCCACCAGCAGGTACTTTACCAGCATCACCGGGTCGATGGGTGGCCGGCCGTACCGGCGGCTGTACAGCTTTTCCGTCTCACGATATAGGAAGGAAAGGTCCAGTGCCGCCTCCAATTTTCGAAGGAAGTGTTCCTGGGGCACCAGGTCCTCGATGGTCACCATGTGCAGCTTCAGTTGCATCCACCCCACCTCCGATTCCATTTTACCATGGTTTTCGCCGGTGGGCTACTTTGTCAACAGATCGTTTTTTTGCAGGGCAGCAAATATCCGACATTGTGCAGTGATACCGCCGGCGTCGGAGATCTGGTCTCCCGCCGGGGGCCGAGCCGGCGGCCAAGCGGCCCACGGACCCGCCGCAGCCCTTCCCCGGCACCTGCCGAAATATCTGCGGCTCTCTCAGCTCAGCGGCTGCAAAAGCTGTTCCCACGTTTCCGGGTCCATCCCTGCCGTCAGGCGGAGGGAACAGCCGTAAGCGCCCTTTTGCCAAAGCGCCAAAACATACCGGCCATTTTCCCCCTTGAGCACAACGGATGTCCCGTTGATGCTGAGTGTCCGCTCCTCCTCATACTGCGTGTAGTCGCCGGAGGGATCCTCCATCCCCACAGCCTTCCGCAGCACCGCCGTCTCCGTCTCGCCGCAGTATCTGATCTCCGCCATTTCGCTGCCGAAGGCCGTATAGACGGTATCGGTCACCTCAAAAGGCAGTGTCTCCAGCACCTCCACCTCGAACCCCACGGCCGCTTCCAGCTCCGCCAGAGAGGACACCTCCCGGAAGCCGGGAACCGTCTCCACCTGGCCCGGCCGGGGCACGGTGTGCCGAAAATCCAGATACCGCGGCAGCACCGCCGCCCCCGCCAGCAAGAGCGCCGCGCAGGCCGCCGCTGCCCAATACCGGCGGGCTGCAGGGACCTGCGGGACGCTGGCAGAGGGCGCGAAGTCCGTATCTGCCACCCGGGTCAGGATCCGCTGCCGCATCTGTTCCGTGACCGCCACATGCTCCATGATCTCGTCATACGCTCTCCCCAAAGTCATACGCCTCCTTCAGCACACGCCTCAGCTTCTCCCGCCCCCGCATCAGCCGGGAGCGGACCGTAGACTCCTTCTGCCCCAGGATCCCGGCGATCTCCGCAGTGGAAAAGCCCTCTTAATAAAACAAATGGATCACTTCCCGGTCGGAGGACGGAAGGCGCTTCACCGCCTCCCACACGAAAGAGAGGTCCTCCCTTTGCTCCGCGGCCAGGGTCTCCTCCAGCTGGTCCGCGTGCCGCAGCCGGTTATAGGCGATCCGGTTCTTGCTGAGGTTTCCCGCCACCCGCAGAAGCCATGCCTTCTCATGACGTTCATTTTCCAGGCTGGGCGCGGCCTGCAAAAAACGGATCAGGCTCTCCTGCAGGATCTCCTCCGCATCGTCCATGTTGTGAAGGTAGGAATACGCCAGCCGCAGCACGCTGTTTCCATGCCGCTCCAAAAGGCGCTCCGCCCGGGCGTTGATCTCCTCCCGTTCAGCAGCGGACAGGCGGGCCGTTTCCATGGCCTCTGGCCGGGCAAAAACACTGCGCCACCAGGCTATGAGGGCATGGAAAGGACAAGGACGCAGGACGACGTTCCCCGGAAGCCCATATCCGGCTCGCTCCATTGCTTCTTCACCCTCTTCTTAAAATGAATAGGAATCCGCCTGTGCAGGGCTTCCGCACGGGCCTGCCGGATCCTCATCGCACAGCGGCGGCCAGTGCAGTCATCATCTCCGGCTCCACGCCCGGCTCAGCGCTCACTGCATAAGTATAACCGTCTCGCGTCCAGACCGCAACCGCCGCCTTGCCGCCTGTTCCCCTGACCACAACCCGGCAGCCATCCACCGAGCAGACCTTCTCGCTGTCATAGACATTGTATCTCCGCTGATATCCTGGCTGCCGGTGCCCTTCCGAATCACCAGCTCCCGGTCCTGTCCCTCGAACGTCACCTCGATCATAGCAGAGTCCACGGCACGCATCGTAGTCCGCCGGATCCAGTCGGGAAGCTGACCGGGCAGCTCCAGGGAAAAGCCCGCAATCCGCTCCGCTTCCTCCAGGGTTTCGCAGCTGACAAAGGGATTGGCCAGTTCCACGGGCTTCGTTTGAATGGAGATTTTGTTGCCGTCCAGCGTCACGGTTCCCTCCTGATTGCCCAGCAGCGCATGAATCAGCCCCAGGGGAACATAAGTCACGCCCTCAACCACATACGGCGCCGCGCCCAGGGAAAACGGCGCGCTCATCCCCACCAGGTCCTCCCTGCTGGTGGTGATCACGTATCGATCGACACCAATGGTGACTTTTGTGTGGATGATGCCATTGTCCACCAGGACGCTGCCGTTGTCCCAGGTCACCGTAAATCCCAGGGGCTCCGCCACAGCCCGCAGCGGGATCATCACGCAGGCGGAGGCCGCAAGGGCCTCACCGTTGACTTCGATCGGATAGCGGTGGGTCTGATCATGCAGGGTCTCCGATGCTTCCGCGCGCAAAGGCGAAGTCTCCCCGCCTCCCGGCACATTTTCGTTCCGCTCCGCCGCAAAAACCGATACGGTCATGGCTCCCATCACCGCGGCGCAAAGCAGTACAGACATCAGCTTGGTTTTCATAGGATCGTCCTTCTTTCTTCAGATTTCAGCGGCTCATGGGAGGTACTCTCCCTGAACACTCTCTATACAGCCGACGGCCCCGTGTTGTTGCATGTATCCTAACATTTTTTCTCCCCATGGCCTTCCCGCTGCCCGCCGCCGTCCCTCCGGAAAGCCGGGAAATCGCGCAAGCCCCGGAGGCACTGCGGCGCAGCGCCTCCGGGGCTTGTTGAGCGGCTAAGGAGCATACTGGGCAACGCCCGTCTCACATGGCGGCGTTGATGGCGGCGATGGCACCGTCGGCCACGGCAGTGGCCACCTGGCGCACCTGCTTGACCCGGATGTCTCCGGCGGCGTAGACGCCGGGGATGGCCGTCTCCATCTTCTCGTTGGTGGGGATATATCCGTCCTCCAGGGCCAGCTCCGTGTAGAGGGACGTGTTGGGCGTCACGCCGGCGTAGACGAAGATCCCACAGCCGGGGTCCTCCACGGTCTCGATGGTACCGTCGTGCTCATTGGCGATCTCCAGCCGCTCCACCCGGGTCTCCCCATAGACGGCGCGGAGCCGGGAGGCCAGCCGCAGGGAGATGTTTCCGGCGGCGGCCACTTTCTGGCGGAACTCGGCGATGCAGCCCAGCTGGTCCTCGAAGTGGATGATGGTCAGGTGCTTTGCAAAGGAGGCCAGGTACAGCGCCTCCTTCACGGCGCCGTCGGCGCCGCCCACCACGTAGACGTTTTTGCCGGTATAGGCGGCGCCGTCCCGGGCGGCGTTCATGCCCATGCCCCTGCCGGCCAGCTCCGCCTCGCCGGGGATACCCAGCTTCCGGGGCGTGCCGCCATTGGCCAGGATGATCCGTTTGGCTTCATAGGTGCCCTTGTCGGTGACGACGGTCTTGACCTCCCCCGTCAGCGTCACGCCGGTGACGTCGGCGTAGACGATCTCCACCCCGGCCCGGAGGACCTGCTCCTTCATGCGGGCGGCAAAGGTGGCGCCGGTCTCCTGGGTCTCGATGGCGGTGTAATGGGTGACAGTGGACACCTTGCCGATGATGCCGCCCACCTGGGCCTTCTCCAGAACCAAGGCCCGTTTGCCCCGGCTGACGGCGTAAATGCCCGCGCTGATGCCCGCGGGACCCGCTCCGATGATGAGGATGTCGTACATAGCGATCCGCTTCCTTTCTGTTTTTCAGCGATGTGGAAAAGTTTTACAGGAGCCCCTGGAGATGCTGCATGATGAGGCTGGCGCAGGTGATGCCCGCCCAGCAGCAGGCGCCCATGAAGATGGGCTTGCCGCCGGATTTCACCAGCTTGACGATGTCCGTATTGAGGCCGATGGCCGCCATGGCCAGGATGATGAAGAACTTGGACAGCTCCTTGAAGGGCTTGAACACGCCGGCGTCTACGCCGGACATGGTGGCCACGGTGGTGATAACGGAGGCCAGGACGAAGAAGAGGATGAAGAAGGGGAAGATCTTCTTGATGTCGAAGGAGCCGCTGGAGGCGCCGCCGCCCCGCTTGGCCTGCCAGGTCCTCCAGACAGCCAGCACCAGCGTGATGGGGATGATGGCCAGGGTCCGGGTCAGCTTGACGATGGTAGCGTACTCCAGCACCGAGCCGTTGGTGCCGTGGAGAGTGTCCCAGGTGGAGGCCGCCGCCGTGACGGAGGAGGTGTCGTTGATGGCAGTGCCGGCAAAGAGGCCGAAGCCCTCGTTGCTCATACCCATGGCGCCGCCCAGGGTGGGGAAGGACAGCGCCGCCAGGATGTTGAACAGGAAGATCACGGAGATGGCCTGGGCGATCTCCTCATCGTCGGCTCCGATGACCGGGGCGGTGGCGGCGATGGCGCTGCCGCCGCATATGGAAGAGCCCACACCCACCAGCACGGAGATATTGGCGGGAATCTTCATCCACCTGCGCAGCAAAAACGCGATCACCAGAGATATGGTAATCGTGGTGCAGATAATGGGCAGGGACCGGGCGCCCACCTTGGCAATCTCGGAAAGATTCAGTCCGAAGCCCAGCAGGATCACCGCGTATTGCAGGATCTTTTTGGAAGTGAAGGCGATGCCGGCCTGGTAGCGGGTACGGTCCCGCAGGATCAGGGACACCACCATGCCCAGCAGGATGGCGATGACCGGTCCGCCGATCACCGGGAAAGCGCGCCCCAGCAGCCAGCTGGGGATAGCCAGGACCAGGCATAGCAGCAGTCCGGCTCCCGTTTTTCTCAAAAAGTTCATGTGATTCCTCTCTCTTTCTCAGCGTATTGGGCTTGTCTGTTCTTGATTATAGCCCGGTTTATTGATAAAATAAAATGAAGAATTATTATATATCAATAATTTTACATAATAGGTGATGTGCAATGCTGGATCCGCGCTGGAACACATTTCTCACTCTGTGCGAAACCATGAACTATACCCGCGCAGCGGAGCGGCTGTGCCTGACGCAGCCCGCGGTGACTCACCATATCCACTATCTGGAGGCGCACTATGGCTGCCGCCTCTTTTCCTACGAGGGGAAAGTCCTGCGGCTGACAGAGGCGGGGGTCCGGCTGCGGGAATTCACCCGCTCCATGGCCTATAACAGCCGGAAGATCGAAACCGTCATGGCGGCGGCCGCCCCCATCTCCCTGCGGGTGGGCGCCTCCAAAACCATTGGGGAATACGTCATTGCCCCTCAGGTGGAGCGTTTCCTGCGCTCCCAGCCGGAGGCCTCCTTTTCTCTGTTGGTGGACAATACCCAGGTGCTGCTGCAGGCGCTGGAGGAGGGCCGGCTGGACTTTGCTCTGGTGGAGGGCTACTTTGACCGCAGCCGCTACGATGCCCGGCTCTACCGGCAGGAGGCGTTTTTCGGCGTCTGTGCCCCCGACCACCGGCTGGCAGACCGGGCGGTGGCGCTGGACGAGCTGACCGGTGAGCGGCTGATCCTGCGGGAGCCGGGCTCCGGCACCCGGGCCATCTTCGAGGAGGGCCTCCACCGCCGGAACTGTTCCCTGGACAGCTTCCCCGGCGTGGTGACCATCAGCGATTTTTCCACCATCAAATCCCTGGTGGCAAATGGGCTGGGCATTTCTTTCCTGTACGCACCGGTGGCGGCCAGGGAGCTGACAGCAGGAACTCTGGCCCGGTTCGATCTGGCGGAGATCCCTATGAGCGGGGCATTCCACTTTGTGTGTCTCAAGGACAACCTCTTTGCCGCCAACTGGATCCACTGGATGGAGTAAACGCATCCTTGCCGGACCTCGCAGCAGCTGCTCTGCAATCCAGCCGGCGAAATCCCAGATCTTTTAATTTCAAAAGGTATCCTTTGAGATCTCCGGCAGAAAAAGCCATCGCAAGCAGTTTGCTTGCGATGGCTTTTGTTATGTCTGCACGCTCTATAATACGGTCAGCCAAACCCAGTCTCCGCGTGAAGGAGCGCGCTTTTGCGCCGTACAAGCGTTTTGCCCCGCATCTAAGGTCACACAGGCGCTGTCCGGATATGCACCGTATTGCACGGTCCCCGGCTCCAGTTCATAGTATCCGCTCAAAAACACGCTGCAGGAGTCGGCAAACGTCCGCAGCTGATCCCACTTTTCCTCCACGCTGACAGGCCCCGCCGCCTGCTCTATCCAGCAGCTTACAGAGGTCACCAGGCCGGTGGCATCATCCACTGTCAGCCGAACTGAGGAGCCGGTTTCGTCTGAGAGCGTACAGTTCCACACAATGGCCGACGTTCTGGTAGATGTCATGGAAACAGGATCCTCCAGCGGATCGGACTCGTGGAAATCCGCGTCTGCGGCGGAGCCATTGCGGAAGTACAGCAGCGGGGCGGCTGAAACAGGGGAAAACCCCTGTGGGTCGCCGGCAAAAAGGCCGGCTTGCTCCAAGCCGCTCAAAAACGTCTCAGCTGCCTCGTAAACCTGTTCCATACGCATCCGGGCATAGGACGCGGGCAGAGAAAGGGTCGCCCAATCCTCTCCCAGCAGTTTCAGCGTATCTGTGACCTGCCGGGAGGCATAAAATTTTACCGGCGCTGTTTCGTATGTGTCCACTTGGCCGGATAGCTGCTGGTCTTGCAGAGACAGCGCGATCTGGGGCAGCAGCAATCCGATGGCAACAGCCAATGCGGCCGCACAGGCGCTCAGGCACTGGTGTCTTGCTGCAAGGAGGCGAGACACATGAACGAGACCCTGAGATCACTGTACGACCGATTCTACACCCCTCTGCCCTTGGCGGAGTACGAACAGGAAGTCGAGACCTGCCACCGCCAGCTGATCGAGCGGCTGGAAAAGCCAGAGAGGAAACTGGTGTTGCAGATCATCGACACTCAGAACCACATCATCGAAGAGCGGTCCCTGGACAGCTTTCTCTGCGGATTCCGTCTGGCATGGGAATTGGCCGGCGAATTGAATTATTACCAAGAAAACAGGCATCTGTCATCAGCCGAAGAAGCTGAGACAGATGCCTGTTCCGTTTCGTAAAACTTGCCGACAAAATAAACTACCACACAGCACAGGAAGCCTGTCCCTCTCGGGACAGGCCTCCTGCTTTCTCACAGCTCATTGAGTTTTTTCACATACGCTTCCTTGGTCATCTTCCGGGCCGTGAACGCGTCCTTCAGCTCCTGGGCCTGTGCCACCTGCCGGTTCCACTCGTCTACGGTGATCCGGCCTCGCCGCTTCCGTGCCTTCAGGCGGTTATAGGTCCGGTTGTACTCCCGGGCCGCCGTCTCCGTCTTCTGCTTCTCCTTCTCCCGCTCATGGGCGCCCACCTTCCGGCAGGTCTTTCCGTTGGTGCCCGGCACCACCCGGTTGCAGTAGCGGGTATCATATCCGCCCATCGCCAAGAACCACCGGCGGCAGTGAGCGCAGCGCCGGGGTAGATTTCCGGCGGCCATCCCCTTGTACAGGTCCATGTACAAAAAGCCCGGGAGGCTCTCAAAGGTCATCTGCTCCGCCAGCGTCGGCCGGCGGGTCTTCGGGTCCAGAACGGGAACCAGCGAGATGTTCACGGGAAACGTAAAGGAGATCGTGTCCAGATCCACGGTTCGATCCTCCCACTCCTCTCCCTCATCCTCCACGTCCTGCTTTGCCTGCATCGCGTCCTCGATCACATCCCGGTATCGGGCATAGGCCCGGATATAGTCCTGCCGCCTTCTGGACGGCAGTTCCTGAAAGAACTCGTCCAGCATCCACTGCGTGTTTTTGACAAAGGACTGCAGCTCGTCCTCCAGATGCTCCAGCTTCCCCTTCCACCGGATGTATCCCTCGTTGCGGGGCGTCCCCGGCGTCAGCATCTCGTCCAGCAGGTCCTGGTGCCCGCGCAGATAGGGGATCAGGCCGGGCAGCCGGTGGCCCTCCACCATCAGCTTGTTGTACACCGGCAGCTTCCCCAACACTGCCTTCGGCATCTCTTTGCGGGCCGAAGCCCTGCACCCCCTTTTCAGGAAGCCAAAAAAGGAGGATCAACTTGAGCAAGAAACCCAACCGAACGAAATCCGTTCCTCTGACGTTTTATGTGACCGAGGCGGACTCCCGGCGCATCCACCAAAAGGCGGAAGCGTGCGGCGTGAACCTCACCCAATATCTGACCGATTGCGCCGTTGGCAAGGAGATCGTCCGGATCGACGCGCTGGCGGAGTTCATCAAGGCCCTGAAAGCCCAGGGCAACAACCTCAATCAGCTCACCACCCTGGCCAACATGGGACGCATCACCGCCGTGAATGTCTGGGAGGCCTGTGCCCTCTACGCCGACATCCAGCGATCGCTCAAGGCGCTGCTGGAGAGGACGGTGTGACACATGGCCATTGTCACAGCTGTCAACCGTCCCCGTGGGCAGACCCGCGGTGGCATGAGTGCGGTGCTCCAATACGTGATGAAGGAGGAAAAAACCGCTTATCAGGATCGCCATCTGGTGACCGGTGTGAACTGTCAGGCAGACTCCTGCTGCACCGAGTTCATCAGCACCAAGCTGCAATACGGAAAAGACGGCGGCCGCATGTACTATCACTTCGTTCAGTCTTTCCATCCGGAGGAAGCCGTCACGCCGGAGCTGGCACACCGGATCGCACTGGAGCTGGCGCAACAGTGGAAGGACTACGAGGTCATCGTGGCCACCCATACGGACCGCGAGCACATCCACTCCCACTTCATCGTCAACTCCGTCAGCTTCCAGACCGGCAGGAAGCTCCACTTTGAAAAGGCGGACCTGACGCAGCTCCGTCAAGTCTCAGACACGCTGTGCATCCGAAAACGGGGCAGCAGCTATCTCATCGTGGTCTCCATGGGCTACGACTACAAGGGCGCACGCATCAAGCCCCGGCAGAAAACCGTCCATCCCCCCGAAGGGCTGACGCCAAAACAGAGGGAGAAATGGCTCCGGGAGCAGGCGGTGCTCTTCGAGCGCTCCTGCCGGGATACCCCGGAGGAAACCGCAAAGCCCATCACCCTGGCCGCCTACATCGAGCTGTGGCTGCGGGAGATCGCCCCCGGCAAGCTGGCCAAGTCCACCATCCGCCGGAACCGGCAGGACATCGTCCGCATCCTCCCCGCCCTGGGCCACTACAAGCTCACGGAGCTGCGGCCGGAACACTTCCGGGCCTTCTACGCCCAGCTCCGTGAGACCGTCAGCACCGAAACCAAAAAGCCACTCTCCGAGTACACCGTTGAGGGCGTGCACGCTACGCTGTGCAGCATCCTCTCCGATGCCGTGGAGGGTGGCTTTCTGCGTCATAACCCCGCCTGGCGCACCTACCGCTACGCAGGGCGAAAGACAGAGAAGAAAATCGCTGACGCAGAGACGGTGGGGAAAATCATCTCCGCTCTGGAGAACGAGAGCATCAAGTATGAGACCTACTTCAAGCTGGTGATCGCCACAGGCATGCGACGGGGCGAGTGCTGCGCCCTGCAATGGGGCGACATCGACTGGGAGCAGCGCTCCATCCATATCCGCCGGAATGCGGTGAAGGTGACGGACGAGGAGATTTTCACCAAGGCGCCCAAGACCGTCTCCGGGGACCGGTATGTCTTCTTCTCTCTGGAGATGGAATCCCTGCTGAGAGAATACCGTCAGGAGTGCGCATGGGAGACGGAGACCTATGACGGCAGAGAGCTGGAGGACGGGGACTTCCTGTTCCGCCGCAGGGGCTGCCGCCTTCCCATGACGCCCTCCACCTTCACCTGGCGGTTCAAGCTGATCCTGAAAAAGCACGGTCTACCGGAGTATCTGAACGTCCACTCCCTGCGGCACACCAACGCCAGCCTGCTCATTGCAAACGGCACGGACGTGGCCACGGTGGCGGGCCTCCTGGGCCACAGCCAGCCATCCACTACGCTGGACATCTATACCCATGCCTTCGACCAGAACAACCAGGCGGCCAGCAGGGCGCTCCAGGAGGGGCTGGAGATCTGAACATGTGGTCTGGAATGATTAAGAGGCAGGAACCGAATCGGTTCCTGCCTCTTTTTTTGCTGTAATATGAGATGTTCACAGTTCCTCAGCCTTGAAGGCCGTATAGCCCTCATAGTAGTAGCTGTGGTCAATGCCTTTCATATAGACATCCCGGCTGTCGATCTCGTCCGTAAGCGCGTTTTTCAGGATATGCTTGATCTCCGTATCCCGAATCGGGCTGCGTTCCATGGCCAGCAGATAATCCTCTTTATCCACGCGGCTCCAGTCGACCACCTGATGCAGCTGTGCTTTCAGCAGCAGATTCAGCCAGATGCGGGTGCTGCGCCCGTTGCCCTCCCGGAAGGGGGGGGCGATGTTCATCTCCACATACTTCTCGATGATCTCATCAAACGTGGACTGCGGCATCTTTTCAATATTAGAAAGGGCCGCTTCCAGGTACATCACCGGAGCAAACCGGAAATTGCCCTTGGCGATGTTGACGGTACGGAGCTTGCCGGCAAAGTCGTAGATCTCCCCAAAGAGGTACTTATGGATAAACTGCAGAGAGGAAAAAGTCCCCGCCTCCAGCTGATTCAGCAGGCCCGCCTCAAACAGCGCAACGGCCTTCTTTTTGCTGATCCGCTCCTCCTCGCGGGCAAGGTCGGCAGAGGATGTGAGCCTTAATTTATTCTCGAGAGCCATGGCGAAACCTCCTTTGCCCGGATAAAAAACAAAAGACACTTGCTTTCGCAAGTGTCTTTTGTGGTACGCCCGACTGGATTCGAACCAGCGACCTTCAGAGTCGGAGTCTGACACTCTATCCAACTGAGCTACGGGCGCATATCTAATTTTCAGATGTACTCCAGCACATCTCTTGGTAGTATAGCAAGGTTTCCCCAAATTGTAAAGCCCCTTCTCGAAAAAATTTTCTGTCCAAAAGATTGTTAAAAAATTTGACAAGTTGGCTGTTATGGTCTAAACTAGAGATTAAGAAATTTTTAACGATCCTCATGGTTCGTGATTATAGGAGTGATCACATTGAAAAAGGAGAACATCTCCGACGCCGTGATCCGGCGCCTTCCCCGGTACTACCGCCAACTGACAGACCTGTGTGCCCGCGGTGTGGTACGGATCTCCTCCCATTCCCTGGGGCAGGAAATGAATATCACCGCCTCCCAGATCCGGCAGGATTTCAGCTGCTTCGGTGAGTTCGGCCAGCAGGGCTACGGCTACAACGTGGAAGAGCTGCGATCTGAGATCGGCCATATTCTGGGCGTGGACAATGACCACCACCTCATTATGATCGGCGTAGGCAATCTGGGCCACGCGCTGCTTCAGAACTTCCCCTTCTCTCAGACCGGTTTCACCGTAGACGCCGCTTTCGATATCAACCCTCAGCTCTCCGGCACCGTCATCAACGGCGTGCCCGTCTATCCCATGACCCAGCTGGACGAATTTGTCCGCAGCCACAGCGTGGACGTGGTGGTCCTCACCATCCCCCAGTCCGTGGCCCAGGACACCGCCACCCACCTGATGGATCTGGGCATCCGGGGCTTCTGGAACTTCACCAACATGGAGCTGTCCAGCCCCTCCCCCGACGTGAAATTTGAAAACATTCACTTCGCCGACAGTCTGCTGACCCTCAGCTACCGCATCGCCAACCGCTGACGGGAACAGTCCACGAAAGGATACTTCCATGAAGAAAAAACGCTTCCTGCTGCCCGTCCTCTGTCTGCTGATCCCTCTGGCACTGATGGTCTCGGCCCTGGCTGCCGGCGGAGATCTGTCCGATCCCCTGGCCTCGCTGTCCTACCTGACCGGCATCTTCACCGACACGGTGGACAAGCGGGTGGATGAAAAGCTGAACGCCTCCGACCAGGCCCTGCTCTCCGGGAATCTGGAAGCTGTCTCCGGAAGCTCCACCGCCACCTGGACGGAAACCCGCCTGAAAGAGGGCGACGTTCTGACCGGCTCCACCGGCACCAGCGTGCTGGTGCTGGCCGGCGGTGCCCGGGTCACCTTCTCCGGCGCCGTGGTGGACGTGACCACCGGCACCGCCGTCACCAGCGGCAGCGCTCTGGCGGTGAACCACCGCTATCTCGTGGCTGAAAACACCACTGCCGATTTTACCGTTACCTCCAAGACAGCGGTGGTGGACTACCAGGGTCCCTACGCCTTCCGCTATTCCAACGCCACCGATTACAACGCCATCGCCGCCGCCCTCAAAACGCTGAACCTCTTTAAGGGCAGCTTCACCGGCTATGGCGAGGGTTACGATCTGGAGGTAGCCCCCACACGGCTCCAGGCCCTTATCATGTTCATCCGGGTCCTGGGCGAGGAGGACGCCGCCCTGGCCTACACCGGCCCCATGCCCTTCACCGATGTGGCCGCCGGTTCTCAGAGTGAGAAATACGTGGGCTACGCATACAGCAAGGGCTACACCAACGGGTACAGCGCCACTACCTTCCGGCCCAGTCAGACCGTCACAGCGGGGCAGTACATGGAGTTCATGCTGCGGGCCCTGGGATACAGCTCCGCGGCCAACACGGATCTGTCCGGCACACTGGACAACGCCTACGCCAACGGCGTCATCACCTCCGGGGAACTGACCGCTCTGCAAAGCGGAACCTTCCTGCGGGCGGATCTGGTCTATGTCTCCTATTACGCGCTGGACGCCACTATGACCGGTACCGGCATCACCCTGCGGGACACCCTGATGAACAAGGGCACCTTTACCTCCGCCCAGGTAAGTGCGGCTGCCGCTCTGGTCCCCGGCGCGAGAAAATAAGAGGAACCCCTTTCCCGGGGCCGCATACTATGGATTGAGACCGGTTCGGACGGTCTACGAATTCATAGGAGGTTCCGGTATGTGCAATAACGGTTTTGGCGGTGGCAACTGCTGCTGGATCATCATTCTGCTGATCATCATTTGGTGCTGCTGCGGCAACGGCAGCTGGGGTGGTTCCGGCTGCGGCGGTAACTGCGGCTGCAATCCCCCGTCCTGCTGCTGATTTTTCATAAGAGACCCGGCGCCCCGTGTCCTGTGGGACACGGGGCGCCTCGCTGTCTGTCCGGAAAAAAGTCCGCGCCGGCAAGCCTGCCGGCGCGGACCGCGGGAGGGAGGGATCGTCTGCTGCTCAGTCGTCCTCCTCCGGAGCCAGCTCCGTGGTACGGACCTTGGGCGGACAGAGCAGGGAGAACACCAGGAAGAACACCAGGCCCACCACAAGACCGGGGATAATGGGCTGGCTCAGCTTCACGCCGAAGAGTACACCGCCGGAGATCTTCTCCAGATACACCACCACGATGGACCCGGAGATCAGAGAGGCGATGGTGCCCGCCAGGGAGGCGCCCTTCCAGTAGTGGCCCAGCACATAGGGGAAGAAGGCGCCCGCCGCCCGCAAGGTGAAGCAGAACATCAGCAGCGTCACGATACCAGAGGTGTTGAACAGGGCGATGAACATGGATGCCACACCTACGATGCCCATGACGATCTTGGTGACGTTCATGACCTCCTTGCTGGTGGCATCGGGCTTAAGGACTGCGCGGTAAATGTCGTTGGCGAAGATGGAGCCCGCGCCCAGCAGGTCGGAGTCCGAGGAGGACATGGTGGCGGAGATGATGCCGGCGAAGAGCAGTCCGCAGATGACCGCAGGCATAGCCTCCATAGCCAGCACCGGCAGGGCATAGCGGGCGCCAACAGACTCAAAGTCAGCGGCGGAGAACTTGCCCATGGAGATCAGGGCCAGGACGATGACGCCCAGCACCGCCGGAACGAAGGCATAGACAAAGTTCAAAATAGCGGCCAGGACGGAGCCCTGCCGGGCGGCCTTGCCGTCCCGGGCGGCGTAATAGCGGGAGACGGCCTCCTGGCCCACGGTGAAGGTGGCGACGTACATGACCGTCAGGGACAAGATACCCATGGGAGTGTAGCCGGAGAACATATCGAAGGTCTCCGCGGGCACATTGGCCACTACCGCGTCCCAGCCTCCCGCCAGATTGACGGCGAAGGGCACGGCGATGATCATACCGATGATGATGAGGAACACCTGGACAAAGTCCGTCAGCGTCACGCTCCAGAGGCCGCCCATGACGGAGTAGATGGTGACCACCACCGCCACAATGATGACGGCGGTCTTGTAGCCGATGCCCAGCATGGTGGAGAGGATGACGGAAGAGGCAATGAACTGGCCCGCCGTCAGGCCCACCAGGGGCAGCAGCATGATGATCGCGGTGATAAGGCCGGCGCTTTTGCCGTACCGGCGGCGGAAATACTCCGGCACGGTCTTGACCGTTGCCGCCCGGAACTTGGGCGCCAGGAAGGTCAGGATCACAAAGGCGAAGCCCATGGTGATGATGTACCAGGCGGAGCTGATGCCGTAACCGGACATGCCGTTTTCCACGACGCCCAGAGAGCTGCCGCCGCCGATCTCCGTGGCGGCCAGGGTGCCGGCCATCAGGAAGGGTCCCAGCCGCCGGCCCGCCACCATGAAGTCGGTGTTGGAGGTGATCTTGGTGGAGGAATACCAGCCGATGAACAGCATTGCCAGCAGATAGAGCACGACGATGACGGTGACTGTCAAATTGAATTGCATAGCATTCTCCCTTCTTTCTGCACCCGGCCCCGGCCCATCCGGGGCCCTTTGTCTCATCATACAGGATTTCTCTCCAGGTGTAAAGATTTTGTTAAGTTTTTGGAATGGAAAAAGCGCCGGGCAGTGCCCGGCGCTTTTTCGATACGCTTACAGGATCCCCAGGTGTTCCAGCAGAATCTTGGCTCCCAGCAGAATCAGCACGATGCCGCCGGTCAGCTCCGCCCGCTTCTTGTAGCGGGTACCGAAGAAATTGCCAACCACCACGCCGCCCAGGGAGATGCAGAAGGTGGTCACGCCGATGATGGTGACAGCCGGCAGGATCTTCACCCGGAAAAAGGCGAAGGTCACACCCACGGCCAGGGCGTCGATGCTGGTGGCGACGGCCATCATGAAAAGACGCTTGAAGTCCAACCGGTCCGCAACGGCGCAGGCAGTCTCCTCCTCTTCCTCCGGGGACATCGCCTCCCGGACCATGTTACCGCCGATGAGGGCCAGCAGGCCGAAGGCTACCCAGTGGTCCACATTCTCGATGTACCGGGCGAACTGGGAGCCCAGCACCCAGCCCAAAAAGGGCATCAGCGCCTGGAACCCGCCGAAGAACAGGGCGATCACCGTGCCGTGCCGCAGGTTCAGCTTCGGCATACACAGGCCCTGGCACACCGCCACGGCAAAGGCGTCCATGGACAGGCTGACGCCGATGAGAAACAGCTCCAAAATCCCCACAATACCAGACTCCCACTCACAAGATCACCGGCACCGGCCGGCGGACAGCGATGCTCTCTGGGGTCACCCGGCAGTCATACGCCTGCACATGAACACCCCGAGACACAGCAAACCGCAGCGCTTCCCCAAAGGCTGGATGAGTCTCGTCGTTGGGGGAAACGCTGTGGATATCCTCCATTTGTACCACAAAGAACAGCGTGGCGTCAAGCCCCTCCTCCACAGCCCGAGCCAGCTCCAGGATGTGCTTCACGCCCCGCTCCGTTGGCGCGTCGGGAAAGCGGGCGGCACCACCGTCCTCCAGGGTCACGCCCTTTACCTCCACCAGATGAGGACCGTGAAGCGTCTCCAGACAGAAGTCCAGCCGGGAATCCCCCCAGCGGACCTCCCGCCGCACGTCCGTCACCTCCGGAGAAAAGCCGCCGGCGCGAGCCCACTCCTCAAAGACGCGGTTGGGGGCCTGAGCGTCCATATTAATGAGCCGAGCCCCCTTCTCCACGGCGATCAGGTCAAAGGCCGTCCTCCGCCCCGGTGTGCGCCCCGGCTCCAGATATACGGTGGCGCCTGGCACCAGTAGCTCCCGACAGCGGCCGGTGTTCTTCACATGGCAGACCTGGACCCCCTCTGCTGTCTCCACGTGGGCGATGAAGCGGTTGGGCCGGACCAGGAACCGCCCGGATAAAACGTTCTGATATTGCATAAAGCTCCTTTCCGGAACCCGGGAAACCGCGCATTTTGTGCCCTCTCCCGGGGCTGTATCTCCTTTTATCATTATCTGTGTCCGCTCACATTTTGTCATCCAAGCAGAAACAAACGATTTCTTTTTCTTCCGCTTTGTGTATTTTGACAAATATTTACGCAAATTTTTTCGGTGTACCGCAGCCAAAAGCGGCACAATCCGCATTGTGTTCTTTCAAAAAAATTGATACAATGTACCTAAAAATCGCCCAAGGAGGGAATCTATGGACTACAATCATCTGTTTGTGTGTCTGATGGGCATGGGGACTGTGTTCTTCGGCCTGATCTGCCTGGTGGCGCTGAGCACACTGATGAGCGCGGTGCTGCGCTCCGTCGGAAAGCAGCCGGCGGTCTCCGCTCCGCCTGTCCCGGTGCCGACAGTACCGGCCGCGGGCGCCGCCATCACGCCGGAGCTGATCGCCGCCATCTCCGCCGCTGTAGCTGAGGACCTGGGCACCGATGTCACCGGCATCCGCATCCTGTCCGTCAAACCCTTATAAATCGTCTGTGCGAAAGAATGGGGAGGTTTCCATGAAGAAATACAAAGTGACCGTCAACGGCGTTGCCTATGAAGTAGAACTGGAGGAGCTGACCGGCGCGGCCCCTGCGCCTGCGGCCGCGGCTGCTCCGGCGCCGCCCCCGCCTCCGGCACCTGCCGGCGGCGAGCAGGTGACCGCTCCCATGCCCGGCACCATTCTCTCGGTGAACGTGGCCGTGGGCGACAGCGTCAAGCGGGGCCAGGTGCTGATGATCCTGGAGGCCATGAAAATGGAAAATGAGATCATGTGTCCCCGGGATGGCCGGGTAGCCGCCATCCAGACCGCCAAGGGCGCTGCGGTGGAGTCCGGCACGCCCCTTTGCACCATCCAGTGACGGGGTAACGGCCTATGGACGCTGTTTTGAATTTTATCACAAGCACCGGCTTTTATCAATTCACCCAGGGCGGTAACTGGAAATGCCTCATCATGATCGTCATTGCCTGTGTCCTGCTGTACCTGGGCATTGTAAAAAAGTTTGAGCCGCTGCTGCTGGTACCCATCGCCTTCGGCATGCTGGTGACCAACCTGCCCGGAGCGGAGATGTACCATGAGATCCTCTTTGCCGGGGGCCATATCCACTGGGACCTCTTCGGAGGCGCCCCAATCACGGCGGAGTTTTTGTCGGAAATGAGCGCCGCCGGGGTATCCGAAGCCGTGCTGGCCACGGCAGCGGTAGGCGAGACCATCTCCGTGGGACTGCTGGACGTGCTGTACCTGGGCGTAAAGCTGGGTATCTATCCCTGCCTGATCTTCATGGGCGTGGGCGCCATGACCGACTTCGGCCCCCTGATCGCCAACCCCAAGAGCCTGCTGCTGGGCGCGGCCGCGCAGCTTGGCATCTTCATGACCTATGTGGGCTGCCGCCTGATCGGCTTCACCGGTCCGGAGGCCTCTTCCATCGGCATCATCGGCGGCGCCGACGGTCCCACGGCCATCTTCGTCACCGTCATGCTGGCCCCGGCCCTGCTGGGCCCCATCGCCGTATCGGCCTACTCCTACATGGCCCTGGTGCCGGTGATCCAGCCGCCCATCATGAAGCTGCTGACCACCGAGGAAGAGCGCAAGATCGTCATGAAGCCCCTGCGGGAGGTCTCCAAGAAGGAGAAGATCGTGTTCCCCATCGTGGTGACCGTGTTCGTGGCCCTGCTGGTGCCCTCCGCGGCGCCGCTGATCGCCTGTTTGATGCTGGGGAACCTCTTCCGGGAATGCGGCGTCACCGAGCGGCTCAGCAAGACCGTACAGAACGAGCTCATCAACATCGTCACCATTTTCCTGGGGGTCTCCGTGGGCGCTACCGCCACCGGCACCACCTTCCTCAGCCCCCGCACCCTGGCCATCCTGGCCATGGGCATCGTGGCCTTCAGCTTCGGCACCGCCGGCGGCGTACTGCTGGCCAAGTTCATGAACCTGTTCCTCAAGGAGAAGATCAACCCCCTCATCGGCTCCGCCGGCGTGTCCGCCGTGCCCATGGCCGCCCGGGTGTCCCAGAAGGTGGGCCAGGAGGCCAATCCCGGCAACTTCCTGCTGATGCACGCCATGGGGCCCAATGTGGCCGGCGTCATTGGCTCCGCCATCGCCGCGGGCGTGCTGATCTCCCTGTTCGGCTGATTCTTTTTCTTGAAAGAAAAAGAACCAAAAAGAACGTTATCTCGCTACCGGGTCCGGTGATCTCCACAGCCGCAGCGGCGGCGACCGGCTCTGGTGCGCAAGCGGAGGTTTTTTATGGAATTTCTATCGAACAAACCGCTGTATCTCACCGATACCATCCTCCGGGACGCCCACCAGTCCCAGGCGGCCACCCGGATGCGTCTGGAGGACATGCTGCCCGCCTGCGAGGTGCTGGACTCCATTGGCTATTGGTCGCTGGAGTGCTGGGGCGGCGCCACCTTTGACGCCTGCATGCGCTTTTTGAACGAGGACCCCTGGGAGCGCCTGCGGGCCCTGCGCCGCGCTCTGCCCCACACGAAGCTCCAGATGCTCTTCCGCGGCCAGAACATCCTAGGCTACAAGCATTACGCCGATGACGTGGTGGACGCCTTCTGCGCCAAGAGCATTGAAAACGGCATCGACATCATCCGCATCTTTGACGCCCTCAACGACGTGCGGAACCTGGAACAGGCCATCCGCTCCACCAAGAAGTACGGCGGCATGGTGGAGGCCACCCTCAGCTATACCATCTCCCCCATCCACGACGAGGCGTACTTCGTGAAGCTGGCAAAGGAGCTGGAGCAGATGGGCGCCGACGTCATCTGCATCAAGGACATGGCAAACCTCCTTCTGCCCATGGACGCCTATTCCCTGGTCAAGCGATTGAAGGAGACGGTGTCCGTGCCCATCCATCTGCACACCCACAACACCACCGGCACCGGCGATATGGTGTATCTCATGGCGGCCTACGCCGGGGTGGACATCGTGGACACGGCCCTGAGCCCCCTGGCCAACGGCACCTCCCAGCCCGCCACGGAGTCCCTGGTGGCCACGCTCCAGGGCACCGCCCGGGACACGGGTCTGGATCTGAACAAGATGAGCGAGGCCGCCGTCCATTTCCGCAAGGTGGCCCAGCGGCTCAAGGACGAGGGGGCCCTGGACCCCAAGGTGCTGAACGTGGACACCAATACCCTTTTATACCAGGTGCCCGGCGGTATGCTCAGCAACCTCATCTCCCAGCTCAAGCAGGCCGGGAAAGAGGACCAGTACTACGACGTGCTGGCGGAGATCCCCCGGGTCCGGGAGGACTTCGGCTACCCGCCCCTGGTGACCCCCTCCAGCCAGATCGTGGGCACCCAGGCGGTGATGAACGTCATTATGGGGGAGCGGTACAAGACCTTCCCCAAGGAGTCCAAAGCCATGCTGCGGGGCGAATACGGCGCCCTGCCGGGCAAGGTCAACGAGGATGTCCGGGCCAAGGCCGGCATTGCTCCGGAGGAGGTCATCACCTGCCGCCCGGCAGACCTGCTGGAGCCGGAGCTGCCCAAGTATCGGGAGGAGTTCCGTGGTCTCGCCAAAAGCGACGAGGACGTCCTCTCCCTGGCCCTGTTCCCCCAGGTAGCGCCCAAGTTCCTTTCCTGGCGGGACGGCCCCCGCGAAGCTCCCAAACCGGAGCCGCCGAAGCCCGCGGCGCAGGCCGCGCCTCCCAACCCCGCCGACCCCAGCGCCGTGCGGGAGCTGTATGTGGAGTACAAGTTTTAATGAAAGAAGGACGGTATCGAATGATACCGTCCTTTTCTCTTGCCGCTCACCGGTCCGCGCCGCCGGGAAAGGAGTTCCACAGCTCCTGCTCCCAGGTCCCCAGGACCTGCCCCGCCGCGTCATAAAAGGTCACGGAGAGCTCCGCGGCAAAATCCGTTCCCACGACGCGCCGCCGGATGTTGTTGTAGGAGCGCAGGGCGCTCTCCTCCGCCATGGTCTTTGTCCGCAGGGCAGCTTCATTTTCCTCGTTGGGATATTTCAGTGTGATGGGAAAGCAATAGATACCCTGGGGGCTGGGGACGGACTCCATCACATAGGTCTCATCCCAGTCAAAGTGATCGCTGGCGGAGGTCCCGGCGCTCTCGTCCGTCCAGGATGCCTGGATGTCCGACCGCAGCCGCAGGCGGCACTCCGCCCGGGCCGCCTCCGGCTCGTCCGACCAGAAATACACCGTATCCGCAGGCGTCCCAGTCTGGGCCTGGAACAGCACGGCGCCGCCGTCCTCCGGCTGGGCGAAGCAAAACTCCCCCACGCTGCGGCTCCCCAGCCACCGGTAGCACCGGGAGGAGGCCAGCCGGCCGTCCTCCCACCGCAGCAACAGATCGGCCCGGTCCCTCTCCCATTCGGAGCAATACAGGATCTCCGGCGCCGCCAGGCCGTACTCCTCCGCCCGCCACCGCACCGCCAGCGCCACCGTGGGCGGGGCAAAGTCCCGCAGGGCCCAGGTGAACAGCAGCAGTACCACCACGGTCAGTAGGTTCCGAAAAATGCGCCCCTTTCGGCTCAGGCGGGGCAGGTATTCCCTGCAAATCTTCATGGCGCCGCCTCCTCTCCACCCGGCAGCTGGACTCGGATGGTCCACCCAGCGGCCAGATGAGTGATGTCCACCCACTCCGGGGCGTTTTCGATGCCGTCCAGTTCGATCCAGCCGTATGTTCGGACGGGCCGGTCCCCGGAGACGCTCCCTGTGATCCAGGGATAGCGGTAGCTCCTGTACACGGTGCCGTTGCTGTCCACCGCCTCCAGGCAGTCCATCAGCTCCGGGCCGTCCAGCCAGAATTTCAGCGTGGTGCACCGCAGGTCCAGGTGCAGCTGCCCCCTGCCGGTCTCCTGGTTGTCCACATACCGAACCTGTGTCACTTCCAGGCGGTAGGGGCCCGCCTGCACCGGCGGCGGGCAGGCCAGCTCTACGCCGATCCCCTCCCAGCTGTTGGAGATCTGCGCGCTCCAGTCCGGCCAGCCGCGATACAGCAGCGTCAGCAGTGTCAAGGCACAGGCAACCCACACCAGCGCCCGGCTGAGCTGCCACAGCCGCCCCAGCCAGGGCTTGTGGACCCGGTCCAGGGCCTTCCCGATGGTCTCCGGGTCCCCCATAGCCGTGAGCGCCCGCTGCTCCGCCAGCTCCGGCGGGTAGTCCAGCCGCTCCAGGTCCCGGACATGGTCCTCATAGTGAGCGGTCAGTTCCTGTTCAATGGCCGCCCGGTCCGGTTTGAAGCGCACCTGGGCCGTCACCGTGGACCGCCAGTTCCGAAAGTCCTCTCCCATAGCCGCCTCACGCCGGGGAGGTGCCGCAGACTACGGCGTTGACCTTCTCCGTGAAGGTGGTCCACTCGGCCTTCTTCTCCTCCAGGACCTTCCATCCCTTTTTGGTGATGCGGTAGTACTTGCGCACCCGGCCCGTCTCCGCCTCCTTCTCCCGCACCGTCACCAGCCGGTCCGCCTCCAGGCCGTGGAGGATGGGATACAGCGTCCCCTCCTTCAGCTCGAAGGTGTGGTCGCTGCGGCGGGCAAGTTCTGTGATCATCTGGTAGCCGTACATCTCCTCCCGGCTCAGCAGGGACAATACCAGCAGCGTGGTGCTGCCCGCCATCAAACTCTTGTCGATCTTCATACCGTCTCCTCCAATCCGCTCCGTTTCAGTTGGATTTCCCATAGTGCGTCTCCGTTCTGCCCGTAAGCAGTCAGCGTATAGGACAGCTGACGGGGCCAGCGGTTGCGAAAGGTTCCTGTGGATGCAGGAGCTCCCACGGGCTCTACGGGAAGGGAGAACACGCCCGGAGAGACCGCCTCTCCGGCGGCGGTATATACCCCGTCCACGGTCCCGTCCAGATCGCCGTCCACCCGGATCTCCACCTCCATGCGGACAGCGTCTCCCGTGTCTCCCAAAACCAGCAGCCGGTCCTCGCCTCCAGCGGGCAGGCAGAGGATTCCCTCTGTTGGAACGTACATCTGTGCACTGCCCGCGATCCGCCAGAGCAGTCCCTGGCGGTAGACGGGCGCCTCCAAAAAGCAGGCTCCGCAGCGAAGGTACATCCTGCTGAACGCGCCTTCCCGCTCTATGTAGAGGATCTCCGGGTCGGAGAGCAGATTTTCCCGGGCGATCTGTCGGGCCAGCATAGCCCGGCTCCAGGCCGGAAAGCCCAGCATGACCCAGAGTGCTCCCGCCATCAAACCGGACAGCAGCAGGTTTCGAATGATCCGGACCCTGCGGTTGGTCCGCTTCTTCACCTGTCTCATGAGGGCCCCTCCCATGTGATTCGAAAGGCCCAGTTGTTGTCTCCGTAGGGAAAGGACAGCTCCGTCCATTCTACCGGCTCACAGGCAGTCATGGTCAGGCAGAGATACCATCCGCCCAGATCGCGGCTGTCCTCCAAGCGGTAGCTGTCCGCATCACTGGAGAGGGGAATGGCATTGGAGGACTCGGAAATCAAAAACCAGTTGTCTGTCTCTCCACTGTGAAAGGGGTTGTTTTTTTCATTCTGGAACGGAACCTCCCCGCTACCAAGCAGGCTCAGGTCATCCAGAACGTCGTCCGGCAGCCCGTACCACAGGTGCTCCGGCTCCAGACGCAGCAAACACTCCGCTCTGTAAAATCCGCCGTCATTTTGCCCCACCATTTTCCTTCCAAGAGCGAGAGCGTGTAGCCTGGCAGCTGCGCGGGCTGCGCTTCCAGCGTTCCCATGAAGTGCCAAGGGGTGACGCCCTCCTGTTCATTCAGCAGTTGATAGCTGCCCACGATGGCCTGATATCCCCCCAGATCCTCCGGCGGAAACAGGGTATTTCCCACCATATGAAAAAAGTCGCCGGTCCCGGGAAGGGACAGCAGACATGCAACCGTTGTCAAGACCAGCACAGCCCGGCTGGCCATCCACAGCCACCCCAGCCAGGGCTTGTGGACCCGGTCCAGGGCTTTTCCGACCAGTTCCGGGTCGCCCATGGCGGCCAGAGCCCGCTCCTCCGCCAGCTGCCAGGGGTAATCCAGCCGCTCCAGATCCCGGGTATGATCCTGAAAATGGTCGGTCAGCTCCCTGGCGATAGATTTCCGGTCCGGCCAGAAACGCACCTGTGCCGTCACCTGGTCCCGCCAGTCAGTAAACGCGCTCATTCTCACACCCCCCGGAAGCAAATACCTCGGCCATCTATGTTTATCATACATAGATGGCCGAGGTTTGTCAAGCAGTTTCCGGGTCAGTAGTTTCATCAAGCGATGAAGCCATGTCTCATTCAGCTCCACAGTTGGTTGATCTGCATCCGAGCAGCCGTCTGGCAGGGGCAGCTTCGGTGCGCGGGGTAAAAAGAAAAAAAGAGACACACTCATGGGAGTGTGTCTCAGTGTTGGCGCTACCTATTTTCCCGGGCCGTCGCCAGCCAAGTATTGTCGGCAGGAACGAGCTTAACTACCGTGTTCGGAATGGGAACGGGTGGACCCTCGCCCTAATCAGCACCAACTTCTGTCTTCCGGTCTTGCCGGAGAACATCCTGTATTATATTGTCTTTCGCTCTCTTTGTCAAGAAGAGTTTGGTGACCCGTACCGGATTCGAACCGATGTTAACGGCGTGAGAGGCCGCTGTCTTAACCACTTGACCAACGGGCCATGGTGCACCTTCACGGACTCGAACCGGGGACCCACTGATTAAGAGTCAGTTGCTCTACCAACTGAGCTAAAGGTGCATACTCTTCTTTTCACGAGCGTGCGCTTTTCACTGCACCCTCAAAACCGAACAATGTGACATCCACTTCTTCAGGCCGCCTGCTTTCTTCTTGTAGGTCAAGCCCTCGGGCTATTAGTACCGGTCAGCTGCATGCATTACTGCACTTCCACCTCCGGCCTATCAACCAGGTAGTCCTCCTGGGCCCTTACCCTCTTTCGAGGTGAGAGATCTCATCTTAGGGGGAGTTTCACGCTTAGATGCTTTCAGCGTTTATCTCGTCCGTACTTAGCTACCCAGCTATGCCCTTGGCAGAACAACTGGTGCACCAGAGGTACGTCCATCCCGGTCCTCTCGTACTAAGGACAGCTCCCTTCAAATCTCTTACGCCCGCAACAGATAGGGACCGAACTGTCTCACGACGTTCTGAACCCAGCTCGCGTGCCACTTTAATCGGCGAACAGCCGAACCCTTGGGACCGAATTCAGCCCCAGGATGTGACGAGCCGACATCGAGGTGCCAAACCTCCCCGTCGCTGTGGACGCTTGGGGGAGATCAGCCTGTTATCCCCAGGGTAGCTTTTATCCGTTGAGCGATGGCATTTCCACTCACATACCACCGGATCACTAACTCCAACTTTCGTTACTGCTCGACCCGTCGGTCTCGCAGTTAGGCTGGCTTCTGCGTTTACACTCACTGCACGATTTCCGTCCGTGCTGAGCCAACCTTTGAGCGCCTCCGTTACACTTTAGGAGGCGACCGCCCCAGTCAAACTGCCCGCCTAACAGTGTCCCCCGACCGGATTCACGGCCGCAGGTTAGAAAATCAGCAATCCAAGAGTGGTATCCCACCGGCGACTCCACCCAAGCTGACGCCCGGGCTTCCATGTCTCCCACCTATCCTGTACATGAATTACCGATTTCCAGTATTAAGCTGCAGTAAAGCTCCATGGGGTCTTTCCGTCTAGTTGCGGGTAACCGGCATCTTCACCGGTACTACAATTTCGCCGGGCGGGCTGTTGAGACAGTGCCCAAATCATTACGCCTTTCGTGCGGGTCAGAACTTACCTGACAAGGAATTTCGCTACCTTAGGACCGTTATAGTTACGGCCGCCGTTTACCGGGGCTTCAATTCAATGCTTCACCTTGCGGCTGACATCTCCTCTTAACCTTCCGGCACCGGGCAGGCGTCAGCCCATATACGTCATCTTTCGATTTAGCATAGACCTGTGTTTTTGGTAAACAGTTGCTTGGGCCTTTTCACTGCGGCCTCTTTCGAGGCTCCCCTTATTCCGAAGTTACGGGGTCAACTTGCCGAGTTCCTTAACAACCCTTCTCCCGTTGGCCTTAGGATTCTCTCCTCATCTACCTGTGTCGGTTTGCGGTACGGGCACCTTAGTATACCCCAGAGCTTTTCTCGCCTCCAAGCATCGCCGACTTCGCTACTATATTTCGCTCCCTTTCGCCCGGGTCAACCAACGCCCGGGTTCGGCTATCTCAAAGTGTCCCTCTGGCTTAAAGTTCGGTGGTTACGGAATTTCTACCGTATGTGCATCGACTACGCCGTTCGGCCTCGCCTTAGCTCCCGACTTACCTTGGGCGGACGAACCTTCCCCAAGAAACCTTAGATTTTCGGCCATTATGATTCCCACATAATTCTCGCTACTCATTCCGGCATTCTCACTTCTGTACAGTCCACCGCTGCTCCCGCTGCGACTTCGCCCCGTACAGAACGCTCCCCTACCACTGTCTTGCGACAATCCCAAGCTTCGGTTATACGCTTAGCCCCGTTACATTTTCCGCGCAGAGTCACTCGACCAGTGAGCTATTACGCACTCTTTTAATGAGTGGCTGCTTCTAAGCCAACATCCTGGTTGTTTTCGCAATTCCACATCGTTTTCCACTTAGCGTATATTGGGGACCTTAGCTGTGGGTCTGGGCTGTTTCCCTTTTGACAATGAAACTTATCTCACACTGTCTGACTGCTATGCATCAATTAGCCGGCATTCTTAGTTTGATAGGCGTCGGTAACTTTATCAGCCCCTAAACCATTCAGTGCTTTACCTCCGGTAATCTAACATAACGCTAGCCCTAAAGCTATTTCGGGGAGAACCAGCTATCTCCGAGTTCGATTGGAATTTCACCGCTACCCACAAGTCATCCGCCACCATTGCAACGGGGGTCGGTTCGGTCCTCCATGGGGTTTCACCCCCACTTCAACCTGCTCATGGGTAGGTCACCCGGTTTCGGGTCTATGGCAACGAACTTTACACGCCCTATTCAGACTTGCTCTCGCTTCGCCTCCGGTACTGAATACCTTAAGCTTGCTCGTTACTATAACTCGCCGGACCGTTCTACAAAAAGTACGCCATCACACTTTAACGTGCTTTGACTGCTTGTAAGCACAAGGTTTCAGGTTCTCTTTCACTCCCCTCCCGGGGTCCTTTTCACCTTTCCCTCACGGTACTGCTCCTCTATCGGTCATCAGGTAGTATTTAGGCTTGGATGGTGGTCCACCCGGTTTCCCACGGGGTTTCACGTGTCCCGCGGTACTCTGGATCCGATCGAGTGCACATCGCCTTTCGCCTACGGGGCTCTCACCCTCTGTGGCGGGCCTTCCCAGACCCTTCGGCTAAACTAGTGCACCGTATGATCGTCCGCAACCCCGGAGAATAAATCCTCCGGTTTGGCCTTCTCCGCGTTCGCTCGCCACTACTAGCGGAATCTCGGTTGATGTCTTTTCCTCGCCCTACTTAGATGTTTCAGTTCAGGCGGTTCCCCGCGTACGCCTATTTGATTCAACGCACGCTACACAGGTATTGCCTGTGTGGGTTGCCCCATTCGGAAATCTCCGGATCACAGGATATTTGCTCCTCCCCGAAGCTTATCGCAGCTTATCGCGTCCTTCGTCGGCTCCTGATGCCAAGGCATTCCCCTTGCGCTCTTTCTAGCTTGACCTTTCAGTCAGAGAAATCTTGGTTCTCTTAAGAATTATGCAGGCTTCACAAAGATTGAAATTGTAATCGTTACCCTCATCTTTTCAGATGTGTTCCACAATTAAAATTTGCTTGCCGCGTCTTTTGACGCAGCAACCTCTCTGTTGCCTTACTTCATACATGTCACATTGTTCAGTTTTCAAGGTGCAGCTTTCCAGCCTCGTTTGAAGCCAGATCTCAAAGTCCAATCCCTTGGGCTTTGAGATCCGACAGCAAATGCCGTCTTCTGGTGGGCCCGAGTGGGCTCGAACCACCGACCTTACGATTATCAGTCGTACGCTCTAGCCAGCTGAGCTACGGGCCCGTCTCTCTCAGATCTTCCGATCTGCCGAAAGCGCCTCTTTAAAGTTTTCTTTGCCTACTTTCTTTTTCAAAAGAAAGTATGGTGGAGATAGTCGGGATCGAACCGGCGACCTCCTGCTTGCAAGGCAGGCGCTCTCCCAGCTGAGCTATATCCCCTCGTATCCCCTAGGGCGTGTACCCTCTAAATTAAACAACGTAACTACTTCGTCCCCAGACGTCTGACCAGGATGTTACGACCAGATATCTCACTGATCGAGGTCTCCTTAGAAAGGAGGTGATCCAGCCGCACCTTCCGATACGGCTACCTTGTTACGACTTCACCCCAATTATCGAACCCACCTTCGGCCGCGCCCCCCTTGCGGTTAGGCTACGGACTTCGGGTGTTCCCGACTCTCATGGTGTGACGGGCGGTGTGTACAAGGCCCGGGAACGTATTCACCGCGGCATGCTGATCCGCGATTACTAGCGATTCCGACTTCACGCAGGCGGGTTGCAGCCTGCGATCCGAACTGGGACGGCTTTTAGGGGTTCGCTCTGCCTCGCGGCTTTGCCTCCCTCTGTTGACCGCCATTGTATTACGTGTGTAGCCCAGGACATAAGGGGCATGATGATTTGACGTCGTCCCCACCTTCCTCCGTTTTGTCAACGGCAGTCTCGCTAGAGTGCTCTTGCGTAGCAACTAACAATAGGGGTTGCGCTCGTTGCGGGACTTAACCCAACATCTCACGACACGAGCTGACGACAACCATGCACCACCTGTCTCTGCTTTCCCCGAAGGGCACCTGATGTATCTCTACTTCGTTAGCAGGATGTCAAGCCCTGGTAAGGTTCTTCGCGTTGCTTCGAATTAAACCACATAATCCACCGCTTGTGCGGGCCCCCGTCAATTCCTTTGAGTTTCAACCTTGCGATCGTACTCCCCAGGTGCAATACTTATTGTGTTAACTGCGGCACGCAGGGGGTCAGTCCCCGCACACCTAGTATTGATCGTTTACAGCGTGGACTACCAGGGTATCTAATCCTGTTTGCTCCCCACGCTTTCGCGCCTCACCGTCAGTTGTCGTCCAGTAACCCGCCTTCGCCACTGGTGTTCTTCCTAATATCTACGCATTTCACCGCTACACTAGGAATTCCGGTTACCTCTCCGATACTCAAGACCGACAGTTTCAAATGCAGTTTGGAGGTTGAGCCTCCAGATTTCACATCTGACTTATCAGCCCGGCTACACGCCCTTTACACCCAGTAAATCCGGACAACGCTTGCCACCTACGTATTACCGCGGCTGCTGGCACGTAGTTAGCCGTGGCTTATTCGTCAGGTACCCTCTTCTACTGTTCCCTGACAAAAGAAGTTTACAACCCGAAAGCCTTCTTCCTTCACGCGGCGTTGCTGGGTCAGACTTGCGTCCATTGCCCAATATTCCCCACTGCTGCCTCCCGTAGGAGTCTGGGCCGTATCTCAGTCCCAATGTGGCCGGTCAACCTCTCAGTCCGGCTACTGATCGTCGCCTAGGTGGGCCGTTACCCCGCCTACTAGCTAATCAGACGCGAGGCCATCTTCCAGCGATAAATCTTTGGCATGTCCGGGATGCCCCGGTCATGCGTCATGCGGTATTAGCAGTCGTTTCCAACTGTTGTCCCCCTCTGGAAGGCAGGTTCCTCACGCGTTACTCACCAGTCCGCCACTAAGCATTCCCTTCACTTGGCCGAAACCTCGATCAGGGGTGCTCCGTTCGACTTGCATGTGTTAAGCACGCCGCCAGCGTTCGTCCTGAGCCAGGATCAAACTCTCTATAAAATGGTATCAACACGAGCCGTAGCTCGAGCTAATCTTTCATAGAGCTATTTTCCATAGCTTCATCTTTTGCCTCCGCGACCGGTAATTGACTCAACCCGGTCCTTCGGCTTCTTTGGTTCTTCTTCCGTGATCTCTCACAAAAGAAGCGTCCGTCTGGTGCTTTCTTTTCGTTACGTTGTTTAATTTACAAGGTGCACGCCGCTCCCGGCGGGTGAGAAATACTGTACCACAAAGTTCGTGGCTTGTCAACACTTTTTTCGGATTTTTTTGTTTTCCAGTGTTGCGCTCCGTATCACTCGTGCCGGACAGCTTTGTTAGAATACCAAAGGCCTACGGAAAAGTCAACCCTCTTTTTCCCTGTTTGTGGATATTTTTCGAGGTCCGATCTATTTTTTCCACATTTTGGTTTTCCTCGCTGTCATGCGCTAATGTCTATTATATCTATCATTAGTTTTACTTATTGATTTGCACGGATTTTACACCGGTCTTTCGTCATTTTAACCGGAAGCCCCAAATATGTGGAAAAACCGGCGGCATTTCTCCACAGGAAATGCCGCCGGTACAACTGCGGTTTCAACGGTGCTCCGCCAGGAAGAACAGCGTCACAAGGCCCGGACCAGTGTGGGCGCCGATGATGGGGCCCAGGTCGGCGATCAGCACCTCTCTCGGATGGAAGGCCGCGCGGATCTGGTCCGCCAGGGCCTGGGCCTCCGGCAGGCAGTCCGCGTGGTTGATAAGGACCGTCTCCTGATCCGGCAGGGCGGTCTCCTGCATATGGCGGAACAGGGCCTGGACGGCTGCCTTGCGGCCCCGGACCTTCTCCATGGGGATCAGGTGGCCCTCATTGTCCACATGGAGCACCGGCTTGATGTTGAGCATGGTGCCCACCACGGCCGCTGCGGAGGACACCCGGCCGCCCCGCTTCAGGTACACCAGATCGTCCACGGTGAACCAGTGGCCCACGTGGAGTTTGGTCTCCTCGGCGAAGTCCCGGACCTCCTCGATCGCGGCGCCGGCCTTCCGCTTCCGCCCCGCCAGCAGCACCAGCAGGCCCTGCCCACCGGAGGCGGCCAGGGTATCCACCGTGTAGATCTTCCGGTCCGGATACCGCTCCCGCAGGTCCTCCGCCGCGATGGCGCAGGCGTCCCGGGTGCTGGAGAGGCCGGAGGAAAAGCACAAAAACAGCACGTCCCGGCCCTGGCGCAGATGCTTTTCCATCCCCTCGGTCAGCTCCACCACGTTGGCAGCGGCAGTGACGGCCACAGCCCCCTCCCGCATTCTCTGATAGAAGTCTTTGATCGGATAGGCACGGGCATCGGGATAGTGGGGGTAGTTCTTCCCGTCAATGGTAAAGGACAGGGGCAGCACCTCCACATCCGCTTCGGTCACCAGTTCCGGCGACAGATCACAGGAGGACTCCGTCAGGATCACGTACTCGCTCATGTCGGCTTTGTTCCTTTCCTCAGTCCCCGCCATTTTCCCGGCAGAAACGTTTTTCGTTATGATACCACAAATGGTCCTCTATTTCCATATACAATTCTGACAATCGCAGACGGACGTAAAAAGCGGGAGGGACCTCCCTCCCGCTTCTCTCACCGCAGCAGCACCGGCTGGATCTGCTCGCCCCGGAGGGCGGCATCCACCGTCTCCGGGATCTTGGAAAAGTCCGCCACCAGAGAGCTGGGCTTCGCCTGGGCATTGTCCTGGCCGAAGGGCACGAAGTAGTAGTTCTTGCGCACCAGCAGCTCCCCGATGTTCCGGGCTCCGGCCGCCAGACCGTCGTTGCTGGCCATGGCGATCACCACCGGCCGGCCGTTGCGCAGGTGGGCCTTGGCCGCCATGGTGACGGCGGTGTCGGTGATGCCCGCCGCCAGCTTGGCAATGGTGTTGCCGGTGGCCGGCGCGATCACCAGCACATCCAGCAGCCCCTTGGGGCCGATGGGCTCCACAGCGGGGATGTCGCACAGGACCTCCTGCCCCGTCAGATCCTCCAGGCGCTCCATCAGGGCGTCGGAGGTGCCGAAGCGGGTGTCGGTGAAGGCGGTCAGCTCCGAGGCGATGGGGATCACCGTCTCATAGAGTTCCGTCATCTGCTCCAGGGCCTCCAGGACCTGGGCGTGGGTGCAGAAGGAACCGCACAGCGCAAATCCGACCCGTTCTTTTCTCACACTGAGTCACCTCGTTCTTCCATCATGTAATAGACCGCGTCCCGGATGACCGCCGCCGCGGTGCGGGGCACCAGCCGTCCCGGCAGGGAGCGGGCCCACACCCATGGCAGCCCCAGGGCCGCCGCGGCGGTCTGGTCGATCCCCGGGACCGAGGCCAGATCCACGCACAGGCAGTCCCCGGGCAGCTGACGCAGCAGCGGTCCGTCCAGGACCGGGGAGGGGACCGTGTTGAACACCGCGCCGAAAGCCTCCAGACGGCCATCCAGGTCCCCGGTCTCCAGGGCCCGCCAGCCGTAGGCCCGAATCCAGGCCAGGTCCCCGGGCCTGCGGGCGGTGGCAGTCACATGGGCGCCCAGGCCGTGGAGCCGGTGGCTCAGGAGCTTTCCGATGCGGCCGAACCCCAGCACCAGGCAGTCCAAGCCCAGCAGCGTCCGGTCCAATCGCTCCATGGACACCTGGACGGCGGCCTCTGCCGTGGCGGCGGCGTTGGCCACGGTCAGCTCCTCCCGGAGGAAGTAGTCCTCCAGCCGGAGCCCCCGCTCCTCCGCCTCCCGCCGCTGCTGAGGCTTCACCTGCCCGGCCAGCAGCAGCTGTCCCCGGCGGAACCGCCGGAACAGGTCCGCGGTGGGCATGGGCGCGTCCTCACAGTTGAGGACCCCGTCCCCCCGGCACAGCGGCAGGGGCAGGATCACCGTCTCCGCCGACACGGCCCGGTCCAGGGCCTCCGGCCCCGTGCCGGCGCCGCCGACGCCATAAGTAAAAACGGTATGTCCGTCCGCTTCCAGCAGCCGCACCAGCTCCGCCTGCCGCCGGTCTCCGCCGATCACTCCAAAGGTCTTGTTCATCCGGCATTCCCCCTCGCACCATGTTATGGCGGGAGGGCCGCGGAGGTGATTGCCAGGCGCGGATCATTGTGGTAGGATAAACTTGACAAATCACCCCGAAAGGACACCCAGCCATGAAGTATCCCTACCTGCTCTTCGACGCCGACGACACCTTATTTGATTTTCCCCGGGCCTCCGCCCGGGCCTTCTCCATCATGTGTGCCCGGCACGGCATCCCCGACACGCCGGAGGTCTATCAGATCTATCACGAGATCAACCTGGAGCTGTGGACCGCCTTCGACCGAGGGGAAGTCACCAAGGAGTTCGTGACGCTGGAGCGGTACGTCCGCTTTCTCCGGGCCCTGGGCTCTGCCGAGGACCCGGCCCGGTGCAACGCCGACTATCTCTCCGCCCTGGGGGAGGGCGTCTACCCCCTGCCCCACGCGGAGGAGGTCTGCCGGACCCTGGCCCAGCGGGGCCACCGGCTGTACATCGTCACCAACGCCGTGGCCTCCGTTCAGCGCAGCCGCCTGAAGGGCAGCGTCTTTTCCCGCTATATCACCGACGCCTTCATCTCCGAGGACGCCGGGGCCTCTAAGCCCAGCGCCGCCTACTACGACTATGTCCGCCGGTGCCTGCCGGACCTGACGGCGGAGAACAGCCTGGTGATCGGGGACTCCCTGGCTACGGACATCCGGGGCGCCAACAACGCCGGGCTCCAGTGCTGCTGGTTCAACCCCGGCGGAAAGTCCCGGCCGGAGGATCTGCGGATCGACTACGAGATCTCCGACTTGCGGGAACTGCTGGAGATCGTGTGAGACAACCCACAACTATATAAAACACGGCGCCGGGAGAAATCCCGGCGCCGCGCCCTTTTCAAAATACCTGCCAGCCCGCCTCAGGAGCCTGGGTGTCCGTCTCCGGGGTGTACAGATAGCACTGCCTGTCCCGGAAGGACAGGGCAAAGGCGCTGCCCCAGTCGTCCCGGAACACGCCGTCGGTCCCCAGGCTGCCGGAAAAATAGTTCACGCAGTAGGCGTAAACCGTCTCCCCCTGGAGGCTCAGGACCACGTACTGGTCCGGCGCGCCCGCCTCGTCCGTCAGGGCCAGTACACAGTCGGTGCAGCCGTCGCCGTCCACATCCAGCCAGGTAAGCCGGGAGAGCGTCTGCGGGCTCTCGACCCAGGGGTCCACGCCGCCAGGGGCCAGGTAGTCCCCAAGGGCCATCTCCCCGGTGTCGCCGCCAAAGCCGTCGGCGCTGACGCCCACCAGGGGCCGCTCCCCCGCCAACACCGCCTCGATCGCGGCCCGGGCCGTCTCCGAGGCCGTCTCCGCCGTCCGCTGGCGGCCATAGTCGTCGATGGGCAGCGTCAGGGGCTCCACCGGGACGGTCCCCGTCTCCTCCTGCATCCAAAGTCCCAGGGTGGTACGGGCCTCCCAGAGATACCGGCTGCCGGGGACGATGTCCGTCATGTCCGTATATTCCGCGTCCGGGTCTGTCAGAGTCTCTTCGAACACGGTCTCCTGTTCCAGTGTACCGTCCGCCAAACGCAGCTCCTCCACATAATGTGCGCCCATGTGGCCCCAGTTCCATACCATGGCGTTCTCACCGGGGCTGGTATAGAAGCTGGTGTGGCCGGAGGGCAGGTCCCCCGCCAGCGCCATTTCCCCATCCCGGAAGGTGTAGATCTGCGTATGATCGGCCGCCTCGCAGTTGCCGAAGCGGACCAGCAGCTCCGGAACGCCGTCCTTGTCAATGTCGTAGAGCACATAGCCGCTGCTCAGAGCCCCCACCTCGCCGGGGTAGGCATTGGGGTCGTAGTCCGGCCGGTCTGTATCCCGCACCGCCGCCTCCTGAGTGCACAGCTCCGTGAGGAACGCCTTGTATGCACTCCGCCAGGGCTCCGCTTTTGTCTGCTCCGCCGCCGGGGCGTCTGAAGTCGTCCCCGCAGGGGCGCACCCTGCCAGCAGGCCGCAGACGGCCAGGGCTGCCAGCAGCTGTACGTTCCGCTTTCCGTTCAAAAAAAGCACCGCCCTTTCACCGTTTGACAACAGTGTAAGGGCGGTTCGGCTTTATGTCAACTTCATTTCAGTTACAATTTTTCTCCGCCTGGGACTTTCCCGCAGCGGCGGCGGGCATACTCCAGCTGGGCGGCGCGGTCGTTGGGAAGACGCTCTTCGATCACCGCGTCCAGCAGCGCCTCCAGGGTCTCCCCCACCGCCGGGCCGGAGAGGCCCAGGGCCAGCAGGTCTCCGCCCCGGACCGCCAGCTGATCTAGGGACACGCAGGCTCCCTCGGCCAGCAGATGATCCAGGATGGCTTCCGCCCTTCCGACCTGCTCCTGCATGGCCCGGTAGGCCGGGTCCTGGGCCAGGTTGTCCGCCCGCTTGATGCGCAGCAGCCGCCGCAGGTCCGTCTCCCCCAGCTGCCGCAGGGCCGACGCCACGCCGGGCCGGGTCCGGGGGATATTCCGGTCGTGCCACGCCACCAGCCGGACCACTGTCTCCCGGGTGGCGTTGTCCGTCCGGAGACGGCGGAGCATCTCCTCCGCCAAGGCGGCGGAGCGGGCCGGGTGGCCCTTGAAGTGGCCGCAGCCGGAGGCGTCAATGGTGCAGCAACCGGGCTTTCCGATGTCGTGGAGCAGCATGGTCAGCCGCAGCTCCAGCTCCGGCGGCACCTGTGCCAGGGCGTGGAGCGTGTGCTCCCACACGTCGTAGCAGTGGTGGCGGTTGCGCTGGGGAAAGCCCACCATGTCCAGCACCTCCGGCCAGAACACGCCGATGACCTCCGGGTACGCCCGCAGGGCCTCCGCCGCACCGGGGGCGGTCAAAAGGCCTTTCAGTTCGGCCCAGATCCGCTCCGGGGCGATCAAGGCCAGCAGGGCCCGGTTGGCCCGGAGGCTCCGGTCTGTCTCCTGCTCCACCGCAAAGCCCAGGGCCGCGGCGAACCGCACCCCCCGGAGGATCCGCAGCGCGTCCTCCCGGAACCGCCGGTCCGGCTCCCCCACGCACCGCAGCAGCCCGGCGTCCAGGTCCGCCCGGCCGCCCAGGGGGTCCGCCAGTTCACCCCGGAGGTCCAGAGCCATGGCGTTGACGGTGAAGTCCCGGCGGCACAGGTCCTCCTCCAAAGAGCCGGTGAAGGTCACGGACTGGGGACGCCGGTGGTCCCGGTAGGTCCCGTCCCGGCGGAGGGTAGTTACCTCCACCACTCCGCCGGCGGTCCTGACGGTGACGGTGCCGTGGGCCAGGCCCGTGGGCACAGCCCGGTCCCCGAAGATGGCGAGGACCCGCTCCGGCACCGCGGCGGTGGTCACGTCCCAGTCCTGGGGCGTCCGGCCCAGGAGGCTGTCCCGCACGCAGCCGCCCACGCACCAAGCCCCAAAGCCCGCCCCCTCCAGGGCCGACAGCACCTGCGCCGCGTGTTCCGGGATCTTTACCATGTCCGCACCGCCTCTCTTTCTCTCAGGCTTTGATGGGCGCCGGAGTGCCCGCCGCTCCTCCGCGAAAGCAGGGTCCTCTTCAGAACCAGTTAAAGGGGTTCAATATCTCCGGGAAAAACGCAAAAAACGCATGTTTAAAGTTCTCTTTGCGCTGTTTCCTGTCAGAAAACAGCGCGCGGATAAAAGCAATGGTCAGCGACACGAAAAGGTATACAGCCACCGCCAGCAAAACCGCGACCACAGCCTCCGCCATCTGACCGCCTCCCTATCCGCCAGGCCGGCATCTGCGCCAACCGTACCCAGCCCTTTTTGCGGGTTGCATTTCCGCAGTCTCCGTACTATAATAATGTGTTCGGACCGGACACTGCATTTTTTGCCCCCTCGGCCCGGTTTTCTTCGATTATACAATGATTTTTTCATGTTTGCAACGCGCCCGGCGCGCCGCGGACAGTAAGGAGTTTTTCCATGATGAACAATGCGCATCCCATCCGGGACTACATCGTCCCCGGTAAGCGGGCCCATCTGGTGGGCATCGGCGGCGTCTCCATGTGCCCTCTGGCGGAGGTGCTCAAGGGCATGGGCCTGGAGGTCCAGGGCTCCGACATGACCGAGAGCGACACGGTACAGCACCTGCGGTCCCTGGGCATCCCCGTGTCCATCGGCCACAGCGCCGAGAACCTGGGGGACTGCGACTTCGTGGTCCGCACCGCCGCCGTCCACGACGGCAATCCCGAGATCGCCGGGGCCATCGCCCGGAAGATCCCCGTCTACGAGCGGGCCCAGGCCTGGGGCGCCATCATGCGCCGCTACCCCAACGCGCTGTGCGTGGCGGGCACCCACGGCAAGACCACCACCACCTCCATGTGCACCCACATCTTCATGGCGGCGGAGCAGGACCCCACCGTCATGATCGGCGGCACGCTGCCCCTGCTGGGTTCCGGATACCGGGTGGGCCAGGGGGACACCATCATCCTGGAGTCCTGCGAGTACTGCAACAGCTTTCTGAGCTTCTATCCCACCGTGGCCGTGATCTTGAACGTGGAGGAGGACCACCTGGACTTCTTCAAGGACCTTCAGGACATCCAGCACTCCTTCCGCTCCTTCGCGGAGCTGGTGCCCGCCGCCGGAGCCGTGGTGGTCAACGTTGACAACGCCTCCGCCATGGAGTCCGTGGCGGGCCTGGACCGCCGCCTGCTGACCTTCGGCCTGGACCATCCGGCGGACTGCACCGCCGTGAACCTCCGGGAGGAGGACGGCTTCCCGGCCTTCGACATCGTGATCCGCGGCAAGACTTACGCCCACGCCGCCCTGCGGGTCCACGGGCACCACAACGTCCTCAACGCCCTGGCCGCGGCGGCCTCCGCGTATGTGCTGGGCCTGCCCGGCAGCGCCGTGGAGGCGGGTCTGGCCGCCTTCACCGGCGCCGGACGGCGGTTCGAGTTCAAGGGCACCTGGAACGGCGCCGATATTTACGACGACTACGCCCACCACCCTGACGAGCTCCACGCCCTGCTGTCCACCTGCCGGGAGCTGTCCCAGTACAAGCGGCTGGTGGTGGCCTTCCAGCCCCACACCTACTCCCGCACCGCCAAGCTCTTCGACCGGTTCGTGGAGGAGCTGAAGCTGGCGGACGTAGCCATCGTGGCGGAGATCTTTGCCGCCCGGGAGCAGAACACCCTGGGCATCTCCTCCGCCGACCTGTGCCGGGAAATTCCCGGCTCCGTGTACTGCTCTACCCTGGACAAGACGGCGGCGGAACTGCGGAAAGTGGTCCGGCCCGGGGACCTGGTGCTGACCGTGGGCGCCGGGGACATCTATCGGGCCGGCGAAAAGCTGCTGGAAGGAGACAAATAAAGACATGGAGATCTCACAGCTGTACCACAACACCCGGCCCGAGGGGGAGCTGCTGCCCCAGGAGGCCGCCGCTTTCGACGCCCTGGAGCGCCTTGGCATCGACTACGACCGGGTCTCCAGCGAGCCCGCCGACAACATGGAAAAGTGCGCCGCCGTCAGCGCCGTGCTGGGTATGCCCATCTGCAAGAACCTCTTCCTCTGCAACCGGCAGAAAACCCAATTTTATCTTCTGGCTATGGGTCCCGACAAGCCCTTTCACACCAAGGACCTCAGCCACCAGATCGGCTCCGCCCGGCTCTCCTTCGCCCCGGAGGAGGAGCTGTGGGAGCTGCTGCACTGCACCCCCGGCTCTGCCACGGTGCTGGGCCTCATGAACGACACGGACCACCGGGTGCGCCTCCTGATGGAGCGGGAGGTCTACGAGGCGGAGTGGTTTTCCTGCCACCCCTGCATCTGCACCAGCAGTCTGAAGCTGAAAACGTCCGACGTGCTCCACAAGTTCCTGCCCGCCACCGGCCACGATGTAACGGTGGTGGACCTGTAAGCGCAAAGCGTCCCCCGTCGGAAAGTCCGCCGGGGGACGTCTGTTTATCAGGAAACGGTCGCAAAATCCTCCTGAGAGATCTGCACGGGCAGTTCCTCGGGAAACCGCTCCGCCAGCTCCGGCGGCAGGTGCTCCCGGATCCGCTCCATGGTCTGTTCCTCCTGCTCCAGGTCCGGAATGCCCACGTCCACCCGGTTCTCCGTCACATCCACGCCCACGCTGGCAAAGACGATCTCCGGCGTGTCCACGATGGCGTCCTGGAGGGCCCGCAGATCGTTACAGCCGTAGTCCACTTTCCGGAACCGCAGGATCTCCGGATCGCCCGACAGGGCCAGGTACTTCTCCTGCATCTGCTCCGAGCCGTCCGTCAGGCATACCCAGAGATAATTGTCCTCCAGGTAGGCGTCTCCGAACTCCGCCGGGTACGCCCCGCCGAAGGATGTCACGATCCCCTCATAGGCCGCGATGGCCCGGTCCTGGCCCGCGGGGGACTCCGCAGCTTCCTCCGACACCGTCCGCGCTTCCTCCGGCCCCTGCTCCGCAGGGGCGGCGCAGGCAGCCGTCAGCAACAGCAGCGCGGCCAGCGCCCACAGTCCCCGTCTCACAAAAACGCCTCCCTTTCAAATGGATCGGCGCATTTTCCGTGAAAAGGTTCCCGCTACCTTCCCAGCAGGCGCAGCCCGAAGGCAAATCCCCACCGGTAGGTCCAGCCCAGGGAGAGAAGCAGCAGAACCGTCAGCCCGTAGCCGAAGAGGAGCCCCGTCACCAGCCGCCGGTAATTGCCGCTCTCATAGGGCGTGCACAGCTGGGCAAAGCCGTCCGCCAGCATGGGGATCAGCAGCACAGCGGCCACCGCAGCCGTGGGGTGGCCGAGCCAATAAGTGGCGGCCGCCGTCAAGATACCTCCCAGCTCCCCGGTGCACCGGGCACAGATGGGAAAGGGCGTGCCGTCCCGGAAATGAAAAGAGCGGTCCGGCCGGCAGTGGCAGCCGAAGATGATCGGCAGCCACCGCCACAGCCAGCGCCGCAGCTTAATAAGAGGCATACAACAAGGCCGAGCCGACACCCGCCACAGCCGCCACCACGTACAGCAGTACATAGGCGATCACGCACACCAGGGCGCCAATGCCCGCCGCCTTGGCGGTGCGGGGCTTGGTGTCCTTCCACACCAGGAACAAAATCAGGCCCACAATGGGGATGCAGCAGCCCAGAAGTCCCCACAGAAAGCCGCCGTTGTCCACCACGGGCGGCGTATCCGGGGCACTGTTCTGGGCGGCGCCGCACTCGGGGCAAACCGACGCATAATCGCTGATCTGCGCGCCGCATTTTCTGCAATAAGCCATATTTCTTCTCCTTCCAGCACGAAATGGGATGATTCGATGATACGGCACCCTGCCGCCTCTGTCAAGGCGGAGCGCCCAAATTTTACAGGAATGAAAAGAAAGCAGACGGCTGTACCGTCTGCTTTCTCTGTATAGCTGCTTATTTGCCGCTGAGCTGCTCGTCGATGGCCTTGGCGGCGGTCTTTCCAGCGCCCATGGCCAGGATGACGGTGGCAGCGCCGGTGACGGCGTCGCCGCCGGCGTAGACGCTGTCTCTGGAGGTCAGGCCGTCCTCGTTGACCACGATGCCGCCCTTCTTGTTGATCTCCAGGCCCTTGGTGGTGGACTTAATGAGGGGGTTGGGGCTGGTGCCCAGAGCCATGATCACGCAGTCCACGTCGATGTCGAACTCGCTGCCGGGGACCTCGATGGGACGGCGGCGGCCGGAGGCGTCAGGCTCACCCAGCTCCATCCGGATGCAGCGGATCTTGTTGACGTTGTCGTTCTCGTCGGCGAAGATCTCCACGGGGTTGTTGAGGGTCTTGAAGATGATGCCCTCTTCCTCGGCGTGCTCCACCTCTTCCTTACGGGCGGGGAGCTCCTCCATGCCGCGGCGGTAGACGATGTAGACCTCGGCGCCCAGGCGCTTGGCGCAGCGAGCGGCGTCCATGGCCACGTTGCCGCCGCCCACAACGGCCACCCGCTTGGGGTGGATGATGGGGGTGTCGGAGTCGGGCAGATAGGCCTTCATCAGGTTGATACGGGTCAGGAACTCGTTGGCGGAGTAGACGCCGCGGTAGTTCACACCGGGGATGTTCATGAACATGGGCAGGCCTGCGCCGGAGCCGATGAACACAGCCTCGAAGCCCTGCTCCTCCATCAGCTCGTCGATGGTGATGGTGCGGCCCACCACGGTGTCGGTGGCGATGGTGACGCCCATGGCCTTCAGGCCGTCCACTTCCTTCTGAACGATGGACTTGGGCAGACGGAACTCGGGGATACCGTAGACCAGCACGCCGCCAGCCAGGTGCAGGGCCTCGAACACCGTGACCTCGTAGCCCTTGCGGGCCAGGTCGCCGGCGCAGGTCAGGCCCGCAGGGCCGGAGCCCACCACAGCCACGCGGTGGCCGTTGGAGGCGGGCTTTTCGGGGGCGGCGGTGGCGTGGGCATTGTGCCAGTCGGCCACGAACCGCTCCAGACGGCCGATGGCCACGGGCTCGCCCTTCTTGCCCCGGACGCAGTACTTCTCGCACTGGCTCTCCTGGGGGCAGACGCGGCCGCACACGGCGGGCAGGGCAGAGGTGGCGGAGATGATCTGATAGGCCTCCTCAAAGTTGCCCTTGGCCACCTCGGCGATGAATTCGGGGATATGTACCATGACCGGGCAGCCGGTCATGCAGGGCTTGTTCTTGCAGTGCAGGCAGCGCTGGGCCTCGTCCAGAGCCTGCTCCTCGGTATAACCCAGAGCCACCTCGCTGAAGTTCTTGTTGCGGACCTCGGGGTCCTGAGAGGGCATGGGATTCTTCGTCAAAGACATATTGGCCATGGTTATTCGGCCTCCTTCTTGAACAGGTTGCAGGTCTCCTCGTACTTGTGGGCCTCAAACTCCCGGTACATCTGGTTGCGCTTGACCGCCAGATCCCAGTCCACCTTGTGGCCGTCGAAGTCGGGGCCGTCCACGCAGGCGAACTTCATCTCGCCGCCCACGCTCAGGCGGCAGCCGCCGCACATGCCGGTGCCGTCGATCATGATGGGGCTCATGGAGACGGTGGTGGGGATGCCGTAGGGCTCGGTGGTCTTGGAGACGAACTTCATCATGACCATGGGGCCGATGGCGAACACCTCGTCATACTGGTTGCCGGCGTCGATCAGCTCCTTCAGGGCGTCGGTGACCAGGCCCTTCTGGCCGTAGGAACCGTCGTCGGTGCAGATCTTCAGCACGCTGCTGGCGGCCCGGAACTGATCCTCCAGGATCACCAGGTCCTTGTTCTTGAAGCCGATGACCGCGTGGACCTCGGCGCCGGAGTCGTGGAACTTCTTCAGCACAGGGTACGCGATGGCGCAGCCGACGCCGCCGCCCACCACGCAGACCTTCTTCTTGCCCTCGGTCTCGGTGGCCTTGCCCAGGGGACCCACGAAGTCCTGGAGGAAGTCGCCCTCCTTCATGTGGCTGAGCTTCTCGGTGGTGGCACCCACGGTCTGGACGATGATGGTGACGGTGCCCTTCTCAGGGTCATAGGCGTTGATCGTAATGGGGATACGCTCTCCGTTCTCGTCCACCCGCAGAATGATGAACTGACCGGGCTGGGCCTTCTTGGCCACCAGCGGCGCCTCGATCTCATAGAGGGTGACGGTGGGGCGGAGAGCCTCTTTTCTTACGATGCGATACATATCCTTCCTTCTTTCCCGAATCCTCGAATTTTTCCGCATCTGCCGCCGCTTGTCCAGCGGCACATTGTTTACATTTTAACATATACAGGATACGCAGTCAATGCGTTTTCCAGAGATTTTCCGGGAAATCCCCCGGGCTTTTTGGTACTATTGCAAAGGATCTCTCCGTCATACCAGCAGCGTGAAGCGCCGTCCGTCGGAGCGGAGCAGGCCCTCCTCCCGCAGCCGCTTGAGCTCCCGCATCATGGCGCTGCGGTCCGTGGCGATGTAGTCGGCCAGGGTGCTGAGGGAAAAGGGCAGCGTGAAGGTGTCCCCGCCGGCCTTTTCCGACAGCTGGCGGAAGTAGCACAGCAGCTTTTCCCGGATGGACCGGCGGGAGAGCACGTCCACCCGCTCGCTGAGGCTCTGGGCCTTCTCGGAGATCAGCCGCAGCATGTTCTGCACCAGCATGCTGTGGTGGGCACAGGCGTTCTCGCATCGCTTGAGGATGTGGGGATAGTCGATGTAGGCCACATCGCAGGGCGTCCGTGCCACCACCTCCAGGCTGTCCCGCCGGGAGCCGGAAAACGCCAGGCTCCGGCCAAACACGCCGCCGGGCCCCAGCTCCTCCAGCACGGTGGTGACGCCCTCCTCGTCAATGCGGATCAGCGCGGCCGTGCCCCGCTCCAGAATGCCCACAGAGTTGCTGCGGGGATCGGTGAAATCGTAGAGCACCTCGTCGGGCCGGTAGCTTTTCTGCACCGCCTGGAAACAGGTCAGCATCTGCAGATAGCTCTCATAGGTGATGTCCTGAAACAGCGGGTTCTTCTCCAGCTCCTGCCGGGTCAGCACAGTGACCGCCTCCTTGTTGTTGCATATATCACGCCCTCATGATACCAGTCCCTTCCGCAAATGTAAAGCCTCACTTCCGGCAGATTTCATAGATTATTCACCAATTCCCCGCCGGGTCCTGTATACTATATAATAGAAAGGCCGGAGGGGCCCATTACGGGCGGCGCGCCGCCCCAGAAAGGAAGCAGCGAAGTGAACATTGCCTATTTTCTGCTCCCCAAAAGCACCGTCGCTTACCTGTACGATGACTACACCTTCCGCCAGGGCCTGGAGAAGATGCGCTACCACGGCTATACCGCCATTCCCGTCATCACCCGGGAGGGGCAGTACGCAGGCACCGTCAGCGAGGGGGATTTCCTCTGGCGGCTGCTCTCTCAGGAGGACACCCGCCGCCCCCTCTCCATGAAGGAGCTGGAGGACCTGCGGATCCGGGATATTCTGAACCGTGACGCGTATCCCCCCGTCCGCATCACCGTCACCATGGAGGAGCTGGTCAACAGCGCCATGCAGCAGAACTTCATCCCGGTGGTGGACGATCTGGGCAATTTCACCGGCATCGTGACCCGAAAGGACATCATCCGTTACTTCTCGGAACAGAAGGACGCGGCTCAGCCCCGTCTCCTTCGCAAGATCGTGTAGACCCAAGCGGCAACGGAACAGGCGGCAGGGCGAATGCCCCGCCGCCTGTTATTTCTTTCCGCTCAGGTGATCTCGTCCAGGGTATAGCGCCGCAGGGGTGACGGCGGCCCTCCGCCCCGGGTGGACACTCCCGCCGCATAGCCGGGAAAGGTATCCAGCTCGTAGAACTGCTCCCCCCGCTGGAGAGGCTCCTCCGCCGTCAGCATGGTTCCAACGCCGGCGCCGCTGCGCTTGGAGCGGGCCTCCCGCCGGACCCAGCTCTCGAAAAAGGCCCGCTCGGTCTGGACGTCCGCCAGGCGCCGCATGGTCCGGGGGCTCACCGGCCGGATACGCTCGATATCCACCCCTACGGGCCGGTCCGACAGGGCCACCAGCACCGCTCCGGCGGTGTGGCTGAGGTTGAAGTGGACATCCGGGTGATCCGGAAAATAGGGCTTGCCCAGAGAGGTGGTCCGGATGGGCGGCAGGGTCCGCCAGCGGTACTGCTCCCACAGGGCCCGGCACAGGATCAGGTAGGCGCACAGGGGCTCCCGCCGCTTTTCCGGCTGCCGCAGCCGCTCCAGCCGCTCCCGCCGCTCCGGCGGCAGCAGGGCCAGCATGGCCGCATCCTCCTCTGCCGTCAGGGGCCGCTCCAACCGGGCGGCCCAAAGCTCGATGGGCATAATCCGCGCCTCCTCCCTGCCGGGCCAGTTTCCGCGCCCGGCGTTTTTCCTTCATTTTACGCATGCCCTCCCGGTATGTAAAGGCACACCGAAAAAACTTTTTGAAAAAAATTTGAGAAAAAAAGAGGAAATGCGGCAGCGGCGGGGTATATCTAAATTGTCTCGTTTCGAGCGCGCCGCGTTTCTCCCGGTATGGCCCGGGGGAAAACCGGCAAAACTGAGCGAAAGGAAGGACGGAAGATGGCGTTTCCCCAGGCTTTTCTGGACGAATTGCTCGCCCGCAGCGACATCGTGGACGTGGTGGGCAGCTATGTCCAGCTCCAGCGCAAGGGCGCCAATCTCTTCGGCCTTTGCCCCTTCCACAGTGAAAAGACCGGCTCCTTCTCCGTCTCGCCGGACAAGCAGATCTACTACTGCTTCGGCTGCAAGCGGGGCGGTGGCGTCATCAACTTCATCATGGAGGAGGAGAACCTGTCCTTCCCCGACGCCGTGCGGTTCCTGGCCAAGCGGGCCGGGCTGGAGGTGCCGGAAGAGGAGGGCGACCGAGAGGCCGGACGCCGCCGCCAGCGGCTGCTGGACCTCAACCGGGACGCCGCCCGCTTCTACTACCAGCTGCTCCAGCAGCCGGAGGGCGCGGCGGTGCGGGCGTATCTGGAGCGGCGGCAGATCAAAAAGTCCACCGCCGTGAAGTTCGGCATGGGCGCCTCCCCGGACAGCTGGGACACCCTGCTGACGGAGATGACCCGCCGGGGCTACTCCAAACGGGAACTGCTGGACGCGGGGCTGGTGGTCCAGAACAAGAACGGCCGTCTGTACGACAAGTTCCGAAACCGGCTGATGCTGCCGGTGGTGGACACCCGGGGCGACGTGGTGGCCTTTGGCAGCCGGGTGCTGGACAAGTCCGAGCCCAAGTACATGAACTCGTCGGAGACGCCGGTCTATTCCAAGCGGCGGGTGCTGTACGGGCTGAACCTGGCAAAAAAGACCAAGCGGCCCAATATCATCCTCTGTGAGGGCAACCTGGACATCGTGACGCTGCACCAGGCGGGGTTCGACAACGCCGTGGCCTCCATGGGCACGGCGCTGACCGTGGAGCAGACCCGGCTCCTCTCCCGCTTCACCAAGGAGCTGGTCCTCTGCTACGACAACGACAACGCCGGCAAGATCGCCACGGAGCGGGCGCTCCAGATCCTGAACAACTCCGACTTCTCCGTGAAGGTCCTCCAGCTGCCGAGGCGCCTGGTGGACGGGGAGTATGTCAAGCAAGACGCCGACGACTTCATCAAGTTCCAGGGCCCCGACGCCTTTGAGCGGCTGCTGAGCGGCAGCGAGAACGGCATCGAGTTCCGCATGGCCCAGGTGGCCGCCAAGCACGACCTGACCAACGACGAGGGCCGGGTGTCCTACTGCGAGGAGATCAGCGCCCTGCTGTCCACCCTGGAAAACGCCGTGGAGCGGGAGATCTACACCGGCCGGGCGGCGGAGGCCGCCAAGATCACCCCGGAGGCCATGAAGCTGGAGGTCCAGCGTGCCTTCCGCCAGCGGACCCGGCAGGAAAAGCGGGCGGAGCTGCGGCGGGAACTGAACCCGGCGGCCTCGCTCCAGCCCCGGGAGCGGACCCTGCGCTACGACAACGTCCGCTCCGCCCGGGCCGAGGAGGGCGTGCTGCGGCTTCTGGTCAAGGACGCCACCGTCTTTCCGGACGCGCCGCCCCTGACGGAGGAGCAGTTCTCCTCCCCCCTGCTGGGCAGGGCGTTCACGCAGCTCTGGAACCAGCGCCGGGTGGGACGGGATCCCTCGATTCCCCTGCTGGCGGAGTTCTTCTCTCAGGAGGAAATCAGTCACCTCATCGACGTGACGGAGCGGCCGGAGTCCCTGGCCAACGCCGCGCAGGCACTGGCGGACTACATACGCATCATTCAGTCGGAGTGGCGCAAGCGCTCCGGCGGAGACGACGTGGACCCCCTTCTGGCGGCCACGGAAAAATACAAAGACAAAAAGGGTAATGGAGGAAAGCAGCATGGCTAAGAAACAGGAATTCACCCCCGAGGAGCTGGAGCAGCAGGCGGACGCTCTGCTGGCCGCCGCCGAGGAGGCCGCGGAGAGTTCAAAAGCGGACGGGGGGCCGGCTGCCAAGTCCGGGAAAAAGTCCGCCAAGAAAAAGGCCGCCGAGGAGCCGGAGGCTCCCCGCCTGCTGACGGACGAGGAGGCCAAAAAGGCCGGCATCCTGCGGCTGGACGACAAGCAGGTGGCGGCGCTGCCCGCTGCCGGCTGGCTCATGGGCAACGAAAAGCTGCGGGAGCTGCTGGCCCGGGGCAAGAAGAAGGGTAAGCTGGAGTCCGCCGAGCTCATGGACGCCGTGGACGACCTGAACCTGGAAGGCGAGCAGATGGACCAGCTGTACGACTCCCTGGAGGCGCTGAACATCGACATCAGCGCCGACGAGCCGCTGCTGACGGACCTGCCCGACGACGAGCCCCCCGCCGAGGAGATCGCCGACGTGGAGGAAGAGGAGCTGGTGGACCCCAACACCCTGGTCAACAACTTCTCCATCGACGATCCCGTCCGCATGTACCTCAAGGAGATCGGTAAGGTGCCCCTGCTCTCCCCCGACGAGGAGATCGCCCTGGCCCAGGTCATGGGCGAGGGCAACGAGGCCGAGCGCCGCCTCCACGAGATCCGCCGTCTGAAGGACGCCGGGGAGCCGGTGCCTTACACCGACGAGGAGATCGCCGCCTGGAAGAAGGCGGAGAAGAAGGGCGAGGCCGCCAAGCAGAAGCTGGCCGAGGCCAACCTCCGCCTGGTGGTGTCCATCGCCAAGCGGTACGTGGGCCGGGGCATGCTGTTCCTGGACCTGATCCAGGAGGGCAACTTAGGACTCATCAAGGCCGTGGAGAAGTTCGACTACACCAAGGGCTACAAGTTCTCCACCTACGCCACCTGGTGGATCCGGCAGGCCATCACCCGGGCCATCGCCGACCAGGCCCGGACCATCCGCATCCCCGTCCACATGGTGGAGACCATCAACAAGGTCATCCGGGTCAGCCGCCAGCTGCTCCAGGAGCTGGGCCACGATCCCTCCCCCAACGAGATCAGCGCCGAGATGGGCATGCCGGTGGAGAAGGTCCGGGAGATCCTGAAGATCGCCCAGGAGCCCGTCTCCCTGGAGACCCCCATCGGCGAGGAGGAGGATAGCCACCTGGGCGACTTCATCCCCGACGAGGGCGCCAGCGAGCCCAGCGAGGCCGCCAGCTTCACGCTGCTCAAGGAGCAGCTGATGGACGTGCTGTCCACCCTGACCCCCCGGGAGGAGAAGGTCCTCAAGCTGCGCTTCGGCATCGAGGACGGCCGGACCCGCACATTGGAGGAAGTTGGCAAGGAGTTCAACGTCACCCGGGAGCGCATCCGCCAGATCGAGGCCAAGGCCCTGCGCAAACTGCGCCACCCCAGCCGCTCCAAGAAGCTGAAGGACTTTTTGAACTAAACAGCTTTTCCGGACGCAGCTCCCTTGGGGCGCAGTTTTGGGGTCTCCGCGGGAGCCCAGCTCAGCGGGTCCCGTGGGGAGAGCCGGAGCGACGGAGCGAGAGCGCTTCTGCCGCCGGCAGAAGCGAGGGATGCGGAGTCCGCGACGGCGACGCGCCACCCCAGCCGCTCCAAGAAGCGGAAGGACTTCCTGAACTGAACACATGGCAAAAGCCCCGCTGCGGATTGCAGCGGGGCTTTTTTCGTATTCCCGGGACGCCCGTTCACAGCGCCAGCAGCCAGCTGGCCATCTGGAAGTAGATCAGCAGAGACAGCGCATCCACGATGGTGGTGATCAGGGGGCTGGCCATGACCGCCGGGTCGAAGCCCAGCCGCTTGGCCCCCAGGGGCAGCAGCCCGCCCACCAGGTCGGACAGCACCACCGTGGCGATCAGGGTCAGGCTGACGGTGGCTGCCACGCTGAAATTCACGCCGGAAAGCAGGATCAGGCGGAAGAAGTTCACCGCCGCCAAAGCCGCGGCGCACAGGCCGCTGACCCGGATCTCCCGCCACAGGACCCGGCCCCAGTCGGAAAAGTGGATCTCACCCAGGGACAGTCCCCGGATCACCATGACGGAGGACTGGCAGCCGCAGTTGCCGCCGGTGTCCATCAGCATGGGGATGAAGGCCGTCAGGACCACCTGGGCGGCCAGGGCATCCTCAAAGTGGGAGATGATGCCGCCGGTGACGGTGGCGGAGAGCATCAGCAGCATCAGCCACACCACCCGGCTGCGGAACAGGCGGAAAATGGAGCTTTCAAAATACGGCTCCTCCGAGGGGGTCATGGCGGCCATGACCTCCATGTCCTCCGTGGCCTCCGCCTGGAGCACCGTCATGGCATCCGCGGCGGTGACGACCCCCACCAGATGGTTGCCGGCATCCACCACCGGCAGCTCCGGCAGGTCGTACCGCTCCATCAGCTGGGCGGCCACCTCCCGGTCGTCCTCCGGCTGGAGGGTGGCGAAGGGGTGGGTCATCACCGTCTCCAGCCGCACGCCGCCCCGGGTCAGCAGCAGCGTCCGCAGGCCCACCAGGCCCAGCAGGACGCCCTCCTCCGACACCACAAAGCAGCTGTTGAGCCCGGCATCGGGCAGGCCCACCTGCCGGATCCGCTCAATGGCCTCGTTGACCCGGCACCGGGGAGAGAGCACCGGGGGATCAATCCACATGACGGCGGCCACGGCGTCCTCCGGAGCGTTCAGGTACAGCATATCATTCTTTCTCATCAGCATCGTTCGCACCTCCTGTTTGATCGGGGAGCCGAAGCTCCGTTCGTGACAGGGAGGCCGGACGCGCGCCTAGGCAGGACGGATGCCCGCGAGAGCTCCGTCAGCAGCACAGGGCTGCTTTTTCCAGACGCGTGTGTCTGGCCATCGACTGCCGGCATCCATTCCATTCACCTCTCTTTTTGGAAAGAAATATGCAAAAAACGCGCCCCCGAACGGTGGGGGCGCGCAAAAGAGCCATCGTCACCGTTCAAGCTTCAACTCCGCCGGGCGGTGAAATCGCGTTAGGTCATGCCTTGTTGTTCGACAAGCCCTGTTCAAACCAGCGCGGGATGTCTCCATCCCTTTGCGGCAGCGATCCGTATCCCTGCGGTAGCCTTACCTACCGGACACATATTTGCTTACAGTAACATTTTATCCCGGAACAGGGCCTCTGTCAACCCACAGATGTGCGCTTGGTCCCATCTCCTATCGCGAAAATCCGTTCTTGACATATCTAAAGTAGGTGCTATACTATCACAGTAGCACCTACTTTAGAAACAAACTCACAGGGAGGCGGTTTCCATGCGGCTCTATTCCAACTACACCCCCAACGAATTCAGCGATGTCTGTCAGATGGCCCAGGAACTGGGCTTTACGCCGTCGGCCTTTCAGCACTACTGCGTGATGCTCCAGGCCGGCCGGCAGAGCGGCGCCCCGCCTTTGGCCACGCTGGTCGCCACCATGCTGCAAAATCTGGACCGCAGGCAGCACGGCGAGACCTTCATCGTCTCCTCCCTGCTGCCGGATGAGTGGCCGTGCCTGTCCCGCAGCGAGAAAATGACCCTTGCCAAGCAGCTTGCCCGCCATGTCAAAACGCACCCGGACCGCTTCGCCCCCTACAAGGTGGCAAAGGGGAGCACCACCGTCTATCAGGTGCTGTAAACAGGGGGAGGGAGCGTCTCACGCTCCCTCCGTAAAGGCGGCGATCTCCGCCAGGAAGGCCCGGCCGTAGCGCCGGGCCTTTTCCTCGCCCACGCCGCCCACGTCCAGCAGCTCCTCCATGGAACCGGGGCGGGTCAGGGCCATCTCCCGCAGCGTCTTGTCGGAGAACACCACATAGGCCGGCACGCCCCGGATCCGGGCCGTTTTGGCCCGCAGGGCCCGCAGGCGGGCAAACAGCTCCGCCGCCTCGCCCTCCAGCTCCCCGGAGGAGGCCTGCCGCGCCGGGGCCGAGCGGTCGGAGCGGAAGGTCCGCATCCACAGCTCCCGCTGGTCTCCCAGGGCCTCCAGGCCCCGGTCCGTCAGCTCCAGCACCGGATAGGGGCCGGTGCTGACCGTGAGATATCCCTCGTCCAGCAAAAATTCCATCCGCTCCCGGACCTCTCCCTGGGTCAATCTCCCCAGGGCGCCATAGTCCGGCTCCCGGTCCATGTGATATTTGCGGACCTTCTCCGTGTCCGCGCCGCAGAGGGTCTCAGCGATGACGGCGGCGCCGAAGTGGCCGCCGGTGCGGTGGATGCAGCCCAGGATGATCCTGGCCTCCCGGCCCACCTCGATGTCCTGGTGGGACCGCAGGCAGTTGGCGCAGGTGCCGCACTCCTCCGGAGCCGTCTCCCCGAAATAGGAGAGGATGTACCGCCGCAGGCACCGGCGGGTGGCGCAGTAACCGGTCATGATCCGCAGCCGCTCCAGCTCCCGCCGCCGCAGCTGCACCGCTGTCCCGGCGTCCAGTTCCTCCCGGGCCTCGCTGTTGTCGATCAGATACTCCTGGATCTGCACGTCCCGCCGGGAGAAGAGCAGGATGCAGCTGGCGGGGGCGCCGTCCCGGCCGGCCCGGCCCGCCTCCTGATAGTAGCTCTCCAGGTCCCGGGGCATGTTGTAGTGGATGACATACCGCACGTCGGACTTGTCGATGCCCATGCCGAAGGCGTTGGTGGCCACCATCACCGCCGCCCGGTCGTAGAGGAAGTCCTCCTGGTTCCGGCGGCGCTCCTCCATGTCCAGCCCCGCGTGGTAGCGGGTGGCGGCCACGCCCCGGCTCTGCAGCAGCTCGCAGGTCTCCTCCACCGCCCGGCGGGTGGCGCAGTAGACGATGCCTGCCTTGCCGGGGCGGCTCTTCACCAGCTCCAGGAGGGCCCGGTCCTTCCGCTCCGGCCGCTGGACCTCGAAGAAGAGGTTCTTCCGGTCAAAGCCGGTGACCGTTTCCGCCGGGGTCTGCAGCCGCAGCAGACGGCGGATGTCGTCGCGGACCCGGGGCGTGGCGGTGGCGGTGAAGGCCCCCACCGGCGGCCGGTGGGGCAGAGCGTCCACAAAGTCCGGGATCTTCAGATAGGACGGCCGGAAGTCCTGGCCCCACTGGGAGATGCAGTGGGCCTCGTCCACCGCCACCAGGGAGACCTCCGCCTGGCGGACGAACGCCAGGAACCCCTCGTTTTCCAGCCGCTCCGGCGCCACATAGATGATCTTGTACCGCCCCGCCCGGGCCCGCTCCAGGGACAGCAGATACTGGCGGTAGGTCAGCGTGCTGTTGAGGTACGCCGCCGGGACGCCCATCTGCACCAGAGCCGTCACCTGGTCCGCCATCAGCGACACCAGGGGCGAGATCACCAGGGTGATCCCCGGCAGCAGCAGCGCCGGGATCTGGTAGCACACGGACTTCCCCGCTCCGGTGGGCATGATGGCCAGGGCGTCCCGGCCGGAGAGCAGCGCATCCACAACGTGCTCCTGTCCCTCCCGGAAGGCGTCGTAGCCGTAATAGGTTTTCAGGGCCTCTTCCTTGGTCATGGTCTCGCCCCCATCCGCAAACTCAAAATCGTCCTTTATTCTAACAAATCCATCTCCGCCCAACAAGAGCGAAAGCACGCAAAGTTTTTCTTGCCAAGTTCTCCCGGTTGTGCTATGATTCACACTTGTATGAAAAATATGATTTTCGAAAGGGGTGGTTCCATGCCTGGCGGCAAGCACATGCTGGGGATGGGCAAAAACCGTGTCTTTGGCACCGCCAAGGTGGGCGACCGGGGACAGATCGTCATTCCCCAGGAGGCGCGGCGGTTTTTCGGCATTTCGCCGGGGGACACACTGCTGATCCTGGGCAATGAAAAAAGCGGCCTGGTGGTCACCAAGCCGGAGGTCCTCCACGATCTGGCGGACAAAATTCTGGGAGAGAAGGACGAGACTGATGGAACTTGAAAAGATGTATGAACAGCTGGGCATCAGCCGGGCTGTGTATGAATACGGCGAAGCGGTGCTGCGGGAGCTGCGGCAGCGGTTCGACGGCATCGACGCCGTGGCGGAGTACAACCAGGGCAAGGTCATCGCCGCCATGCAGAAAAACCGGGTCAACGCCACCCATTTCGCCGCCACCACCGGCTACGGCTACAACGACGACGGCCGGGACAATCTGGAGCGGGTCTACGCGGACGTGTTCCACACCGAGGCGGCCCTGGTGCGGCCCCAGATCACCTGCGGCACCCATGCGCTGACCGTGGCTCTTTCCGCCAACCTCCTGCCGGGAGACGAGCTGCTCTCCCCCGTGGGCGCCCCCTACGACACGCTGGAGGAGGTCATCGGCATCCGGGAGAGCAAGTGCTCCCTGAAGGAGTACGGCGTCACCTACGCCCAGGCGGACCTGAAGGCCGACGGCACCTTCGACTACGACGCCATCCACCAAAAGATCAACGAGCGCACCAAGCTCATCACCATCCAGCGCTCCAAGGGCTACGCCACCCGCCCCTCCTTCTCCGTGGCTCAGATCGGGGAACTGATCGCCTTCTGCAAGAGCGTGAAGCCGGGCGTGAAGGTCATGGTGGACAACTGCTACGGCGAGTTCGTGGAGATGAACGAGCCCTCGGACCTGGGAGCCGACATGGTGGTGGGCAGCCTCATCAAGAATCCCGGCGGCGGCCTGGCCCCCATCGGCGGCTACATCTGCGGCACCAAGGAGTGCGTGGAGCGGTGCGCCTACCGGCTCTCCGCCCCGGGCCTTGGGCAGGAGGTGGGCGCCAACCTGGGGCTGATGCCCGCCCTCTACCAGGGATTGTTCCTGGCGCCCACAGTGGTGTCCGGCGCCCTCAAGGGCGCCATCTTCGCCGCCAACATCTATGAAAAGCTGGGCTATCCCTGTGTCCCCAATGCCACGGAGAGCCGCCACGATATCATTCAGGCGGTGACTCTGGGCAGCGCCGAGGCCATGGTGGCCTTCTGCAAGGGCATTCAGGCAGCGGCGCCGGTGGACAGCTACGTGACCCCGGAGCCCTGGGCCATGCCCGGCTATGACTCCGACGTCATCATGGCGGCGGGCGCCTTTGTCCAGGGCAGCTCCATTGAACTCTCCGCCGACGGCCCCATCCGTCCCCCCTACGCCGTGTATTTCCAAGGCGGGCTCACCTGGTATCACGCGAAGCTCGGCATCCTCATGAGCCTGCAGAAGCTGGTGGAAGCGGGACTGACCCGCCTGCCGGAATAAATCAAAAATCTGTTTGTTTTGGGAGAATTTGAATTATGTGGTTTTGGCTTTCTATCATTGCCCTGCTGTGCTGGAGCGGCTCCGACCTGTTTTCCAAGATCGGCTGCCGGGACGCATCTGACAAGTACAGCCATCTGAAAATGGTCATGGCCGTGGGTGTGGTCATGGGCCTGCATGCCGCTTTCGAGATCTTTGTGGGCGGCACGGAGATCAGCCTCTCCATCCTGCTGACCTACCTGCCGGTGTCCCTGCTGTACATCGGCTCCATGACCCTGGGGTATCTGGGCCTGCGGTACATCGAGCTGTCCATCTCCTCCCCCATCTGCAACTCCTCCGGCGCCCTGGTGGCGGTGCTGACGCTGCTGTTCGTGGGCGGCGAGGACTACTCCCCCCTGGCGCTGTTCGCCGTGGCGCTGGTGTGCGTGGGCGCCATCGGCCTGGGCGTTGTGGACGCCTGCGAGGACGAGACCCTGCGGGCCCAGCGGCAGGAAGCCGGCAACTATAAGTACGCCAAGAGCTTTCTGGCCCTGGCCCTGCCGGTGGCCTACTGCCTGCTGGACGCCGCCGGCACCTTTGCCGATAACCGGGTGCTGGAGACCCTCAACGAGGACAGCGCCAACGTGGCCTATGAGCTGACCTTCCTGCTGGCAGGTATTTTGTGCTTCATGTATGTGGTCCTCATCAAGAAGGATAAGTTGATCCCGAAGATGGAGGCCCCCAAGTACACCGGCGCCATCTTCGAAACTGCCGGCCAGTTTGCCTACATCTATGCCATCGCGGACACCGAGCACCTGGCCATGTCCGCCCCCATCATCTCCGCCTACTGCGCCGCCTCCGTGCTGTGGAGCCGGCTGTTCCTGAAGGAGAAGCTGTCCTGGAAGCACTACGCCATGATCCTGCTGGTCGTCATCGGCATCGTGATTATGGGTGTGTTCGACATGTAAGCGGCCACCGTACCCAAAAGACAACACCAAGGCCCCGTCCCTGTTTGGACGGGGCCTTGGTGTTTTGAAGAGAGGATTTCTTTATTTCATTTTACTGCTCAACGGGGAACTCCAGGATCCCGGCTACGCCGGCGGCGATGGAGTACTCCGGGAACACCAGAACGGGGTCGCCGTTTTCGTTGATATAGAAGCTGGTGGTCTCATCCACCATGGTGAAGCCGCCCTGCTCCGCCGGGAAGAAGTAGTCGAAGCCGTCCGCCTCGATCTGAGCGGCCATGCCGGCCTTCACGGCGTCATTGCAGATCTCCACCCAGTTTTCACCCAGCAGGTCCTCCAAAGTGATGTCCCGGTCATTCTCCAGATCCAGGTTGTAGCAGAACCGCTGCTGGTTGGCGGCGACCCAGCCCTCACCGAAGTCCACCACAAAGGACACAGTGGTATCGGTCTGGCTCTTGATCTCGTAGTCGACGATCACGTCCATCTTCCGGTCGCCCCACTGCTCCTCGGTGCCGCCGGTGGCGAAGAACGCCTCCTGATAATCCTCCCAGTCCTGCTGGGCCTTCTCCATGTGGGCATCCACGCGCTCCTGGATCTCGGCGTTGATCCGGTCGGCCACAGCGCTGTCGGCCACAGCGCTGTCGGCCTCCACCTCGGGAACAGAGACATCATAGTCGATGCCGTCCCGGACCGTATCATAGCTGCGGACCGTCAGCACCTGGAACAGTCCGCCCAGCACCGGCACATCGGACGCTGCCGCTGCGAAGGTGGGGGAGATGTTCAGCGCACCCACCAGCACCGCAAGGCATGCGGCGCAGGTACCCAGTGTGCGGACCAGCGGCCGGCGGGATGCGCGGCGATGGGCTTCCCGGCCCTGTCGGATGCCCGCCTGGACGCGATCGTTCAGCTCCTCGGGGATGGGCGTGGACTCATAGTTCTCTCTTGCCTTATCAAACTCTTTCATGCTTCATTTACTCCTTCCATTGATACCCGTAATTTCTTCAGGCCAGTGTACAGCCGTGTCTTGACCGTGCTGAGGTTGCAGCCGGTGACGGCACTGATCTCCTTGAGGGACAGATCCTCGTAAAACCGCAGCTTCACGATGGTGCTCACCTCCGGAGGCAGCGCCTCCACCCGTCTGGCAAGGTCCCCGTCCGCCGGCAGCGGATCTTCATAGCTGCCGGTGTCCAGCGCCTCCGGCGGCACCAGAGTCACCAGTTTCCGCCTTCGCAGAGCATCCATGCACACATTGACCAAAATGCGGTAAAACCAGGTGCGCATGGCGTCTGCTTCCCGAAGGCTTTCCTGTCGTTCCAGTGCCCTGCAGACAGCGGTCTGTACCGCGTCCAGAGCCTCTTCCCTGTCTTGGAGATAGCTGTAAGCCAGACGATAGAACCGCGCCTGATTTTCCACAAGAAAGCCGGTCAGCTGTTGTTCCGATACTCGTGTCACGTTCATGGTCCTTTCTGTTTCGTTCTGCCTTACAGACGCGGCAAAGCGGCGAAAAGTTTGGGGGGAAGGAAAAATTTTTGAAATGAGTGCCGCCCATCCCTTTCGGGACGGGCGGCCGGTCGCTTATTCGTAGCGCAGGGCGTCGATGGGGTTGAGCTTTGCCGCCTTATTGGCGGGCAAGTAGCCGAACAGGATACCGATACCCACGGACACACCGAAGCTGATAGCAATGTCCCCGGCGCTGGGCGCGGCGGCAAAGGTGGCGCCGCCCATACCGGAGGTCATCAATCCGCCCACCAGAGCCGTGGCCACGGCGGCCAGAGCCACTCCAAAGAGAATCCCCAGCACGCCGCCCACGGCGGAGGTGGTGCCGGCCTCGATGACGAACTGGCTGCGGATATCCCTCTGTTTGGCGCCCAGGGACTTGCGGATGCCGATTTCCCGGGTCCGCTCCGTGACGGACACCAGCATGATGTTCATGATACCAATGCCGCCCACCAGCAGGGAAATGGCGGCAATGGCCACCAGCACGATCATCATGGTGTTCATCATGGTGTTCATGGCGTCCATCATCTCCGCGGAAGTCATGACCATATAGTAGTCCGTGGACTGGTAGGTCTTTTGCAGCCGGTTTTCAATGATGCCCTTGGCGGCCGCGGCCGTGTCCCGGCTGGTGCTGGTCATCAGGTACATATCCTGATAGGACCCTCCGCTGAGACGGCTGGCGTTCTCATAGGGGATATAGACCTTGTCGTCGCCGCTGCCCTCGGTGTTGTCGGCATTCTCCGAAAGCACACCCACCACCGTATAGGGGATCCCGCCGATGGACAGGCTCTTTCCCAGGGCGTCGCCCCGGAAGGCCTCCAGCTCCAGATAGGACCCGATCACGCAGACATTCTGATGCCGCTCCACGTCGATGTACCGCAGGAAGCGGCCCTTGGACAGGCTCTCGCCCTGCATGGTCTTTTGGGTATCGCTTTTGAAGAAGGATTCGCTGACGCCGTAGACGCTGGTGCGGTCAAAGCTCTCCGTGCCGCTGCGCACCTTGGCGCTGGCGGAGACATAGGGCGAGACGCCGGTGAGGTACTGGGGGTACTGCTCCACCAGATCGTACAGGTCGTCGGCGTCCACATCCCGGGTGCCGCCCTCGCCCCGGGGCCACACCATCACCTGTACCAGGTTGGCGCCCAGGGTCTCGAACTGCTCGTTCATCATGTTGGTCATGCCGTTGCCCAGGGACAATATCACAATGACCGCGCCCACACCGATGATGATGCCCAGCATGGTGAGGAAGGCCCGCATCTTGCTGGTGCGCAGGGAATTGAGGGCCAGCTTGAAGGACTGTGTGAAATTCATAGGCCCGCCTCCTCTGTCTCCTCGTCGTACTCATGGGGCTGGACCAGAGCCTGGGGGTCACCCGCATCCCCGTCATAGATGATCTTGCCGTCCTGGAGGCGAACGATCCGCCGGGCCTTGACGGCGATGGAGTTGTCGTGGGTGATGAGGACCACCGTGTCCCCCTCCCGGTTGAGCTGCTGCAAAAACCGCAGCACCTCCCGGCCGGTGCGGGAGTCCAGGGCGCCGGTGGGCTCGTCGGCCAGGATGACCGAAGGCTTGCCCGCCAGAGCCCGGGCGATGGACACCCGCTGCTGCTGGCCGCCGGAGAGCTGGCTGGGCAGGTTCTTCCGCTTGTCGGCCAGGCCCACCCGCTCCAGGGACTGCACCGCTCGGCGGTGACGCTCCTCTGCGCTGACGCCGGCATACAGCAGCGGCAGCTCCACGTTCTCCTGGACCGTGAGCTTGGGGATCAGGTTGTACTGCTGGAAGATGAAACCCAGCATCTTGTTGCGGACCTCCGCCTGCTGGTCGTCCTCCATAGTGGACACGTCGATGCCCCCCAGGTGATAGGTGCCGGAGGTGGGCACGTCCAGGCAACCGATGATGTTCATGGCCGTGGACTTGCCGGAGCCGGAGGAGCCCACGATGGCCACGAACTCCCCCGGATCCACCGTCAGGCTGACGCCGTCCAGGGCGTGGACCGTCTCCTCGCCCATCTGGTAGATCTTGTAGACGTCCTTCAGTTCAATGAGGTGCTCCATGGGCTCAGCCTCCCGTCGACATCATCATATCCATCAGACTGGAGGCCTGGTTTTCGATCAGGACGATGTCGCCCTCCTCCAGACCGCTCGTCACCTCGATGTACATATCGTCGTTGCGGCCCAGGGTCACCTCCCGGGTCTCCAGCTTGGTGATGTCCGCCACGGCGGTGTTGTCGGCGTTCATGGCGCCCTCTCCCGGCACCGTGACCACATTCCCCCGGCCCACAGCGTCCACGGGGATACACAGGGCGTTGGGGATCTCGTCGCCGATGATCTTCGCGGAGACGTTCATGCCCGGGCGCAGATCGCCGTAGTCCTCCAGGATGATGGTGACCGGGTAGCTGGTGGCGCCGTTCACCGTGTTGCCGCTGATGCTGATGGTGTCTACCACGCCGGTGAAGGTCTGGCCCTCCAGGGCGTCGGCGGTGATCTCCACCTGCTGGCCCACTTCCACCTTGCCGATGTCCAGTTCGTCCACGGCCACCTCCAGCTTCAGATAGCTCAGGTCGTAGATCACCGCCAGGGTGCCGGAGGCGGCGCCGTCCACCTTGTCCCCGGCCTTGAAGTTTTTCTCAATAACGGTTCCGGCGATGGGGGAGGTGATGTTGTAGTCGTCCACGGTCCCCTGGGCGGTACCGGCGGAGAGCTGGGCGGAGGCCAGATTCAGCCGGGCGTTTTCGATCTGGTTCCGGGTGGTCTCGGACTCCACGGTGCACAGCACGTCGCCCTTGGAGACGGTGTTGCCGGAGAGCATATTGAGATCGTTGATGGTGCCGGAGGCCGTGGCGTAGACCACGGCGGAGGCGGGCATGGCCACCGGCGTCTCCCCGTAGCTGGTGTAGCTGCCGATGACGGCGGAGGCGGTGAAGGCGTCGGAGACGGCGCCGGGGTTATTGAGCCGCACCCGGACGGAGACGGCCTCCTTGCCATTGGCCGTGATGGCGCTGGAGTTGGAGACATAGGTCACCGTGCCCATCTGGGAGCCGTCAAAGCCGTCGATGAACACTGTGGCCTGCTGGCCGATGTAGAAGTCGGCGGGATCGGCAAAGGCGAACAGGAAGTCCATGGTCAGCTCCGTACTGGCCACCACCTTGGCGATCTGAGTACCGGCGGTGACGCTCTGGCCGTTGTGGACATAGACCTCCCCGATGATGCCGCTGAGGGGCGCCGTGGGGTGCAGGGCCTCCTGGGCCTGCTCATAGCTGAGCCGGGCCTGCTCCACGGAGATCTCCGCCCGGGACACGGAATCCTGGGCGTCGCTGCTGTCCATGGCGTAGAGCAGCGTATCCTTGCTGACCAGGTCTCCCACCTCGAAGGGGGAGTCCAGGATCTCGCCGGAGATCAGCGTGGTGACATTGTAGGAGTCCGCGGGCTCCAGCGTGGCGGTGCCGGAGACGCTGACCGTCAGATCCTGCCGGGTGGCAGTGGCCACCAGATACGCCCCCGCCAGTGTACTGTTGACGTTCTTTTTCAGGCTGGACATGCATCCGCCCACAATGGCAGCCACAATCACCAGTGCCACGCCGATCTTCAGCCAGCGCCTGCCCTTTTTGCTCTTGGGCAGATGGGGCTTCCATTTCTGCTTGGTCTCCGGCGTCTGAACCGGCGCCGGGTCCTGAACGGCCTCTTCCTTCATCAGTTCTTCCATAATGCGCTCCTTCTCTCAGTTTTCCGGCGGCGTCTTTCCCATGCCCCGCCGCAGGATCTCCAATACATTTTCCAGCCGCTCCCGGCTGCCGGGAGCGGCGCCGGCCTGCAGGCCGGCATAGACCATGGGCACCGTGGTGCTCAGCAGCACGCCCAGGATATCTCCAAGGTCCCGCTCCCGCCGCAGATCCAGCAGGTCCGGGTTCACCGCGTCCTTCAGCCGTTCCAGGATGGCCCCGGGATCCAGCATCCCCAAAAGGCCTGTTTTCTGCATCCCCTGGTTGCAGTGGAGGATGCGGGCCATAGCCCCCATCTCCCCCAGGTGCTGGGCGCCGCCCTTGGCGGCCAAGTAGTCGTACAGGTCCAGCAGGGCCTGGAAGATGTCCCCCTTCCGGCGCAGCAGCAGCTCCTCGATGACCATGACCATCTGGTCCACATAGCCCCGCAGCAGATACCGGAACAGTTCCTCCTTGTCCTGGAAGTACATATAGAAGCTGCCCCGGGGGATACCGGCCTCCTTGATGATCTGGTTGATGGAGGCCTCGTTGAAGGGCCGGCTGGAGAATTCCCGGGTGGCAGCCTCCAGCAGCTTTTCCTGCTTTTCCGGCGGCAGGTTCATAAACGTGCTGCTCGGCACGGCGCTCCCCTCCTCTCAAACAATACGATATGACGGCGCCGCTTTCTTCATCCCGCGGACATTCTGCGCCTTCCACCAGGGGGAAGGTCAAGAGAAATTTTCCGGCGGAGGAAAAGAAATATGACAACCTGTCGCTTATCATAGCCGACAGGTTGTCATATTGCAAGCCCTTCCGCAAAAATTCACAATTCCTTCACACTTCCCCGGTCTCGTACAGGGGCCTTGTCCGCTGGTAGGACTGGGGCCGGTAGGTGACAGAGGAGATCCGTTTGCCCGAGACGCCGTACTTGGGGTGGGTGCCGAAGAGGTCGATGTACCGGTCCAGATCGTCCCGCTCCGCCTCCATGGCGCCCAGCAGGGCCAGGGCCGCCCGGGCGTCGTCCACGGCCCGGTGGCTGTTGACCGCCGCGTCCTCCAGATGGAAGGCCTCGATGGCGTTGCAGAGCTTGTGGGGGTAGTCCCGCCGGTCCCGGTACACGGTCAGCAGATCCAGGAACCGGGGCGGCCCCAGCACCGCCGCCCGGCCCAGAGGCCGCAGCAGATAGTAGAGAAAGCTCAGGTCGAACTGGGCGTTGTAGGCGGCCAGCAGCGGCCGCTCCGCCCCCTCCAGCAGACGGCAGAACCGCTCCGCGGCGGCGGATTTCTCCACGCCTTCCATCTCCAGCTGCTGCGGCGTGATGCCGGTCAGGTCCGTGATGAAGGGCGGCAGGGCCCGGCCCGGGGACAGGCGGATCAGATCGTCCATGGCGCCGGTCTCCCCCTCCGCCGTCAGGCACACGGCCCCCAGTTCGATGATCTCGTCCTGAACAAAGTCGATGCCGGTGGTCTCGGTGTCGAATACGATGATGCGGTCGAACCGCTCCAGCAGCCGTGTGGTCATGGGGCCCTCCTGTCAGAAATCATTTTTTTCAGGATAGGGCGGCGGGGCGGGTTTGTCAAGGGGCGGCGTTGACTTCCGCCACGCCGCTTTGATAAAATGGGGCCATCTTCAGGAGAGGGGGGAACCTCTGTGAAGCGCGGCCTTGACACGGCCTCCTGAACCGATCCATTTTGATTTCAGGAGGCTTTTATGAATACAAACGCAAACCTGCCCGCACACACCATAGTCGATCTGAGCGTCTGGGATCGCGGTCCGGTGTTCCGGCATTTCATCGATGACCTGCGCTGCGTCATGAGCATGACGGTGGATCTGGACGTATCCCGGCTGCTGAACAGTCTGCATAAACGAGGCCTTTCCTTCTATCCCGCCATGATCTGGATGGTGACCAGGGTCCTCAACGCCCACGACGAATTCCGGTACGGCTGGGATGATCGGAACCGGCTGGTCCTCTGGGAGCGGATCGAGCCCTATTATGCCGATTTCCGCCCGGACAGGCAAACTTTCGTCAAGCTGGTGACACCCTTTGACCCGGATCCGGCGCTCTTTCACCGCCGTTTCCTGAAGGATCGGAAACGGTATGCGGCTCTGGACCACTTCGATCAGATGGATGTGCCGCCCAACACCTTTGACATATCCTGCCTGCCCTGGATCCGGTACCGCAGCTTCGATATGCACATTTTCGACAGCGGCACCTACCTGGGGCCGGTGGTCACTTGGGGAAAGTACGAGCCCGTGGGGGAGCGGGTCCTGATGCCCCTCTCCCTCAACATTCACCATGCGGTGGCGGACGGGTTCCACCTGTCCCGGTTTTTCCTGGAGCTTCAGGAGCTGGCGGACTGTATGTAAGCTGAAACAGGGCGGGAGGCCATAGGCCTCCCGCCCCGTTTTCTGCTCAGTAGTTGAATTTGTCGATGGCGACGCTGGCGCAGTAGTCCGCCTTCAGCGCCTGGAGCTTGGCGAACAGCTCCGTCTGACAGTGGGCCTGCTGAAGCTCCGGCGTCTCCCAGGTCTCCACCAGCAGCAGCGCGTCCGGGTCCTGGGCATCAAAGTAGTAGTCGTACTTGACGTTGCCGGCCTCGCTGAGGGAGTTGGCCCGGACGCCCAGGTCCGTGACCGCCTGATAGAAGGCCTCACGCCGGCCGGGCTTGCAGTGGTAGGTGACGTTCCAAGTTAACATAATATTCCTCCTTATGCGCTCCCGCGCTTAAAAGTTCATTGGGTGGTCGTCCTCCGGCGGCGGGACCAGCCGTGCCATGTCCGGCGGCAGCGGCGCCGTCAGATGCAGGCGCTCCCCGGTGACGGGGTGGGTCAGGGCCAGGGCGAAGGCATGGAGGGCGGGCCGGGGGATCAGGTCCGGGTCCTCGGTGCCGTAGAGCCAGTCCCCGGCCAGGGGACAGCCCAGGTGGGCCATGTGCAGGCGGATCTGGTGGGTCCGCCCGGTCTCCGGCACCACGGCCAGCAGACTCATCCCGTCCGCCCGGGCCAGAGTGCGGTAGGCCGTCCGGGCGGAGGCGCCGTCGGGCCGGATACAGCGCCGGACCGGCGAGGGCTCGTCCCGTCCGATGGGGGCGTCCACGGTCCCCTCCGGCGGCACCGGGCACCCCAGGCATACCGCCCGGTACTCCCGGCGGAAGTGGGGCGTGTGGAGCTGCCGGCGCAGCAGGTCGTGGACATAGCCGCTCTTGGCCACCGCCATAAGGCCGGTGGTGCCCTTGTCCAGCCGGTTCACCGGGTGGAAGATGAAATCGCTCCCCCGCTGCCAGGCCAGGGCCCCGGCCACGGTGGGCGTCTCCGGCACGAAGCTGGAGGCGTGGACCGCCATGCCGGCGGGCTTGTTCACCACCAGCAGGTGGCCGTCCTCCCACACCACCGGCAGCGGCCAGTCCCCGGGCACCGCCACGGCTCTGGGCGGACGGTGGTCCCCGGTCTCCACCGTCAGCACATCGCCGGTCCGCAGGACCTGGGTGGTGCGGGCGTGGAGGCCGTTGACGGTGATGCCGTCCGGCGCATGGGCCAGGCGGGAGACGCCGTGGGAGGAGAAGTGCAGCTGCGCGCGGAGGATGTGGCGGACCGTGGCGCCGTCCTGCTCCGGCGGCAGGGTGTAGGAGATGGTCTCCATCACGCCCGCCTCCTCTCCCGCAGCAGGGCCAGCCCGAAGGCCAGGCAGACGCCGCCCAGCGCCGAGAAGCCGCCCCAGAGACCGTTCCAGTACCAGGCGCCGGTATCGAACATGGCGCTCAGCAGCCGCCGCCAGGCCGGCAGCCCCGCCGCAATGGCAAACAGGTCGAACAGCACATATCCGCCGCCCAGCAGATAGGCCCACCGCCACCAGCGCCGCTGCCGGAAGCAGCGGAAAAACAGCGCAAGCCCCGCCAGGCACAGTCCGCCCAGCGCTGCCATGAGCCCCCAGTAGAGAGGCCCCCGCTCCGTCAGCAGCCCCATCCAGAAGCCCGCGTAGCCGGACCGGTCCAGCAGGCCCCAGATCCGGTGCAGGTGGAACAGGCCGAACAGAATAAAAAACCAGGGCTCGAAGCCCCTGATATCTTTCATGGACGCTCCTCCGTTTCACCGCTATTGTACCCTGCCGCCCCCGGCATTGCAAGGCTTTTCCCACTGGTAAAAGCCCGGCCCCCGTGGTACAATGGAACCAGTTTTGACAGGAGGAATCCCCTATGCTCTTATCCGCGGAACATCTCTCCATCAACTTCGGCAGCCGCCAGCTGCTGGATGATGTGAACCTCTACCTCAACGAGGGGGACAAGATCGGCGTCATCGGCATCAACGGCACCGGCAAGTCCACCTTTCTCAAGGTCCTCTCCGGAGCTCTGGAACCGGACGGCGGCACCATCGCCCGGAACCCCAACGTGCAGATCAGCTTCCTCTCCCAGAACCCGGAGATGGACCCGGAGGCCACGGCCCTGGAGCAGGTGTTCCTCCATTATCCGGCGGAATTTCGCCAGCTGAACGAATATGAGGCCAAGGCCATGCTGGACCGGCTGGGCATCCCGGACTGGAATCAGCCGGTGAGCACCCTCTCCGGCGGCCAGCGCAAGCGGGTGGCCCTGGCGGCGGCCCTGATCCATCCGGCGGACGTGCTGGTGCTGGACGAGCCCACCAACCACCTGGACAGTGAGATGGTGGCTTGGCTGGAGGAGTGGCTGCGCCGCTTCAAGGGCGGGCTCATCATGGTGACCCATGACCGCTATTTTCTCGAGCGGGTGGTCAACCGCATCACGGAGCTGGACCGGGGCAAGCTCTACCACTACGAGGCCAACTACTCCAAGTACCTGGAGCTGAAGGCAGAGCGGCTGGAGATGGCCGAGGCCAGCGAGCGCAAGCGCCAGGCCATCCTGCGGGGGGAGCGGGAGTGGATCATGCGGGGCTGCCGGGCCCGGACCACCAAGTCCAAGGAGCGCATCCAGCGCTACGAGGACCTTCTGAACCGGGATGTCCCGGAGACTGACAGCGCCGTGCAGATGGCGGCGGCCTCCAGCCGTCTGGGCAAAAAGATCATCGAGCTGACCGATGTGACCAAGTCCTTCGGGAACCGGACCGTGGTGTCCGGCTTCTCATACAATCTCCTGCGCCGGGACCGCATCGGCATCGTAGGCCGCAACGGCGCTGGCAAGACCACCCTGCTGCGGCTCCTCACCGGAGAGCTGGCCCCGGACAGCGGCACCGTGGAGATCGGGACCACGGTGAAGATCGGCCATTTCTCCCAGGAGGGCAGGGAGCTGGATCTCGAACAGCGGGTCTACGACTTCATCCACGACATTGCCGACGAGGTGAAAACCGACCAGGGCACCTTCTCCGCCAACCAGATGATGGAGCGGTTTTTGTTCCCCGGCGATCTCCAGTCCGTGCCCATCGGCCGCCTCTCCGGCGGGGAGCGGCGGCGGCTGTACCTGCTCTCCGTGCTGATGGCGGCGCCCAACGTGCTGGTGCTGGATGAGCCCACCAACGACCTGGACGTGACCACACTGTCCATTCTGGAGGACTATCTCCAGGACTTCCCCGGCCCGGTGCTGGCGGTGTCCCACGACCGCTTCTTCCTGGACAAGCTGGCGGAGCAGATCTTTGAGGTCACGGGCAGCGGCGAGGTGCGCCGTCACAGCGGCAACTGGTCCGACTGGGAGCGGGACCGGAGGGCGGAGGAGGCCCCCGCCCGGACAGAGGCGCCGAAGGAGCGCCCCCAGGCCCGCCCCCGGGAGAAAAAGCTGAAATTCAGCTTCAAGGAGCAGCGGGAGTTCGAGACCATCGACGCGGACCTGGCGGACCTGGAGGAGCAGGTGGCCGCCTGCCGGGCGGAGGAGGCTGCCTGCGGCAGCGACTATGTGCGGCTTCAGGAGGTCCAGGAGCGCCTGGCGGCGCTGGAGGCCGCCCTGGAGGAAAAGACGGAGCGGTGGGTCTATCTGAACGAACTGAAGGAGCGAATCGACGGCGGTATCATGTAGGAGTCCATTCGATTTCCCGAAT